>NZ_JAKKSG010000001.1:0-434048 GCF_025653545.1 Shewanella sp. SW1 | reverse complement strand
TTTAGGTAAATCTCGCCAAGGGATACCTGTTCTAAGGCGGTAAAGAATACCTTCGAATGTTTGTCTATGTTCAGGTTTGTCATAAACACGGCCTGTGCTTTTCATTAAATGAAATAGCTTTTCCCAGCGTGCATCGGTTAGCATAAGTCTTGGCATGGCTTGAGGTTATGGTTACTTTTGGCGAAGCAAATTATAACGTCTTGCCATGCTGTCTAAAAATTACTCTCGAAAGATCAACAGACCCTAGTACCGACAGAAAACTTCGTGACGAAGCAACAAAAGCGCTAGTTTGCTTGTTAAATAATAATATCGGTATATTAATTGATGTATTAACCGAATTTGAAGGTGTAAACGATCCATACATATATGAACGTCTATTTGCGACAGCCTACGGCTGTGCATTGTTAAGCACGGATAAAGCTTCCCTCAAATCATTAGCAAATTACGTTTTTATCACAATCTTTGATACAGAAAGTGAAGTGTACCCGCATATCTTACTTCGTGACTATGCCCGTGGAGTTATCGAATACGCACAACATTTGTGCAAAGATCTAAGTATCAACATAAATAAGTGCCGTCCACCATATCAAAGTAATTTCCCCACTAGCTTCCCAACGAATGAGGAACTTGATACAAAATATAAATTAGACTTTGACAAGAACAAAAGATACCTCTACTCCCAAAATAATATTTTAAGTTCAATGACCACTGAGTACGGACGGGGTCTTTGTGCTTATGGTGATTTTGGTCGATATACCTTTCAATCAGCCCTTAGAGCTTGGGATGTAAATCCTGACGAACTTAGTAATATAGCAGTGGAGTGGATATTCGAAAAATATGGGTATAACGCCGAGTTGCACGGCGAATTTGATAGCAGAATAGGCTCAGGTAGAGGCCGAACTTCAAGTAGTGAACGTATTGGTAAAAAGTACCAATGGATAGCTTTACATGAAGTATTAGCACGAGTTTCTGATAACTGTGTCATGAAATCTGATCAAGGATGGCAAGAGAATAATACCGAACCTTATCAAGGTACTTGGCAACCATTTGTTCGGGATATTGATCCCTCAATGCTTCTTAGATATTCCGAATGGGAAGATGAGTCCACAGAAACTAAATGGTGGCTAACTGAACAACACGAAAACTGGGCAATAAGTGACAAAGAATGGATTCACGATCATAACGATCTGCCAAACCCTGAAGCATTAATTTCGGTTGTTGATAACAACAATCAAGAGTGGCTGGTACTAGAGGGGTATCCTGAGTGGGCAGAACCCAAAGTTCTAGGAAAAAAACAGTGGGAGCACCCTCACAAAAGAATGTATTACCACATTAGAAGTTACATTGTGTCAGAAGACGAATGTCAAAACTTGTATGCATGGTCTACCAAGCAAGACTTTATGGGTAGATGGATGCCAGAAGCCTCTGACAGATACCAAGTTTTTGACCGTGAATACTATTGGTCTAAAGCTCACCAATATTTTAATAACTATTATTATGGTGGTTTGGAGCACCATGAAATAGATTTAAAAGGAGAAAGCAATAATAAAATTGAAGTTATCTTAACAACTTGTAATTATTTATGGGAAAAAGGTATTGATGGCTCTATAGAAGGTTCCCTAAATATTTTGAAGCCATCTTCCTTCATATACAACGGCATGGGTTTAAAGCCAACTAAGAATGTTGCCGAGTTTGTAAATCAAAATAATGAACTATGCTGTTTCAGTCCGTCAATTGCAGTCAAAGACAAGGCTTATTTGTTAGTAAATAAACGGTTATTTTTAGAATATTTGGACTCAAACAAACTTAAAGTTGTATGGACGTTCCTCGGTGAAAAAAACATCATTGGAGGTTTCAGATCTGATGAATATTCAGGCCGTCTTGAAATAACTGGTGCCTATAAGCTTAGTGCCCAAGGCCTTGAGGGTGTAATAAACACAAAAATTACTTAGAACAGTACATGGGCTCTAATAACGTCCTCTCTTATTTGTAAAAAATAAAAGGGCACTGCAATAGCCAAATTTATTTATAACGTTTTAGTTTTTTACATTCTCTCCCTTAACTCTCGTAGCTCTGCCGGCGAGAGTTTCCCAATCTCTCTAACCAACCAATCCACCTTTGACTCCTGAACATAAGTCCCCAACAGCTGCGCCGTGGTGATCCCAAGCTCAGCCCTAACATTCTCAACATCTAAGTGGGCATAGGTGCTTGCTGTGATACAGGCTATTTTTTAAATATTTGCCTAACGGCAGAGGACTATGGCGGAGTAACTTATTGGTAGTTTGAATATTACCACAGCGCATCACTTAGAGATGCACAAAGACTGATAGCCACTTATTGTTCTGCATTGCTTCAAAAATCAATAATGAGTAGACTTTACTCAACCAACTGTTTAAAAAGAATTTAAAAAGCATGGATCAGCTACTGTTACGCTCTGCCGAGTACGAAAACTTTGTTTATGGGCTTCTATCTAATCCAGAAGCTCAACCATCAAAGCGCACAGAGGGAGCACGCATCCTGTGTGCTGTTTCGATGGAACATGCGCAGAGCATTAAGATCCTTATGCACTCACATGCCTTCACCTCCGCTTTAGGCCTATTAAGACTTCAGTACGAATCTCTAGTAAGGGCACATTGGCTTATTTTTGCCGCATCAGACAACATGGTTGATAAATTACTTGCAGAGCTTAACAGCGACTCAGCTCAGGCAGGAAATTCAATACCTATGGTTGGAGACATGATGAAATCAATGGAGGGAAAAGCGCCTCCAAATGCTCTTCAGCCGTTACTTGAATTTAAAGACAACTCTTATAAGCCGCTCAGTTCTTACATACATGGCGGCATCCACGCTATCAGTCGTAAGAGTAAAGGATATCCAATCCCATTACTTGAAAATGTACTTAAAAACTCTAATCAGCTTTGTGGAATTACAGGGTACTTTTGGGCACAAATGACTCAGAATCCGTTAGTTACTGCACATGCAATGCACTCTTTTAAGAAATATCAGGATTGTTTTAACTATACACTGTAATTTAATTTGGAATTAAAAATGGAATACATTGATATTGTTACAAAATTGATTGGAGGACTGGCTGCTATTTTTGGTATAGCGTTAACTTTATCTCATCTTTTCGCACAAAAAAGCACAGGTAGGCTTAAGAAGTTCGAAATTTATAAAGAAATTAAAACATACCTTGACGAACCATCTGACAAAAACTTTCCTGTAATCTGCGTAGCATTTAGTTGTTTAATAAGTAGAAACCTCACATTGGATGAAAGTAAATGGTTCATTAATACACCCCACGCATTTAATCATCTGAAAGCTTATAGTGATCAAGCAAGATATATCGAAATCTCAGAAAAAAAAGACTCTTTCAGATATGTAGAAAAATATTCAAGAAACTCAGCAAGACTTTATGAGCACATAAAACTAATAGGTGCATACATATTATCAGCAAGCATCGGAATCATTATTATGATGGTAACACATTCTAAATCTGATAATTTTTTCATTTCGTTTATGGGTTATTTATTTGGTGGAGTATTTATTTTCCTTGGTATTGTAGCATTACTTCAAGATGGTCATTTAAGTAGTGCAAGATCAACAATTAAGCATAAATTCAAACCGTTCAATCGAGTAACGAATAAAAGTAAAAAATCCTCAATTTAATCTAATAAGCAGCTCTTTCCTTTCTTCAAGAGAGAGCTGTTCAATTTCCCTCACCAGCTTATCAACCCTCGACTCTTGAACATAAGTCCCCAATAGCTGTGCCGTGGTGATCCCAAGCTCTGCCCTGACATTCTCAACATCTAAGTGGGCATAAGTGCTAGCTGTGATACTGATATCGCTGTGCCCTAACAACTTACTTGTCGTTTGAATATTGCCACCGCGCATCACACTCCAACTGGCGATGGTTCGCCTTAAGTCATGGATAGTGACATTATCCTCTTTTGCTGTCGCTGACTTTTCAGGGCTTCGCAGCCCTGCCCGTTCAGTAATGCGATACCAGAAACTTCCCTTACCCGCATTTTCGGTGATGTGGCCTGAATGACTACGTTCGGCAGGGAACACATATTTAACGCCGTGAGCGGCTTCATGGCTTCGGCGTTCAAGAATCGCCATCACCTCTTTGGTTAATGGCACCGCATGGGGCTTTTTCGATTTAATCTTACTGGTCGGGATAATCCACACCCCGCGCTGGTGATCTATCTCGCGCCACTCCATGCTAAACACACAGCTTTTACGCTGCCCTGTTAACAGCAATAACATGACAACATCACGGTAAAGTGGCGGCTCAAATTCTAACGACTCAAGTAATGCCCTCACCTCATGCTGATTTAAAATCCGTTCACGCTTCACCGCCGCCAATTTTTTGATGCGGCCAAAGGGATTGATTTGTTGCTCATTGAACATCGACTTGAGCAAGGTCAGGCATTTGTTACGCACAGCGGCAGAGTTTTTGGTGATAATCAGCTTAAGCAGGTTTTCAGCTTCGACAGCGGTGATGCTTTCAACGGGTAAATGAGCAATGCGCGGTTGAATGTGGTTCTTCCATGTGGATTGAATATCCTTAAGGGAATTGAGTCGCCGCTCACCCGTTTTGATTTTGACCATAAACTCAGCTTCGAAGGAATCAAACAACTGTTGAACGCTGATCGACAGAGCTTCTTTGCGCTCAGCCTCTTGTTTTGCAAGGCGCTTTGCCTCATTCGGATTCACCCCTTCAGCCAAGTCTACGGCAATATGCTTGGCCTGTTTACGGGCGTTCTCTATGGTTAAATGCGGGAACTCCCCGATCGTCACTGTGACGTCTTTACCTAAATGCTTGCGGCGAAAGCGAAAAACCTTTTTTCCCGATGGAAAAACATCTAAGATTAAGCCATTAATTGAGTCTCTATGGCCGAAATCCGCAATTCTGAAGCATTTTTGACCGATTCAGAGCTGTTCGAAAGCACGTTTTGTGAAGCTTGTTTCAATGTTCATAATGGCTTAGCCTTAAATCCTATGCAGCCTATGTGACACTATAGGGATTAATTTAGACTAAAATACAGTAATTTGAGTTAATGTCAAAACCACATAAAATACACTTAACAACATGTTTTATAATGATTTATTAATTTCAGATAATTTTCGTTAATATCGCGAACCATCTCCTGCGGAGAGACCGCGATTCACTTTTTAATATTAAATTTCAATAAATTACAGAACCTAAAATTTTTTGACTGCTTATGTGCAGCCATAGGAATGACAGTTTTTAGAAATTTTTTCGTAACATTTCCAAAAATCCCCGTTTTGCCCTTTTCATCTCAGTTATGGACAATTAACCCTATTTCTAATACTTGCCCTATGAGTTAACGAACAGGAAAAACAGGTTTGTGACGGAAATTTCATCGCCAAAAAAGTTCACTCACCCACTCGAAGATATCATCGAATCCCAAGATTCCGAATTGGAATTTACAGCAACCTACTTAGGTTGCTTTTTTATGTCTTTAATTTGGTCTAAACCTGACATCATCACACATTTAAAACCACAAAAACAAAAAGGACCTCCTGAGAGGTCCTTAATTAACAAGCCATTTGACTTACAAGCGAATACCTACTTGCTCTAAATCTTTAGCAACTACGCTATTAGGCACTGGCACATAGCCATCTTTCTCTACCACTTGCTGACCTTGCTTAGACAACACATAACGCAGGAATTCTTTTTCCATTGGTGCTAAGTCTTTGTTTGGTTGCTTGTTCACGTAAACGTATAAGTAACGTGATAGTGGGTAAGTACCATTAGCCGCGTTTTCAGCTGTAGCTTCGATAAACTCATTACCTTTCTTAGCGATGGCAACAGCTTTAACACCTGCAGTTTTGTAACCGATACCTGAGTAGCCAATCGCATTCAAAGATTGAGAAACAGATTGCACAACAGAAGCTGAACCAGGTTGCTCGTTTACGTTAGCTTTAAAGTCACCTTTACAAAGCGCGTGCTCTTTAAAGTAACCGTAAGTGCCCGATACTGAGTTGCGACCGTAAAGTTGAACGTCTTTGGCAGACCAGTTACCGTCTAAGCCTAAATCGCCCCAACGTTGGATGTCACTGCTACCACATTTGTGAGTTGAAGAAAAAATGCCATCAACTTGCTCAACGCTTAAGCCTTTGATTGGGTTATCTTTGTGCACGAATACGGCTAAAGCATCGATAGCAACACGAATCGCAGTTGGCTTATAACCAAAATGCTTTTCGAACGCTTCAACTTCATTAGGCTTCATCTTACGGCTCATAGGACCGAACTGTGAAGTGCCTTCAGTCAACGCTGGTGGCGCAGTAGAAGAACCCGCCGCTTGGATCTGAATGTTGACGTTAGGGTACATTTGTTTAAATTCTTCTGCCCAAAGTGTCATCATGTTGGCTAAGGTATCTGACCCTACAGATGATAAGTTGCCAGATACACCGCTCGCTTTTTCATAAGTAGGCAAAGATGGATCAATCGATGCCATCGCAGTGGCAGAGAATACACCAGCGGCTGTTAGAGTAATCGCGCCGACAAGCTTTTTCAGTTTCATTATGTGCTCCAGTAGTAAGCTAACTAATTTGTAACTTAAGTTTCTTCAGACGCAGCCAGTATCAATCGCTACAATGACAATTCTATGTCCGTGATATGACACTTAAATGACAATGCACTATTTATCGCTTTTTTCTGTCATTAATACCAATCACATTAAATATCTAATCAGTTCAGAGCCTCACAGGCATTTCAATCCAAGGCGCATTGACGCAGAAATGGTCATTCATGCAACACCGGAGTGGGATGCCTGTGTGGCTCCCGAAGGGCGGCTGATGTTAACGGCATGGCAACGCGCTTTATACTGCGTTAAAGGCTTTCGACAGAGCACCACTCTGCCTTCAAGCCTTCGCCTTGTCTAAAGCGCGTTGAATCCCCGCTGAATGAACAGATATTTAATACTATTGGTATAATAAAGACTCAATAAACCTAGAAATAAAAACAGGCCCTAATGGCCTGTTTTTATTATTTATTGTAAATATTTCACTCACACATACTATTTCTTACGTTCGATAAGATGCAAAGGGATAATAAAGCTAAAAGTACTGCCTTTACCGACTTCACTGCTGATTTTAAGCTTACTGTGATGGTGGTTAAGCGCATGTTTTACTATCGCTAAACCTAAACCACTACCACCGGTTTGCCTTGAGCGCGCACTGTCTACCCGATAAAAGCGTTCCGTTAATCGACCAATATGCTGAGCCGCAATACCTTCACCCGTATCCGTTACGCTAAAGATGGCACCCGTAGCCACACTGCACCACTGCACTGTAATTTTCCCGCCAGGTTCTGTGTAACGAATCGCATTAGAAATCAAGTTAGAACAGGCACTTCTCAGCTGTAATTCATTGCCGTGAGAATCAAGTCCAGGCTCACAATAGAAACTCAATTCATACTTATCTTGTGCCAGCGCCTTAGCTTCCTCCTTGAGCACCTCCATCAACTGCGTCATATTCACAGTGTTTTCGAGGTTAATATCAGCCGCATCTTCAATTCGCGATAACATCAATAGCTGTTCGACCATAGATTGCATTCGTCGTGTCTGCTGCTGCATCAATGCTAACGGCTTGACGTTCATCGAATCAGGCTCAGCCATGCTTTGCATCATTTCGAGGTAACCCTGTAGCACAGTGAGCGGCGTTTTTAATTCATGCGACACATTAGCGACAAACTCTTTACGCATTCCCTCTAGCTGACGTATACGAGTAATATCCCGCGCAATTAATAACAATTGTCTGTCACCATAAGCCATGATACGGATTTCAAGTAAACGCTTATCCGATACAGGCGAAGGTAACTCCAGCGGTTCTTTATATTGTGCACTTTTGATATAAGCGGAAAAATCAGGATGGCGGATTAAATTATCGATTCGTTGACCATTATCCTGCGGCCACACAAAACCGAGAATCAGTTGCGCTAACTTATTACACCATAAAATATTATGCTCAGAATCAAGCACCACAGCGGCATCGGGCAGCGCTTCAGCGCCTTGACGGAATCGGGCCAACAGCGCGGCTAATTGCCCAACACGGCGGCGATTCTTCCCTTGGAGGCGATAAATGCCGTTAAATATCCCTTCCCAGCTCCCACTGCCCTGCGGCGGCGTGAGTTTTCTATCCCGCCATAACCAAAAGTTAAGCCGTGCTAATTGGCGATAATGCCACAACACTAGACCGAGCAGACCAATAGTGAGTATCCAGAGGGGGCTCCCAACCAATAAACCAATTAGCAAACAAAGCAGTAGAAAAACTGCCAAGCGCGTAAATAACCGATACCCTGAATAAGAGTGAGACATAGATAAACCCAGACATCAGGCTAAATAGGAGGAGCACAAGATAGCCTAAAAGCCAACTTGTGCCTATCTCTTATTCGGCACTATATGCGTGTTGAAAAACGATAACCTGCACCACGAACAGTCTGGATCAAACGATCATGTCCAGATTCTTCAACGGCTTTACGAAGACGTCTAATATGCACATCGACGGTTCTGTCTTCCACATACACATTGGTGCCCCATACATTGTCGAGCAACTGTTCGCGGCTATAGACACGTTCTGGGTGCGTCATAAAAAAGTGCAATAAGCGAAACTCAGTAGGCCCCATATCGAGTACCGTCTCACCCACACTCACCCTGTGGCTCACGGGGTCGAGCAGTAAACCTTGCACATCAATGGTTTCCTCTAAACGGGTAGGAGCACTGCGGCGCAATACGGCCTTAATACGGGCGACCAGCTCTTTAGGGGAAAAGGGTTTAGTGATGTAATCATCGGCGCCGACTTCGAGGCCTTTGACTTTATCTTCCTCTTCACCACGGGCGGTTAACATTATGATCGGAATTTGGCGGGTAAACTCATCTTGTTTCAAGCGTTTCGCCAGTTGAATACCACTTCCGCCAGGAAACATCCAATCCAATAAAATCAGATCGGGGTAAGGCTCCTTTAGCAGCGCAATGGCCGAATCAAAATCCTCCGCCGCAGAGGTCGTAAACCCATGCTGTTCCATTACAAAAGTCAGCATCTCGCGGATGGCTAACTCGTCTTCTACTATCAATATCCTTGCAGTCATAAGTGATTTTCTGTCAGTGAATGTCAACACGGTTATTATTAGTCATTTTTATTACAGATTTATGAATAAGCGCACCGCGCAAGCCATATAGTAGCGATATTTGTCATAATGAGTTTATATAACTGTTTGTTTATGGCAATAAAAAAGGAGGCTGCATGCCTCCTTAATTAAACCTTGATACCGGATTTAGAATTTGTGTTCTAAACCAACACCAATGTATTTGTCATCATCAGAAGAAGCTTCGAATGAACGATTAGTGTAGAAAGCTAATAATTTCGTTGGCTTACCTAAGCTGTAATCGGCACCCACTGACCATGAATCACCTTTGTCTTCCATATCTTGGAATTGTGCTTTCAAAGTGACTGCCTTGATATCATAAGCCGCACTGAACAGGTAACCGTTAACGCTATCAGTCGTCACCGGCAGTTCGTCTTTATAGGTCTCTTCCTGCTGCTGGTACATACCACCTAAGGTGAAACCAGCGATTTTACCTTGTACCGTAGCACGAATAATTTCATAACCTTTAACATCTGAATCGTAAGCGATAGCCGCATAGAAAGCTGATTCTTTCAGTTTAGCGTCACCGTACATGGCCGCTAAGCTGAAGCCGTCTTGACCTTGTTGATTGGCATCGCCTTCCGCCACATAGGTTGCGCCGAAGACGAAACCACCAAATGAAGGTGTTAAATAAGTTGCCGTTTGGCTTAAACGGTTTTCGCCTTTGAACAGGACTTTAATGTCGCCAGTTTCATATAAATCGTTGAATTGGTCAACGCCACCTTGAGAGGTTTTCAGCAGGGTGTCGTTACGACCCACAGAGAACGAACCAAAGGAGCCTTTCAGGCCGACGAATTGATTACGGGCTGTGAAGTTGTTGCTAGTCTCAGCGCCAGTATCAACTTCATATTCAATAGTATAGAAGGCTTGTAACGAGCTAGACAGTTCGAAATCACCCTTCACACCAAAACGAGAAGCATTACTTTGAATAGTTGTTGTAGCATCACCTTTCTCATCATTTGATTGAGCAGTGACATTCAACTTACCATAAACAGTCAGTGGCTCAGCGGCATTAGCTGAAGCCAGAGTTGCAGAAGCTAGCGCAGAAGCAAGTAGAGTTTTACAAAAAACGTTCATCATTTAATCCTTTCGACGTTATGTTCGTCTTGGTTATTGGTTTGGAACGACCGAAAGTTTGCAATGAATGTGTTTCAATTTTATTTCAATTGTGACCATTAACGTTGGTGTGCAAAAAAACTGACGAGAAGCCAGGCATAAAACCCAGTAAAAATGCAGGCTGCAGCTAAGCTAATTATTATGTTACAGTTTAATGAATTCTGATCTTCCGTTAAAAATCAGCTATTGAACACAGGTTTACCCCGCCCAAACTATGCCGTAAACTGCCACTTTAATTTTCAATGGGCGCCTCTTATGTGGTTTAAAAATCTTACTCTTTATCGTTTCAATAAACCTTTTGCCGTCGAAACCGAAGCGCTAGAAACTGCGTTGGCCGATTTCACTTTCTCCCCCTGCTCAAGCCAAGATGTCAGTAAATTTGGTTTCTCAAATGCGTTAGGCAAAAAAGGCAGTTCTTTGGTCCATAGCGCTGACAATCGCCATCTGATCTGCGTGACTAAAGAAGAGAAAATTCTGCCAGGCCAAGTCATCAAAGAAGCCTTAGAAGAAAAAGTGGCTCTCATTGAAGATGAAGAAAATCGTAAACTGGCGAAAAAAGAAAAAGATGCGCTAAAAGATGAAATCATCACTAGCCTACTGCCACGCGCTTTTTCGCGCCGAAGCCAAACCCACGCCTTGATTTTACCTGAGCTAGAAATGATCCTCGTTGATAGTTCAAGTGCCACTAAGGCCGAAGAATTATTAGCGTTATTACGTAAAGCTCTCGGCAGTTTACCTGTGATCCCACTGAGTTTTAAAGCGCCAGTCGAATCCAATTTAACTGAATGGTTAAAACTTGGCAGCGCACCATTACCCTTTGAAATGCAAGACGAAGCCGAGCTCAAATCTGAAGCTGATGAAGGCGGAATTGTGCGTTTTAAGCAGCAGGATTTGAAAGAAGACGAAGTGTTAGCTCACTTAGCAACAGGTAAGCAAGTACACAAGTTAGCGCTGCATTTCGGCCAATCGATTGCACTATTATTGCAATCAGATGCCAGCGTGAAGCGCCTTAAATTCTCTGAAGAGTTTAGAGCAGGGAACGATGAAGTCGGCACTGACGATCCTATGGCCCGTTTAGATGCAGACTTTGCCCTAATGGGCAGCGAGTTAGTCGCCTTGATGCATGCACTCGTGGCCGCCCTTGGTGGACTCGAAGACGCACAAGTTTAAGCAAAACTCGTTAAGCATACGAGAGCTGCGACTCGCTTGTTAGACTGAGCCGTACAAGATAAGAAAAGGCGCCCCCATCAAAATAATGGTGGCGCCTTTTTTATGACGATTTCACTTTAGGTGGCTTTAAGACAAAGGCATTTAAATGCTAAAGATGAAGCCCTAACCACATTAAGCTTTAGTCGCTAACTCGCCTTTATTGTCAAACGGCCAATCAATGCCTAACCAAGTCTTGAAGAAAGCTTTTTGCTGTTTAGTCGCTTTTGCATCCCCCTTGAGCACTAGCTTACCGCTTTGCTGCTCGCCAAGGATGAGCTGTACTTGCTTGATTTTATCGTTGCTAAATAATACCACCTCTACACTATCGCCAACCTTAAAGTCTTTGATGCGCTTATAGAAACCCGCAGCAGTCACCTTGAGACCATTAATCGCTAATACTTCATCCCCCGCAACTATACCCGCTTGCCAAGCAGGACCATTACGCAACACTTGGTCTAACACTAAAGAGCCATGGGTACTGCTCAAGGTCATTCCTGCAAATGCCTCAGCTTTTGAATCTTTACCATAGGACAGATTTAACCCTGCCTGTGATAATAATTCTGGGAAATCTAAACTCATGGGACTATTCACATTGGCTTGCCACCAAGGTGCATAATCTTTGCCGGATAAGTCTTTAAGAATGTACTGAACATCACTAACACCATAGCCTTTTGGTACGCGATGTTCTTGATATAAACGACGGTGCACATCGCGATATGAATACTTAAGCTCGGAGTCTTGCAGCAATGAAAAATCTAAGGCTAAAGAGGTTAAGTAGCCCTCTGAGTAAATATTTACACTGTGGTTAATGGCATAATCGCCACCGATACTGCTCCACTCCCCCGCACTCGCCTCTGCCACAGATTGAGTTTCACGACCTGGATTGAGTTGGTTTTTCTCGACGCGCTTGGCTAAATCTTCGAGGAACTCTTTAACTGTTATGACTCCAGCCCGCAGCAACAACTGATCTTGAAAATAACTGGTAGATCCTTCGGCCATCCACAGTAATTCCGTCATATTTTCATGTTGATAATCGTAGGGAACTAATCCCTCTGGGCGATAAGCCTTCACGTTCCAGGTATGGATAAACTCATGGGATGCTGTGCTAATAAAGCGCAGGTAGTCCTTGCGTTCACGGAAACTAAAGCGCGGCAGCTGAATGACAGTAGAGTTTAAATGCTCTGTCGCGCCACTGGCACCACTCGTTGCATGCACCATATAAACATAACGATCAAAAGGATAATCATCCCAAATCACCTTGGCTTGACCGCTTAAGGCTTTAAGATCTTTTACTATTTTATCCGTGTCATAGTTACCTTCACCCCAAAACACCAATTCATAGTTTTTACCATTAGCACTAAATTGTTTATGGGTACTCATACCAGTTTCAATCGGGGAGTCGATCAACACATCATAATTAGGGGCAATAAAGGAATGAGCGGCCTTACCCGATGACATCCCAGAGTAACTTTGCCAATTTTTAGGCACTTTTAATTCTACGGATATTGGTTCAGAGCGAAATTGCGGACTGTACATGAACACACCGCTAGCATCTAAATAGGCATGGCTCGCGTCAATATGGCGCACCCTTTGGCCTAATTCATTAGCATACAATTGATAACTGACGGTAACACGGGTTGGCTGCGTGAGCGCCACTTGCCATTCACCGCTCGCGGTGCGCTTCCATTGCAGTTCATGACCTTGACTATCTTTAGCACTAAATAAGCGCACACCATCGGCCAAAGGCAATACTTGATATTTGCCCGTCCGCCACACAGGGAGATTCACCGTAAAATCGTTCGTCTTCACTTCAGGAAAAGTGACACTCACTTGGGCAATATGGTGTTCGGGTTTAATAAGGTCGATTTGGTATTTCACATCGGCCAATACTTGACCCGAAAATAATGCGCTCAATATCAAGATTGATAGTCTGTTGGGTTTCACTCTTGCTTCCTTCTGTTATTATGCTTCTTATGATTTTTCCAAGTATAACAAGTCGATGTAGCATCCTCATTAGGCGCTAACAAAAGCTAACAAAATAAGTTCCTTGACTAAAGGAATGAGGAATCACAGTTCAAATGCAAAAACTCACGGTTATTTTATTTACTCTGTTGCTGTCACTGCCTTTTACTGTCCAAAGCCGAGATCTCGAAGCGGATGAGGTTGAGTTAAGAGAATCACCGCAGCAAATGTATGATGCGCTCAACAAAACGATTTCCTTTCCCCTCGCATTTCAAAACCGTGACCAATTTGAGCGCGCAGCCCAAGAGCAAGGTTACAATCCACTCGAATTTGAACAGATTTTGTATTTACTGGCCCGCCTCAATATGGAGCCGAACGTTAAAACCAAGGTCGATTTTCAAAACGCAAAAAGCTTGATTGAACTCCTATCGACTGCGGCGCAATCACCCTACGAACTTGCCATGGTCGCCATGTTAAATGGCCGTTACCTTGGCCGTACTGAACAGAAATATCAAGAAACGATTGGTCTTTATAACGAAGCGCTCACCCGCATCAACGACAGCTATGACATCGAAGCATTAATTCTTAAACACAATATTCATGAACATCTAGGTGGCTTACATTTATTGATCCGCCAAGAAGTGCCAGCACTGATGCACTTCCACACATACCGCGACATTGCCTATAAACTCAGAAACGATTACTTAATCGCGGCGGCTGAAGCGAGGCTTGGCTTTTATTACAATTTTAATCAGCAGCTTACAAAATCATTACAGCATTATAGTGAAGCGATTCGGATCTCTAATCGTTCTAATTACCCTTCAATGAAGACCAATCTGCAATTGCAACTTTCAAAGGTATACCGTGATTTAAAGCAGTGGGATGAAGCGCTTAAAAATGCTCATGAAGCCGCGGCTGGCTTTAAAAAAATGGGCAATGACACTTATCTTTCAAGTTGTATGACTGTGATCGCTATGGTCTATGGCGAACAAGGGGATTGGCATAAAGCGATTGATTACTACCTAAATGCCCAGCAATTAGATGCAAAACGCGGTAACTACATCGCACAGGGGCTTAATTTCCATAATTTAGGACAAGCCTACTCAAATATTAAAGACAATGTTAACGCCCTAAAATATTTACTGATGGCCAATCAAATATTCAAAGAAAAACAAAGCCATCACTATCAAGTTTATAACGAACTCTTAATTGGTGAAATCGCCCAAACCAACCAAGATTGGCCGCTGATGATGGCCCATGCCGATATCGCATTAGCACTCGCGGTCGATTTAAAACTGGTCGATGAACAAAAATCCGCACTCACACTTATCGCCTCGGCGGCGAAGAAATTAGGTGAATTATCAAAAACCATCGATGCCCAAGCCCGTATCATTGAGCTAGGTAAAAAGCCAGCTGAGACAGATAAAGACTCCCCAGTGTCGGCCTCTGCCCTTGCAGAGCAACAGCTAAAACTTGAGCTCAACATGCTACAGGGAAAACTCGTTGAGACAGTGAAAGAAAGCAACAACACTCACACGCTACTGCTCATTTGCAGCCTTATTGCCGGACTCTTGCTGCTCGTGATTATTTTCATGCTACAAAATCGTCGCAAAATAATGGCTAAAAACGCGGCATTAACTCAATTAACGCTGCAGGAACCCTTCACTCACAATTTAGGGTATGCCGCATTATTAGCGCACTTAAGCCATAATCAAAGTCAGGAATCCACAACGGCACTCGCGATTATCGCCTTTCCCACCCAACTTACGGCGGATCTGGACTATGGCCAATATTTTAGTGATGCAGTAACAGCGCAAATTGCCAATCATCTAACGGATGCACTTGCAGCATCTGTTTATGTGGTACGCCAAGGGGTATTTGCGGTTCGGTTCACGCAACCTATTGAGCCGACACAAATACTCAGCCAAGTACGCCTGAAACTCGATGAACAGCAAATCACACATCATTTCCGTCTTGGCTTTGCGCATTTGCCACTTTTAGCGAAATCAGAAATTAAAATGGCCGCGAAATTAAAATTTGAAACAGTGCAGATGGCGCTTGCCTGTGCCCGTAGTTTAGGTGGCAATAACGACTATTATGTCGCTCTCAGAGCCCTCGACTTTGTTCCTTTGAGCTTATTTGCAAATCCGTTATTTTTGCACCTTGAAAAAGGCATTGAGCGTGGATTAATCAGATTAGAGACCAACGGCAATAAAGAGGATATTCGCTGGCCTTGCTGGGAAAATAACCAAGATAGGCAATTACTGGAAAATATTTGATCAATATCGGTAATTAATCACAGAGTCACAGGTAAATCGCATTTGCACTCTACGCCCAGTGTTATAACATTAGTATCATATGAGTTAACAGCTAATCTGGACATAGGATTGTCATGTTTTTTAGCCTTGCAGAGTTAGGACAATACTCAGGATGAAGGATTCAAGCGCTACAGTTTCACAACTTGCCTTGCTGCAACAGAAACTCCATTCGGCCAAACTTGCCCTTGATGAAGTTAATGAAGATAGAAATGCAAAGTTACAGACATTACTCCAATTTATTGGTCACTTAAGCCTCGCCTGTAAAGGGCAAAATCTTGAGCTGGATAATAAACTCGCCAAACTGCGCCATAACTTAAATACGTTTGAGCGAGTCGATGAGGCATTGCCAGAATTAGTTGATGTCGAGCGCCTGCTAAAAGGCCAATATCACCATGTGATGGTACAACTCGAAGAGAGTCGTACTGGTTTGTCACAGGTGATCCGTCAGATCCAACGCGTTAACTCTGCACCTGAAAAGCTCAAAAAAGAAGTCAATTACTTCAAGCAAGATCTGGCTAAACCTTTTCATACTGTGTGGGAATATATACCTAAAGTTAAGCAAATCATTGGCTTCTACGAAACCATATTACAGCTACAATTTAGCGAATCTGAAAAGCTTGATGTCTTACCAAAGCACAGGCAGCTAGCACATGAGCTGGCACAGATGATTTCGGAAATCGAGTTCCGTAAAGATCAACGTGACCAAGTATTAGTGATCAAAGAAGTACTCTCTTCTGAGATTGAAGTTGATAGCTTGCTCGAAGCCTACCAAACCATTTTAGCGTTATTGCTTGATAATATCGCCCGCGAGAAATCGGCATCCCAAGAGTTTTTGTTTGCCCTCAACGATGCCTTAGCCGCGGTACGTGAGGTGGTGAGCGAGTCTTACAATCACAATCAACGTAGCTTCCAATTAAAAACCCAGCTGAATCGTGAGATTAACACCCGCGTCGATAACGCAGGTGAAATCATTATCGATGTGGAAGACGTCGTTGACCTTAAAGCTCAACTAACAGAGCAACTTAACTCTATCCGCTCGGCATTAGCCCGTAAAGAAGCCCTAGAGCAAAGAGAGCAAGCTCTGCTGCGCAAGTCGATGGAGACAATGCGCAAAGAGCTTAATGAGTTAAGTAGTGAGGCTAACACCTACAAAGAGCGTTTGTTTGAACAACAAAAACTCAACTTACTCGACAGCTTAACTCAATTGCCTAACCGTGCTGCATTAGAAGAGCGCATGGAGCTAGAATACCGTAACTATCAACGGCATAAGTCCCCGTTGTGGGTTGCCGTTGCCGATATCGATCACTTCAAAACCATCAACGACAGTTTTGGCCACAGCACAGGTGATAAAACCTTGCAAGTTATAGCAATGGCATTGAAAAACTCCCTGCGAGATACAGAATTTGTAGCCCGCTATGGCGGTGAAGAATTTGTACTGCTATTACCTGATGTGGCCCCTGCTGATATCGCTCAACTTTTAAACAGAGTGCGCGAGAAAGTAAAAAATATTCCATTTAAATTTAAAAATCAGAGAATTACAGTTACAGTATCTATAGGGGCTGCGCAAGTTATGGGAAGTGAACTCATACATGAGACCTTTGAACGCGCCGATGCAGCACTCTACAAAGCGAAACACGAAAGCAGAGACAGGGTTGTGATTGACGTATAATTAAGCCCCACTATACGCCTCCTCTAATCACTCCTGTCATGACGAAGGAGTGGTAAATGATAGTAAAAGTCAGCCCAAAAGGCAGCATGGATCAGCTTTCGCAACTTGAAGTTGATCGACTCAAAAATAGTGCCAAAAGTGCCCTATACCAACTGTACCGCAACTGCTCCTTAGCAGTGCTTGCCGCGGGTTTAAAAACCGACAACTCTAAAGCCCTATTCGAGCAATACCATGATTTCGACATCAACGTTCTACAACGGGAGCGCGGTGTAAAATTAGAACTGATCAATCCCCCCGAACAAGCCTTTGTCGATGGTCAAATTATCACGGGAATTCAAGAGCACCTGTTCTCTGTCTTACGCGATATCCTTTATATCAGTGATAGATATGACTCACTAAAACACATTAATCTGACCAATGCCCACCATATCACCAATGTGGTGTTTGATATTCTGCGTAATGCGCGGGCGATAGCACCGATGAAAGACCCTAATGTGGTCGTCTGTTGGGGCGGACACAGTATTAATGCCATCGAATACCAGTACACACGTGAGGTAGGTTATCAACTTGGCCTGAGGGAATTAGATATTTGTACTGGCTGTGGTCCAGGTGCGATGGAAGGTCCGATGAAAGGTGCGGCGATAGGCCATGCCAAGCAACGGATTAAAAATGCACGATATATTGGCTTAACTGAACCAAGTATTATTGCCGCCGAGCCACCGAATCAAATTGTCAATGAACTGGTGATCTTACCCGATATTGAAAAGCGCCTCGAAGCTTTCGTGCGCTTAGGCCACGGCATTATTATCTTCCCTGGCGGTGCTGGCACGGCTGAAGAATTGCTCTATATATTGGGTATTTTACTTAACGAAGAAAACCAACAAACGCCTTTCCCGCTGATACTCACAGGCCCAACGGAGAGCGCAGATTACTTCATTAAGATTGATGAGTTTATTGCCTCAACCTTAGGACCCGAAGCTCAGAAAAAGTACCAAATTATCATAGATAATCCCACTGAAGTGGCACGCATCATGAAGCAAGGAATGGAGCAAGTAAAAGCCTATCGCCGCTCAACAGGTGATGCTTACCAATATCAGTGGGCACTGAAGATTGAGTCTGAGTTTCAGTTACCTTTTATCCCAAGCCACGAGGTGATGGCAAACTTAGATCTACACTTCCAAACCAACAAAGCCGAACTTGCCGCCAACCTGCGTAAAGCGTTTTCGGGTATAGTGGCGGGTAACGTCAAGTCGGAAACAATCAAGCACATAGAGCGTGATGGCCCCTTCCAATTAAAAGGCGATCCTAAGCTCATGGATATGATGGATAAACTCTTAAGTGCATTTGTACAACAACAAAGAATGAAGCTTCCAGGAAGCGCCTATATTCCTTGCTATCAAATAGTGAAATAGAGAGCGAAGCAACAACAGCCCATGAACAAGTTTTTAATCATCGATGGTCTCAACTTGGTTCGCCGCATCTATGCGGCGATCCCCGATGAATCCGATATGCAAAGCCTCACAGAGCGCGTCAGTTTTGCGTGCACTAAACTGCTGCGTGTGCATCGCCCAACCCATGTAGCTATCGTGTGGGATGGGGATGAAATCTCATGGCGTAAACAGCTTTACCCCGATTATAAGAAAGGCCGTAAACCTATGCCTGAGCCGCTGGCAAAAGGCCTTGCTGCGCTGCAAGATCACTTAACCATGATGAACATTGGATCTATTTATGCGGCGGCTGAAGCCGATGATGTGATTGCCACTCTAGCGATAAAAACCGCCAAAGCGCAGGGGGAAGCCATTATAGTGTCCACCGACAAAGGTTTTAGTCAGCTCAATCATCGCCGAATCAGCCAGTGGGATCACTTTAATCAGCAGCACTTAGATATCGCTGCGTTGGAACAAAAACTCGGTGTCGAACGCAGTCAATTTCTCGACTTGATGGCATTAGCGGGCGACAGCGGTAATAAAATTCCTGGTATTGCGGGCATAGGCCCTAAATCAGCCGCCGAATTATTGAAAACCTTTAGAAGCTTACCAACCTTGTTTTCATCGCTATCTAACTTAGGCGCTAAACAAGCCAAAAAACTTGCCGAAGGTAAGGAGATGGCAAGACTCAGCTATAAGCTCGCACAGTTACAAACAGACCTGCCACTCAATATTAATTTAAAAGATTTTCGCGTGATGAACTCCTTGCCTGATAATAACTGCCTGCCTGAAAACCCAATCAATCCAGCCTAAACATCTGTTAATATAAAGTTGCAATTAACGCATTTACCTTAGAACAACAAAAGCGTATTTTATGGACGTAATAACGTGACTCATTTAATGAGGTAAAGGAATAACTGTAAATGAAATCAAAAGTTTCGGTAATCATCGGTAGCATTTTCGCCGCCTACGTCGCCTTTGTCGCTGTGGTGGTACTCGTTTATGAACCTACGCCAGATGACATGAGTTGGGAGGACAGACAATCCTATAACAGCCAAAAAATGAACGAGTTAGCGCTAGGGCAAAATATCGTTTCAGTAAAACAGTTACTAGGTAAAGCTGACTTTTCAGAGGCCAAAGCCGTAAAAGAAACCAAGCTACAGGTGCTCTTTTATCGCACTCACCATGAAAAATCAGACGGTGTGACCACGAAAGAGGAATGTACCCCACTGATTTTTGAAAATGATCAATTGATTGCTTGGGGCCAAGATACCTATAAGCAATATCTCGATGCAGATACTGACACAGCCCTCAGCTCTGCCCAAGAGACATTAACCAGTAAATAAATACAACTGACAGTTAAATAAAAACGCCACCGAATCGGTGGCGTTTTTATTTTGACAATCAACGAATTGGCTCAATTGTAAAACAACTAAGCCAATTGCCTATTCATCATCGGCCTTATACTCGACATAGGCTTCACCTTTGCTGAGCCATTCTGGCGCAGGTTTTCCCTTCAGATAATGGTCGAAATATTGCATCATGCGAATGCTGTAATCGAGCTTGTTCGGGTACTTTTTCAAGTGATGCGGCTCATCCTCGTATTGCAAGAACACCACCTCTTTACCTGCACGGCGCATAGCTAAGTACATTTCAACACCTTGTTCCCAAGGCACTGCATCGTCCTTATCACCAAACATGATCATCAAAGGCGTTTGAATACGGTCAGCATAAAATACTGGCGAATTTTCAATGTACTTTTGCGGCGCGGCAAACAAACTTGCGCCAATACGACTCTGTCCGGTTTCATATTGGAACTGACGCGCAATGCCTGTGCCGTGGCGAATACCGCTATAGGCACTGGTCATGTTCGATACTGGAGCACCTGCAACCGCCGCCTTAAACATCTTAGTTTGAGTAATGGCAAACGCCGTTTGATAGCCACTCCAAGAATGACCTTGCAAACCAATAGCATCGGGATCGGCAATGCCTATCTCAATCAGCTTTTGCACGCCAGACGTGAGCGCTTGTACTGAGCTCGCCCCTGGGTAACCAATTTCAAAGCGAATGTCCGGTAGAAACACCGCATAGCCATTATTGATGTACCAAGCAAAGTTAGGTCTGTGGTTAATGTTCATCTGCGGGAAGGCATGCAGTCTATCCGTCATAAAGCGATAGTAATAAACCAGTACAGGATAGCGCTTACCCTCTTGATAATTGGTCGGCTTGATCAGCACGCCATCTAACGGTTTACCATCGCCATTTGTCCAGTGAACTAACTCGGATTGGCTCCAGTTAAAGGCTTGACGCTGCTTATCTAAATCGGTTTGCTTAACTGCATTTTGCGGTGCGCTATAGTTAGCCGTATACAAGTCAGGGAATAAGTCAAAACGCTCCTTAGAAAACACGATAGTGTCAGCGTCTTTACTGCGTCCCAATACTGTCAGCTTATACTCACCTTGCATCAACGTCTTCACGCCCGCTTCGCCCAAGGTGGCTTGATAAAAACCATCGGCCTTGGTTTTATCACTATAACCGTGGAGTAAAACCGTAGCGTTATAGGCAAGCTCTGTCGGCTCATCGGGATTATCGACTAAGCCCTCAAGGCGATATTGAATTTTCTGGGTGCGCCCTTTACCTGCGGTTAAGGCAAAACCCGCCTTAGATTCGGTATTAAACTGCCAAACATCGTATTTGTCGTAAACCAAGAAACCCGCATCATTTTTAAGCCAAGGACCAAAACCATATCCTGGAGCACTGGATGGATAATCGTGGTCTTCATCGGCAAAACTGACCTTTAGGGATTTTGTGAGATTAGTGCGACGGTCCTGTGCAATATCATAGAGATACACATTACCTTGCTGATAATAAGCCACATACTTGCCATTTCCCGACAGCGTAGGCTCGGCATCACTCGGCTGTTGTGTCAAAAATGGCACTTTACTGCCAGTATTAATATCGACCAAATAATAATCTTGGTAGAACCCTGCCCACGTCGCCATCTTGCGATAGGGCAAATCTGAACTGGCCAACATAAAACGTTTATGTTGTGAAATCGTCACATCTGGAACAGTTTTATCGCCAAGCTGCACCACGTTATTCGAACCTAAATGCAATACCGCAAGGTAAGTGCGTTTTTGCTCGTCCTCATATTGCTTGATTTCATTAGGCTTAATACGAGGATCATCCCCATGCCATACCTTAAGCCCACGCTGTCCGGTGACAATATTTGTATCGAACAGGTCTTTTTCTTCGGTGATCTTCTGCAAACTGAGCTGTTGACTCACCTCAGGTACGCGGCCAAAGAACAGCCGTTCGCTATCCAATGAGAAGCTTAAGCTAGTGTAGCGATTCAGTTTCCACTCGGGTGATTCAGGGGGGTTACTGATTTTGCCCGACTGCAAATCGACCAGCGATAACTGATAGCTGCGGCCATAGGGCAATTCACTGTCTTTGCCCTGCGTAAATGCAAGCCAACGACCATTTTTAGCCAGCGCTAACGCACCAATCTGTTGGCTAAGCGAATCAAAGGCAACGGTTTTTTTGTGAGTGTTTAAATCGACTAACTGCAATTGATGTTGCTTATTGGTGATATCGTTCACTGCCAGCGCGAGTCTACGGCTTGCCTTATCAAAAACATAGCCAGTAACCTGCTCGACATCAATTCGCTTTGTTTGGTCTTCTAAACTGAGCAACGTAAAACGTCGACCTTGGTCAAACTTATCGACCTTTGGCTTATCAATATTCGCAGGGCTTTGTGTGCCTGCTTCAGCGAGTTTTTCGGTAGTTTTAGGCTCAGCATCTTTTTTGGACTCTTCATCAGCCTCAAACCAAATCGCCAGATGCTTACCGTCATCACTGAACACAAATTCCTTCACACGCTCGAAGCGAGTTTGCGTGCCAGTTTGAGTATCGAGCAACACCATGTCGGATTTGAGTTTTTTCTTCGCCTTGGCATCACTCGTTTCACGCGTGAGCAAACTCGGTTTAACCACCACAGCTACATAACGACCATCGTGGTTCACCAAGGGATCTGACCCCCCCGCGATTTGATAGCTTTGCTGCGACAGGACATTTTTCACAATGACGTGACTATCCCCGCGATCGGGCGCAGACTCGACCGCGATGACTTGCCCCTTATCTGAGATAACCGGCTTTTCAAGGGATTCAAAATGCATAATGTCTGTTAGGGTGAGCGGTTTAGTGCTGGTTTCAGCCTGCACTGCTGGCAATATTCCAAGGGATAACAAAACCAGGGATGTGATAGGGATTAACTTCAATGTCTTCCTCTTTTATATATTTGTTAGACTAAAGTAGACTTTTTTAACCATTGGCTCTCCATCATGGTGAGAACCCAGTATTTTTACAAGTTATACCACATAAAAAATCGTGATATTGCTCACTATTTCCTGTGAAGTTTGACCAAAGATGGTTAAAATAATAGGCAGAAAAAATACCAAATTCATAGTCCTGCTATCCAGTTAGCACTGGGGCAGACAATTGCAGTAACGACGAACCGTGGAAGGACTTCTCCATGTCAAAAAGAACGATAACCGTAATTCCAGGTGATGGAATTGGCCCAAGTATTATTGATTCAGCCTTAAAAATTCTTGATAAAGCGGGCTGTGATTTTGAATATGAATTTGCCGATGCCGGCCTGACTGCACTTGAAAAGCAAGGCGAGTTACTGCCAGCACGCACTTTAGAACTCATTGAAAAAAACCGTATCACGCTGAAAGGGCCGCTGACGACTCCCGTTGGTGAAGGCTTTACTTCTATCAACGTAACCTTGCGTAAAAAATTCGGTCTGTATGCTAACGTACGCCCAGTACTGTCTTTCAAAGGTACCCAAGCCCGTTACGAAAATATCGATATCATCACAGTACGTGAAAACACCGAAGGCATGTATTCTGGCCATGGTCAAAAAGTGTCTGAAGATGGTTTAACAGCCGAAGCAACCAGTATCGTCACTCGCCAAGGTGCCGAGCAAATCGCCACTTTCGCCTACGAACTAGCTCGCAAAGAAAACCGTAAGAAAGTCACTATTGTACACAAAGCCAACATCATGAAGTCAACGTCAGGCCTGTTCCTGAAAGTGGCCCGTGAAGTGAGCCTACGTTACCCAGACATCAAGACAGAAGAAATGATCGTCGATGCAACGTGCATGAAGTTAGTGATGAACCCAGAAAACTTCGATGTGATCGTGACGACCAACCTGTTCGGTGACATTTTATCGGACCTGTGTGCCGGTTTAGTGGGTGGTTTAGGTATGGCGCCAGGCGCAAACATTGGCCGTGATGCCGCGATTTTCGAAGCCGTTCACGGTAGTGCACCGGATATCGCGGGCAAAAACCTTGCAAACCCAACCTCAGTGATTTTAGCGTCTATTCAGATGCTGGAATATTTAGGTATGGCTGACAAAGCTGAGCAAATCCGTAAAGCGGTATCTGCTGTCATTGAAGAAGGCGACCGTACGACTCGCGATTTAGGCGGCACTCACGGCACGACTGACTTCACGCAAGCGGTGCTTGAGCGTCTGTGATCTCAATGCTAAGCGCGTTTAAGACGTGTCTATAACGCGCTTATTCAAGCAAAAGCTTAAAAGAAGCAAGCGCTTGAAACTCAAATGAGTAAACACGAAAAAGCCCCAAAGTTTCCTTTGGGGCTTTTTGTTATCTAGCTTTTAAACCTGCGTGGCTTTAAACCCGCGTGACAATTACCATTCTAGCGACAACAAGATCACCGCAGGGTTAGCACTGGAATTAATTCCACGCGGTATTAGGGCGTAGCCATAAATGCACTGTCACTTCATCACGGTCGTGATAAAGATGCTTACACTGCACTTTAAAATCAGTCACACCATTCTCTTTAAGAATCGTCTGCATGGTCTCAAGGATAGCAGTCACTTCTTTATAGCGGCTCTTCATCGGTAATTTAAGGTTAAAAATCGCTTCCTTAAACCAACCGTTAATCGCCCAAGCTTCAATCAGTTCGGCAACACGCGCAGGTTTCTCAACCATGTCGCACACCAGCCAATAGATATTTTTACGTTGCGGTTCGAAACGGAAACCGTCTTCACGGTAATGTTTCACTTGGCCCGTTTCCATCAGTTTTTCATCCATAGGGCCATTATCAACTGCCGACACAAACATGCCGCGACGCACCAGTTGATAAGTCCAGCCACCAGGGCAAGCGCCCAAATCCACTGAGTTCATGCCACTGCGAATACGCTCTTCTTGCTCTTCCTTAGGCACGAATTGGCCAAAGGCTTCGTCGAGTTTCAGACTAGAACGACTCGGTGCATCCGCCGCCATTTTAAGGCGTGGAATGCCCATAAAATGTGGCGAACTGTTATTACTGTAGGAATAACCCACATAGGCACGGCCGGGTCCAATAAAACACACGTGGATAATCGGACGTTTGGGATTTTCCTGCGCGAGCAAACTGCCCGATTTTTTCAAATGCTGGCGTAAAGGCACAGTGAACTTACGGCAAAAAGCCGAGAGCTCTTTCGCTTCGTTAGTGTCAGGTGTTTCAACCCGCACTTCACCCGCTTTGCTGACGTCACTGAGCGCCGCAACGATTGGGCTTATTCTGTCATTTTCAGGCAAGTCGACTAACAAGTCGCTAGCAGCAAACATCTGGCGGGCGAAAATGAGCGAATCTAAAGGTAATTGTTTGACTAACGTATCGGCAGCGTCGTCTTCAAAACATTGGTATACAACATAAGCGTCGTTATTGTTGGCCTTAACAAAGCCACCCACATTGAGCTCACCGGCTCGCTGTTGGATTTCTGCAGCGCATTCTTTTTCAAAGCCTGCGCGGCAAAATAAAAATAGGTTTTTCATGGGGATCCCTGAGAAATCCAAGCCAAAGCATTGGCTGACTATCGATTTGGGCGCCAGTATACCAATTTCAATCCACAAATGCCCTATTTGCCTACTGCTGAACCTTGAATTGCGATTAGAGAAATAAAAAAGGCTTAGGTGCGCCCTAAGCCTGTTAACTCACATAAGCATCAGCGATTAAGACTCATGACCGTCGATAACTTTGTGACGCCATACCGCGGCGGCAAATAATAACCAACCGAGTAAGAAACACCCCCCCCCCATAGGCGTAATAGGACCTAACCACTTAGTCCCAAACAAGGCCAGTCCATATAGTGAGCCCGAAAATAGTACTATGCCTGCGACAAAGAGATATGCCGACCAGTCCAGTAAACGCGAGGTTAACCATTGGCCCGAGAAGGCAACCATGATGAGGGCAAAGGTATGGTAGAAATGATATTGCACACCTAAGTTAAAGACTTCAATTAAGTTTGGTGGCGCGACCGCTTTTAAACCATGGGCACCAAAAGCCCCTAAGGCGACGGCTAAGAATCCGCTCACGGCGGCGAGTAACAATAAACCTTTACGCATTTAACGCTCCTGCTGGAATGGGATTAACTCATTCAACATTTATTCGCTCAACATCAAGCTCACGAATAAAATCACTTGATAAATCAATAGCACGTGCAAGGTTAGCGGCTTCACTGGTGCCTGACGACTTTCTTGGGACAAAACTATGATCGCCGTCGGTTATCCAAGCTAATCCTATCTCAGCTTTCAAGGGCCAGCTTGGGATCTGCACTTTGCCACCAAACTTATCCCGCTCACCCTGTACAACTATTACTGGGACTTGGCATTCATTCAAAGGTTCCAATCTAGGCTCGCCGCCTTTGAGTGGCACAAAAGGATAACCTAAACAAATCACCCTATCGATGCGCGCCGCTAATGCAGGATCGCAGGCTAATAGGGCCGCCATACGACCGCCCATGGATTTCCCCATTAACACCACACGTTCAACTTGTGGTTGTGAGTGGGCGATATCGAGCATATGTGTAAAACACGCAAGCAATTTAGGCGCACGGTCCGGTGGACGCCGTTTGCCATCGACTGCATTCGCCTGCATATAAGGAAAATTAAAGCGCATCACTCGGAAGCCCTGAGCAACGAATCCCGCCGACATGGCCTGCATAAAATCAGAATCCATGTTAGCACCCGCACCGTGGGCCAATAAAATCAAAGTACTCGCAGGCTCCCCTTCTAATACATAAATCGGCTTATCCGGGCAACAACTCACTGCGAGACTCCTCGGCAAACATGTCTAACATCCATTCACGAAACGCCACCACTTTACCTAACTCAGCATGGTTTTGTTGGCAAACTAAGTAATAAGCATCTTTACTGACCAAGACTTCTTGGAATGGGCACACAAGCCGCCCAGCTTTAATATCGGGGCGTGCCAGCACGCTGTAACCCAGGGCAACCCCTTGACCGTGGGCTGCCGCCTGCAATACCAAAGACGAATGACTGAAAATAGGTCCTTGATTCACATTAATATCGGTAATGCCACATTGCCTAAACCACGCCTGCCAATCGTGACGATTCATATCATGTAATAACGTGTGATACTTTAAATCGCTCGGTTTTGAGAGTGGTTTAGGACCGTTGAGCAACATGGGCGAACATACGGGAATAAGCACTTCGTTTCTGAGCTTATCTGCACGTAGCCCGGGCCAATTACCTAAGCCATAATAAATAGCCACATCCACATCATCGGTTAATGAACTCGCTTCGGTATCAACGGCCTTAATTCGCACATCGATATCGGGATTTTTCTCACTGAATTTAGCCAAGCGTGGCACTAGCCATTGAATCGCAAAACTGGGTGACATACTGACCGTCAGCGAACCAATCGCACTGCGGGCGAGTAATCTGTCGGTGGCATCGGCAAGCTGAATAAAGATATCTTTGATGTCGAGAAAATAGCTTTGCCCTTCTTCGGTTAATAGCAAAGAACGGTTCTTTCGACGAAATAATTTTAATCCGAGGAAATCTTCTAATGCCTTTATTTGATGGCTCACCGCAGCCTGTGTAACAAACAATTCTTCCGCTGCCCGCGTAAAGCTCAAATGCCGCGCGGCTGCCTCAAAAGCTTTAACCGCATTAAGCGGTGGTAATCGTCTCGACATAGTGATCTCAGTCTCGTTTTTTAATTAGTTTTTCTAATCCGTATTGTTACATTTAATCGTTTGTAAAGGCCAGCGTTTTTGGTTAAATTTTGCGCCAATGAAACAGCTTATCAACGAAACACCAATAGCGATGAAACATCCATAGCTATGAAATACCTAAGTTAGACAATCTCAAAGTTGATGATGGGAATGTCTGACAGCGTTAATTTGTCAGCCCGGAGGCGACTATGTTCAATTTAAAATCGGCGTTTGCGTTAATATTAGTCTCAGCACTCAGCTTCAATGCCAGTGCAAATGTACTCGTTGACGAAATCGTCATTGACACAAGCGACTTGCAAGCCAATATCACTGCAGATTTAACCGCTGCAATGAATAAAATGCACCAAGAAGTGCTACAAGAAGCCACTCTGCTGATTGCCACAGACGATGTCGCATCTCATCAGCAAGTCGTTAAAGCCGAATAACCTAAACGACACTGAAACTCAGGTCGCGCTCAGTAAGAGCAAAGAAAAAGCCGCATTAATATGCGGCTTTTTTGTACTTGAATAGCAAATCAATCCCACTGACGATATACGGCAATGGGCAAGTTTTCGCCCGACTTATGGACGATACACTTTCACGTTCGTGTAGCCTTGCTCGATTAAATACAATGCCTGCAATTTACTCATCACCCCACGCTCACAATAGAGCAAATAAGTCTTTTGCTTATCGAGATCGGCAAACTGAGTCGCTAACTTGAAGAATGGGATGCGCTTTATCTCAATACCTTCAATTTGCAGCGGTTTGCTTTCCTCTTCTTCAGGGGCACGAATATCAATGACCACTTGGTTGGTATC
This sequence comes from Shewanella sp. SW1, assembly GCF_025653545.1. Classification (NCBI taxonomy): domain Bacteria; kingdom Pseudomonadati; phylum Pseudomonadota; class Gammaproteobacteria; order Alteromonadales; family Shewanellaceae; genus Shewanella; species Shewanella sp. SW1. The sequence continues at coordinate 405,323 of NZ_JAKKSG010000001.1, read as the reverse complement.
GATACTGGCAACCGTTTCTGTCTCAGTAATCCGAGTATCCATTTGTTCTGCGATCTCCCTGATATCGATAGTGACAGATTGGGCGATGATCTGATCAATCAAATCCTCAGAGAACTTTTTCTCTTCCGCTTCAACCTTAGCTAATACCGCTTTTACCGTCGGCTTTTGCGAAATTACGCCGCAATATTCAGGCATTGATTTAGCAAAATCTTCGGTGCCGATTTTACGGCTCTCGTTGATAATGTCTTGCTTATCCATGGCGATTAAGGGACGTAAAATCAATAACTCAGTACAACGGTCGATGACGTTTAAGTTGGTCAGGGTCTGGCTAGACACTTGGCCTAAACTTTCACCGGTAACTAAGGCTTGAATGCCCATACGCTCGGCGATACGCGCCGCGGTACGCATCATCATGCGTTTCAATACAACGCCCATTTGACCGTTATCGATACGCTCTAAAATCTCAGCAACCACAGGCTCAAAAGGCACGGAGATAAACTTCACTTTATGGGATTCACCGTAGGTTTTCCACAAATGGTAAGCCACTTGTTTAACACCAATTTCATGCTGTGCGCCGCCCAGATTGAAGAAGCAGTAGTGGGTACGAGCGCCTTTTTTGATAAATTGATAGCTAGAAACGCCAGAATCAAAACCACCCGAAATCAAGGACAATACATCTTCCTGTGTTGCCATCGGAAAACCGCCTAGACCTTCAATACGCTTAGTCACCATATAAAGGTTATCGCGCTCAATCTCTAAATTAACGGTAATGTCCGGATTCTTTAAACGCACGCCCAGCGCATCGGTAAACTGGTTTAAGCCACCACCGACATAACGTTCAACTTCAATAGAATTAAAATCATGATCGCCAGTACGCTTTACTCGCACGCAGAAGGTTTTACCCGCGAGTTGGTCACGGTAAACAGGCAAGACTTGCTGATAAATATCATCAACAGATTCAAAGCTGTACTCATCCACTTGCACTACGTGTGCAATGCCAGGAATACACGCCAGACGCTCACCGAAAGCTTGGGCCAATTCAGGCTTATCCTTTGGTACCATCACCATAATGCGGTCCCATTGACGCTGCACTTTTGCATCTTCGTCAACTTTTTTAAGCACATTACGGATGTTAGTTTCGAGCATTTTGGTGAAGCGCATGCGTACAGGCTTGCTCTTCATCATGATTTCTGGATACAGCTTTACAATAAACTTCATGGGATTTCCGCGGGCAATTTTAAAACAGCAAAATTGGTTAAAAGAATAATCGGGGGATTATATACCCAAGCAACCTAAAAAGGCGAGTTTCAGCGCACATAGCCAACAGCGACACAGGCCACATTTATGGCGTATTCATTGCGTATTCATTGCGTATTCATTGCGTATTCATTGCGTATTAATGACTAAATCACGGCAGCTAATTAGGCTGAAATAATGTCACTAAAGCCTATTCGAATGGTTTGAATTTCCCTGCTTAAAATAAGTGATTTGAGATGAATCATTAACAATAAGTCGTTGAGGGATAATTAAAGGAAACTTAGGGATTACACACTCAATGTGATTAACGTAAAGCCCAAATGGATTTAAATCAACCACAGAAATTTGATGCATAACACGTTAACTAAAAAGGGAAAAGTACATATTAGCTCAATAAAAAAGCCGCAAGATTATTGCGGCTTTAGATTGGGAGAGTATCTAAACACTTAAGGCGAATTACCGATCTGAATTTCTTCAGACTCCTTAGCTTTACCTTGCTCAATAGCAATTTCAACCCTGCGGTTACGGGCACGATTTTCCGGAGAATCGTTAGGCACAATCGGATTGTTAGACGCCATACCAACCACTTTCATTCGATTAGAATCAAAGCCGCTGACCTGTACTAACTCATGGGCCACTGCCACGGCACGTTTGCTGGATAAATCCCAATTAGAACTATAGAGCTCATCGCTTATTTGCATATCATCCGTGTAACCTGACACTGTGATGACACCTGGAACATCTTTTAACAATTCGCCGACTGAGCGCACCACAGGTTTAAATCGAGGCTGCAGGAAACCTGAGCCAGAAGCAAATGACCCCTTCTCACGTATACGAATAATAATCTGCTGACCTAATGACTCAATTTCAATCGCTCCATCGGTGATCTCTTTATTGAGCTCCTGCGCCATCTTCTTCACTTGCTGATTGATCTTTTCTTGCGCCGCTGCCGCTTCCGCTTTAACCGCATCGGCAACTTCTTGTGCCGTAGCACTCGCTTCGCCACCCCGCTGAGAACCATTTTGCTGCTGCACGCCGCCCGCACTATCGTCTTCACCCGCTTGGAAATCCAATACAGGTTCAGTCATTTCATTCGTTTGCTGGTTAATGATTTCAATCGGAGTCGGATCGGGGCGTCCTGGTCTAAATTCTAAGGCAATGACAGAAGTCCCTTTCGGGATATCTTTAACTTCCACCTTATTTTGCACACCAAAGGCATACTTCATTGAGCCCGCGATCTGCTTAAACTTCATCACGTCCATTTCAGAAAATGACAATAACAATACGAAGAAACACATCAACAGCGACATCAAGTCGGCAAATGTTGCCAACCAGAGCGGTGCTCCGGGCGGTGGACAATTGCACTTAGCCATGGGCTACTCTCCGTCCGTTGTATCGATTTTACGATTTTTTTCAGCGAGATAATTTTTCAAAAAGCCTTCAATCACCCGCGGGTTTTGTCCGTCTTGAATCGCCAATACCGCATCCATAATAAGGTTACGATTGAGCATTTCCTCCCCCATCCTAAGCGTTAGCTTATCCGCGATAGGCAAGCAAACCATGTTAGCGACCATAGCGCCGTATAATGTGGTTAACAAAGCAACGGCCATCGAAGGACCAATAGATTTAGGATCTGACATGTTAGATAGCATGGCCACAAGACCCACAAGCGTACCTATCATGCCCATTGCTGGGCCAACATCGCCAAAGGCTCTAAATATGCCAATCCCCGTCCGATGACGTTCTTCCGTTAAAGCGATATCCTTCTCCAGGGCTGCACGCACCACTTCACCATCGTGACCATCGACCAACATATCGACAGCCTTTTGCATAAAAGTATTGGTAATTTGCGCTTCTTCTAATGCCAAAAAACCCCCTTTACGGGCGGCATCCGCCATAGTCACGGACTGCTCAATCAAATCTTCTGGTTTATCAATCTTAAATACAAAGGCTTTCAAAGCAATTTTAACGGCACTAAAAAACTGTTTAAGAGTGAACTTCATCATGACTACGAAGAAGGACCCGCCGAACACAATCAGGATCGAGGGCACATCAACGAAAATCATCAAGCCGCCGCTGGTCACCATAGCGCCGAGAATAAAACCAAAGGCTCCCACAATTCCGATTATTGTTGCTAAATCCACAACGGCTCCTCAATTTTCGTAATAAACGACATAATACTTACTCTGGGTAAGCAAGAACACTCAGTTATTCTACCGAATAAGATAATCCCATCGACACACATACGAGCCTTGTTTATCCAGTTAAAAATTACCATACAAATGATGATACTATTGTCAGTTATCGGACACACACTAAGCAAGTTTAGCGACAATTTATATTTTCTGGAAAAATTTCAGTAACAAAGCGTGCTATTGAGCAAATATCTTTAGTCTGAATTTGACCCTTACGCCGCCCTGATATACCTTGTGTCCGCTAAATCAAAGGAAACCTGAACGTGGCGAAGAAACCCGAAAATCTTAGTTTTGAAGAATCCCTTGGCGAACTTGAACGCATCGTTGCCGATCTAGAACAAGGCGATATCTCCCTCGATGACGCGTTAAAACAATTTGAACGTGGCATCAATCTCGTTCGAAATAGCCAAGCAAAACTCGAACAAGCCCAACAAAAAGTGGCCATTTTACTGAAACAAGATGAAAATGCGCCCCTATCCCCCTATGCCGTTGAGGGCGAATAAGCGTGTTAGTCAGTACCATTCAAGAATATCAACAACGAGTTGATGATCAATTAAAACAGCGTTTTAGTACGCTTGAAGATACAGCTCCCCAATTAAAAGCCGCTATGACTTACGGTGCCTTATTGGGAGGGAAGCGCATTCGACCGTTCCTCGTATACAGTGTGGGACGCATGTTTGGGGTCGAACTTGAAAAGTTAGATGCTTGCGCCGCAGCTATTGAATGTATCCATGCTTATTCATTAATCCACGACGATTTACCCGCCATGGACGATGACGAGCTCCGCCGTGGCCAGCCGACAGTGCATATCGCCTTTGATGAGGCGACGGCCATTTTAGCGGGGGATGCTCTGCAAACCTTAGCCTTTGAAATTGTCACCGAAGCCGTAGCAGGGATAAGCAGCGAACAACATATTGCTATGGTAAGAGTATTAGCCAAAGCCTCAGGTTATCGTGGTATGTGTGGAGGCCAAGCGATAGACTTAGCCTCGACCGATAAACATATTGATCTTAACGCGTTAACTCAGCTACATAATATGAAAACCGGTGCCCTTATCAGCTGCGCCGTTGAGTTAGCTTTAATCGCCGCAAACGCGCCAAAAGATCAGTATGCTGCTATGATGGATTTTGCCCGTGCGGTAGGGCTCGCCTTCCAAGTACAAGACGATATCCTTGACATCGTAGCCACCACCGAAGAGCTAGGTAAACCGCAAGGCTCTGATACTGAATCGAATAAGAGTACGTTTCCACAACTACTTGGACTACAAGGTGCACAAGACACCGCCAAACAACTGATCCAAGAGGCACTATCAGCGCTGGCTAAATTGCCATACAATAGCCAGTTAATTGCAGACTTCGCCCGCTATATCATTGAGCGAAGAATATAATAAGAGTCGAAGTATCTCGCTATGAGTTTGGACATTTCTCAGTTTCCCGTGTTGGCGCAGGCCAACACCCCCAATGAGCTCCGCCAGCTTCCTCAGGCACTTTTACCACAAGTAGCCGATGAACTGCGCGAGTTCCTTCTTAAGTCTGTTGGCATGTCCAGCGGACATTTTGCCTCAGGGCTCGGCACAGTAGAACTCACTGTGGCACTGCACTATGTCTACAATACCCCCTTTGATCGACTGATCTGGGACGTAGGCCATCAAGCCTATCCCCATAAAATTCTCACGGGTCGACGTGACAAGATGCACACCATTCGGCAAAAAGATGGCTTACATCCTTTCCCATGGCGTGAAGAAAGTGAATACGACACTTTCAGTGTTGGCCATTCTGGCACGTCGATTAGCGCCGCGCTGGCGATGGCGATAGCTGCAGAAAAAGAACAAGCAGGTCGTAAAGTTGTAGCTGTGATCGGCGATGGCGCTATGACTGGCGGCATGGTGTTTGAAGCCATGAACCACGCGGGCGACTTGCACAATGACATGCTCGTGGTACTGAACGACAACGAAATGTCGATTTCAGAAAATGTCGGCGCCCTCAACAATCATTTAGCACAACTGATGTCAGGCCGTTTCTACACCACACTGCGAGAAGGCGGCAAAAAAGTGTTGAAAGGTATGCCTGTCATCAAAGAAATGGCCAAGCGCACTGAGGAACACCTCAAAGGTATGGTCGTTCCTGGCACTCTATTTGAAGAGTTAGGTTTCAACTACATAGGTCCTATCGATGGCCATGATGTAGACGCTCTGGTCGAGACCATGCGCAATATGCGTAATCTGAAAGGTCCACAGGTGCTGCACATCATGACCAAAAAAGGTCGTGGTTATGAACCTGCTGAAAAAGATCCTATCGGTTGGCATGCTGTGCCTAAGTTTGACCCATCGCTATTTAAAAAACCGGCCACCAAACCCGGTTTACCGACCTTTTCTCAAGTCTTCGGTAAATGGTTGTGCGACATTGCCGAACAAGATGAGAAAGTGTTAGCGATTACTCCTGCGATGCGTGAGGGTTCTGGCATGGTGGAGTTTTCCCAGCGCTTCCCGAAACAATATTTTGATGCAGCGATTGCTGAGCAGCATGCCGTCACCTTAGCGGGGGGTTTTGCCTGCGAAGGCTTCAAGCCTGTAGTCGCAATTTACTCGACTTTCCTGCAACGCGCCTATGATCAGCTTATTCACGATGTCGCACTACAACAATTGCCCGTGTTATTTGCCATTGACCGTGGCGGTATCGTCGGTGCCGATGGTCCAACCCACCAAGGTGCATTCGATTTAAGTTTTATGCGTTGTATCCCTAATATGGTGATCATGGCGCCGTCCGATGAAAACGAATGTCGTCAAATGCTCTACACTGGCTATTGCTATGATGCGGGCCCAAGTGCGGTGCGTTACCCAAGAGGTAGTGCCACGGGAGCGATGCAAGTCGAGTCCATGACTGCGTTGCCAATTGGTAAAGGTGTCATTAAGCGCATCGGTAAGCGTATTGCCATACTTAACTTTGGTACCTTGCTCGCATCGGCATTAACCGCTGCCGAAAGCTTAGATGCGACGGTTGTCGATATGCGCTTTGTGAAACCACTTGATGTTGATCTGATAAAAGAAATGGCACTAACCCATGAAGTGTTAGTCACTGTGGAGGAAAATGCCATTATAGGCGGTGCGGGTGCAGGTGTTCTTGAACAGCTTCAAAAGCTAAAAATGCCTAAAGCCGTACTCCAAATAGGTTTGCCAGACGAGTTCATTAAACATGGCTCGCCAGAAGAAGTCATCCACGACTTGCAACTGGATGCCGAAGGCATACTGGCGCAAATCAATGCTTATCTAGCGCAATAGGCTGAACTTGCTTATCTCGTTAAGACGCTAAATCTTATCAATAAAAAATTCCGCCCATAAAAAAGGACTGCAATTGCAGTCCTTTTTTGTTGCTGTCTGTTATAACAGCGGCCTAACCAATAAGCTTAAGCTTCGATATCTATCGTCGCGGTTTCTTGGTTAGGGCCACCCTGTGACACCATTACCATAGCAGGGCGCAGCAAGCGACTGTTCAGCTCATACCCCTTTTGCATCACCAACATCACAGTGTTCGCAGGGAACTCAGCGCTTGGCTGCATGCCAATCGCTTGATGTTGATCAGGGTTAAATGACTGACCTTGTGGATCAATTTGCTTAACACCAAATTTAGCCACCGCAGTGAGTAAACTTTTTTGAGTTAACTCAACACCTTGATAAATCGCTTTCGTCGCTTCATCTTCTGGGTTTGTACCCATTAGCGCGCGCTCCATGTTATCAAGCACAGGCAAAAGCTCATTGGCGAACTTTTCCAAGGCAAACTTGTTCGCCTTTTCCACATCCATTGCGGCACGACGACGAATGTTATCGACCTCGGCTGCGGCGCGGATGACTGAATCCTTCTGCTCTTCAACTTTCGCCAAAGCTTCAGCGAGTAACTGTTCCAGCTCTTCAATACGGAAATTGGCCTGGGTAAGCTCATCGATCAGACTTGCTTCTGCGGTAGATACTTCAGACTCTACACCCTCTTGGATCAGATCCTGTTCTGCTTTAATCGATTCGTTGCTCATTTTCACTCCAGCTAAAAATGCTTTGTTTCTGAAATACTCTGGGCATATTATGGGGATCAATTTTGACGTTTCAAGGCCTAAGGCCAGATCTAGCATAAATATGACCACAAAGTTTCATACTATCGGCCTTATCGGCAAACCTCACCACCAAGGGACCAACCAAACCTTAAAGCGTCTGCATTATTGGCTGACAATGCAGGGCTTTGAAGTCTTAGTGGAAGAGCGTGTTGCTACCGAATTAGGACCCAATATCATAGCGGTCGATTTACTAGAAATTGGCGCGCGTTGCGACTTAGCCATAGTCGTCGGTGGTGACGGTAACATGCTCGGCGCGGCAAGGGTATTAGCCCGCTTCGATTTAGGCGTGATTGGGGTTAACCGCGGCAATTTAGGCTTTTTAACCGATCTGCCGCCCGATGCCTTCGAAGAGGCGCTCGCCAAGGTACTCGATGGAGAGTTCGATACCGAGCATAGATTCTTACTCGAAGCCGAAGTCTATCGCCACGGTATGCTCAAGGCGAGCAACACCGCCGTCAACGAAGCCGTACTCCATCCGGGTAAAATTGCCCACATGATTGAGTTTGAGGTCTATATTGACGATCAGTTCATGTACAGCCAACGTGCCGACGGCATGATAGTGTCAACGCCTACCGGTTCAACGGCCTACGCCCTCTCCGCTGGCGGCGCTATTCTGACGCCTAATTTACAGGCCCTAATCTTAGTACCTATGTTCCCGCACACTCTGTCGTGTCGCCCGATTGTTGTCGATGCGTGCAGCACCATAAAAATGGTTGTGTCACCTGAAAATGGCGAAAACCTCGAAGTCAGCTGTGATGGCCACGTGCATTTAGCCGTGTTACCCGGCGATGAAATCATAGTGCGCCGCAGCTCTGAACGTTTACGGCTTATTCATCCTAAAGGACACAACTATTTCCACGTGCTGCGGACCAAATTAGGCTGGGGCAGCAAGTTGTTTTAAGTCTGTATCTGTTGGCTAAATCACCAATAAAAGAGACATATCACGTCTCTTTTTTATTTTGTAAATTTAACCTAGAAGGTTGCGATTAAAGCCTTATCTTTTCCCCTGCACAGTCTTTGGTGAACTTTTTAGCACTTCTCACAAACAACTAATATTCACATTAATGGCGTTTGAGCATTAATGACACTAACCAGTCTGATAAAAGTTCAAACAGTATTTTTTAGTTTTGTTACTTAAAATTTCTGCTTCAATTTCACCCTGTTCTCTCAATTTCCCCTCTTAACCCATTAGAAGCGGTCACTTTTTATTTCAACTTTTCTGTTATTCGCTCAATATACTTGAATATTTGGGCTGGCTGTTCGCTCAAATAAACTGAAACTAAATTAAACAATGGTTATTAAATTTCATATTAAAGTAAAATTCATTAAGTGATATCCATCACAATAAAATCCCACCATTTTAAAACGTGCTCTAGATCACTATAAAAAACCATTCCAAAATGGACATATTAGGCAAATATTACAATAGCTTGATGAAAATAGAAGTAAATGAGTTAATCTAGCCACAACAATCTATGCGACCTTAATCACACCTTAAAAATGACTGAAAAAACCAATAACAGACTATTAATGAAATAAATGGATCAGTTAATTGCAATAATGACGATGAATATGAGTGATAGCTCTACTTTTAATAACCAGAAAAACAACAAATTTAATTTAATATAACCAAAGTAGATATACACCCAACAGTCTAAGTGATCATTGTCACATATAAGAAAATCCCCCGAGAGAAGCACCCCGCAGCACTGTAAATTAGCATTTCATATAACAGCCAAGATGATCTAGATCATATTAGTCAAGCTCACAATAGCGTCTAGTACACAACACAGAATGTCGAGACCGTAAGTACTTGCAGTATTAACTGCTGATTTATTGGTCTGGGAAGTCGACATGAAGGCAGATGAAAAATCCTAATATCAATAATAAGACAGACCACTTTATGAAGAGGCAAGCATGACAATACTTCAACTCCTCGCTAGCTTGACGCCAGTGCTCAGTGTAATGCTATTTCTAGTGTTACTCAGAATGCCTGCATCTAAGGCTATGCCTATCTCCATGATAATCACAGCGCTCGCCGCCGTGTTTATTTGGCAAATGGATACCACATTACTGGCGGCATCGGTCCTCGAAGGACTGCTCTCAGCCATCACACCGTTAACCATCATTTTTGGTGCCGTATTCCTACTCAATACCCTGAAATACTCAGGTGCCATGGACACTATCCGTGCTGGGTTTACTAACATCAGTGCCGATGCCCGTGTACAAGTCATCATCATCTGTTGGTTATTCGGTGCCTTTATTGAAGGTAGTGCTGGTTTTGGTACTCCCGCAGCCATTGGCGCACCACTACTGGTATTGCTTGGTGTACCACCCGTTGCCGCAGCTGTCGTGGCTTTAATTGCTGACTCGGCCTGTGTATCCTTCGGTGCGATTGGTCTACCTGTACTCTTTGGGATGGAACAGGGTCTGATCCAAGGTGGCGTGAGCATGGCGGCGGAGCAATTTGCTGCCCATGGTGGTAACTATGCTGGTTATGCTCGATATATCGTCATGCATATGATCACTATCGACTTAATCACAGGTTCATTAATTCCTCTCGTAATGGTGACCATGCTAACTGGATTCTTTGGTCGCAATAAATCCTTTAAGGAAGGCTTAGCAATTTGGAAATTTGCGATTTTCTCAGGTCTTGCCTTTACCGTCCCCGCATGGATCATCAACTACCTTGCTGGCCCAGAATTCCCTTCGGTTATCGGTTCATTGATCGGTATGGCCTTAGTGATCCCCGTTGCGCGTAAAGGCTACTTACTGCCTAAAACGCCATGGAATGATTTCGCAGAGAATGACAGTCAAGAAAGCGGAAAAGTCGAAACAACGGCTAAGTTTTCTCAAATTGCCGCTTGGACACCTTACATCATCATGGCTGCGCTTTTGGTACTGTCGCGTACAGTGGCACCGTTAAAAGCATGGTTATCAAGCTTTAACATCAGCTGGACAGGCCTAATGGGCACTGAGCTTAAAGCCAGCTTCGCAACCTTATATGCACCAGGTGCCTTCTTTGTTGCCGTGTGTATTCTAGGTTTCTTCCTGTTCAAAATGAAAAGTCCTGCGATTCAGCAAACGGTCGGTGTTTCATGTAAGTCCATGCTGCCAACAATTATTTCATTAGGCGCATCAGTGCCTATGGTGAAAATCTTCTTAAACTCAGGTGCGAATGGTGCAGGTCTTGCCTCAATGCCTGTCGCTTTAGCGGATATGTTGGCAGGTTCCATGGGCGCTGTGTGGGCTTGGATGGCGCCTATCGTGGGGATTTTTGGTGCCTTCTTATCGGGTTCAGCCACCTTCTCAAACATGATGTTCTCCAGCCTTCAATACAGCGTTGCCGACAATATTGGCATGAACCACACACTGGTATTGGCACTACAAGGTATCGGTGCAAACGCCGGTAACATGATGTGCGTAATGAACGTGGTTGCCGCTGCAACGGTAGTGGGTATGGCAGGTAGAGAATCAGAAATTATCCGTAAAACAATGCCTGTTGCCATTGGTTATGCCTTACTGGCGGGCACAATAGCTACCCTGTGGGGTGGATTCTAAGCCGTTTTATTTTATTGAATGCCCGAAGTCACTCCCAGTGACTTCGGCTTTAATCTATTAATAAAGAGAGTGATGCTATGTCGATTAACTATAAACTGGTCATCGATGATCTAAGAACGCAATTAGGTGATCATCCCGTGACGGATGATCCCGTTCGCCGTTTTGCCTGGTCCACCGATGCAAGCTACTTCAGGATAGTCCCAGAAGTGGTTGTCCATGCAGAAACCCTAGAACAGGTAAAGCTCACATTAGCCGTTGCCCGTAAGCATGATGCACCCGTCACGTTTAGGGCCGCTGGAACCAGTTTATCTGGCCAAGCTATCGGTGAAGGTATTTTGTTGATCCTAGGCCATGATGGTTTTAGAAAGATTGAAGTCAGTAGCGATGCCAAACAGATCACCTTAGGTGCTGCAGTCATTGGTTCCGACGCTAACGCCGTACTCGCGCCGCTTAACCGCAAAATTGGTCCCGATCCCGCCACCATAGGCTCCGCCAAAATTGGTGGTATTGTGGCAAACAATGCTTCGGGAATGTGCTGTGGTACTGCGCAAAACAGTTACCAAACTATCGCTTCCGCGAAACTTCTTTTTGCAGATGGTACTGAACTCGATACAGGCTGTGAAAAATCAAAAGCTGCCTTTGTTAAATCCCATGGAAAAATACTGGATGCGCTGACAGAACTGTCGCACATGACTCGTCATAACACAGTGTTAGCGGACAGAATTCGTAAAAAGTATTCCATTAAAAATACCACCGGCTACGGCATCAATTCGTTACTCGATTTTACCGACCCATTTGACATCATCAACCACTTAATGGTGGGGATGGAAGGCACCTTAGCTTTTATTAATGAAGTCACTTATCACACAGTGAATGAAGCTAAATTTAAAGCCTCAGCTATGGCCGTATTCCATAATATGGAAGATGCCGCACGAGCCATACCACTGATAAACGGTGAAAGCGTTTCTGCGGCTGAACTCCTTGATTGGCCATCAATCAAAGCAGTAACGGGCAAGCCTGGCATGCCAGATTGGTTATCAGAATTACCGGCCCTATCCGCTATTCTACTGATAGAATCCCGTGCTGATGACGACAAAACCTTAGAAAATTATACTCAAGATGTCACCGCGAAACTCGTCGGCTTTGACTTTATCCGCCCAATGGAATTTAGTACTAATCCAGCGGTTTATGACAAATACTGGGCAATGCGCAAAGGCTTGTTCCCGATTGTAGGTGGTGAGCGTCCAAAGGGAACCTCAGTTATCATCGAAGACGTGGCCTTTGAACTAGAGCACCTTGCTGCTGCGGCGCACGATATCACTGAGCTTTTCCATAAACATGGTTACCCTGAAGGCTGTATTTATGGCCATGCTCTTGCGGGTAACTTCCACTTTATCATTACCCCCACCTTCTCGACTCAAGCCGATATCGATCGTTTCCATGCCTTTATGGATGATATTGCCGACATGGTGATTAACAAGTACGACGGTTCAATGAAAGCCGAGCATGGTACTGGCCGTGCTGTCGCGCCGTTCGTCGAAAAAGAATGGGGACAAGATGCTTACACTTTGATGAAGAGCATCAAACAAGTATTTGATCCACAGGGTATTCTAAACCCAGGAGTTATTCTTAACGACGATAGCAATGTCCACGTTAAAAACATCAAGCCCTGCCCTGTGGTCGATGATTTTGTTGATAAATGTATCGAATGTGGTTTCTGTGAAAAAACCTGCCCAACATCGGCACTCAACTTCTCACCTCGTCAGCGTATTGCGACTCTGCGTGAAATCGAACGTTTAGAACAATCCGGTGATAAAGCCGCCGCAGCAGAAATGCGCGCCGCCGCTAAATACGATGTAGTTGATACCTGTGCCGCCTGCCAGCTTTGTACTATTGCTTGCCCAGTGGATAACAGCATGGGCCAACTGGTGCGTAAACTGCGCACGCCGTACATCAGCACTACTGAACAAAAAGTCTTAGATTTCCAAGCCAAACACTTTGGCGCAGTTAACCAGGTTATCAGTTCAGGTTTTGACATGCTTGGCGTGATCCACAAGATCACTGGCGATAGCATTACCAGTGCCCTAATGAAAACCGGCCGTTTGATTTCAAAAGAAGTGCCTTATTGGAACCCCGATTTCCCGAAAGGCGGCAAATTGCCAAAACCATCACCCGCTAAAGTTGGCCAAGAAACAGTGGTTTACTTCCCAGCATGCGGCGGCAGAACCTTTGGTCCGACACCCAAAGATCCCGATAACCGCACTTTACCTGAGGTGGTTGTCACGCTGCTGGAACGTGCTGGCTATAACGTCATCACGCCAGAAAAAACCCGCGATTTATGTTGCGGCCAGATGTGGGAATCTAAGGGCGACTTTAAAAACGCCGATGCCAAACGCCAAGAACTTATCGATGCCGTGAGCAAGATGACCAATGGTGGCAAGCTGCCAGTAATCGTCGATGCCTTGTCTTGCACCTACCGCACTTTGTCAGGTAATCCAAAAGTACAAATTATCGACTTAGTTGAGTTTATGCACGACAAGCTACTGACTAAGCTCAACATCAGCAAAAAAGTCAATGTGGCACTGCACTTAGGTTGTAGCGCACGCAAGATGAAACTTGAACCTAAGATGCAAGCAATCGCCGATGCCTGCTCTGCGCAAGTGCTCAAACCTGTGGGAATTGACTGCTGCGGTTACGCGGGTGAAAAAGGCTTGTATAAGCCTGAAATCAACGCCAGCGCACTGCGTAATATCAAAAAGCTCATTCCTGTCGAGATTAAGGAAGGCTATTACGCCAACCGTATGTGCGAGGTCGGTTTGACCCAACACAGCGGCATTTCCTACCGCCACTTAGCTTATCTGCTCGAAGAGTGCAGCCGCTAATCTGGTATGTCAGTAGTAAACAACGGGGCTATTTTTAGCCCCGTTTGTTTATATAAGCGAACTATTCTCATTTATTTGTCATTAAGTATTTTTTGAGAATTTAAAACCTGAATAAATACATTTTAAAACCAATGTAATCATCAAGTTAAAATATTCTCATTTTTGAAAAAATCTACAAGCTCATTTACTAAATTAGGGCTACTTATTCCGCTAAGATAGGCCTATATTTGATCAACTACCTTAGCATTAGTGTGGATATTGGGTCACACTGCAAGGCAATGTCGTTCACTAACAAGAAAGAGAAAACACAATGAAAATCGCCCTTTTCATCCCGTGTCTAGTCAATCAAATGATGCCAGAGGTCGCGATTGCCACCTTGGAATTATTAGAGAAACTCGGGCACCAAGTGATTCTACCCGCGGGTCAAACATGCTGTGGCCAGCCGATGACAAACTCGGGTTGCTTCGATGCAGCACGCAGTACCACTCTTAAATTGCTCAACGCCTTTAAAGGAGTGGAATGCGACGCTATTGTTTGCCCTGCCGCCTCTTGTTTAGTGGCCGCCAAAGAAAACTTCCACGAGTTTGATAGCAGCCCAGAAGCACAAGCTGTGATCAACAAACTCTATGAACTCACAGAGTTTTTACACGATATCGCGCCGATCCCAGCCTTTACCAAGCCCTTCGCGCACAAAATCAGCCTGCAACTGAGTTGCCATGGTATTCGCATGTTAAGCCTTGCCACCCCAAGTGAGCAAATGGGACCAAGATTCAACAAAGTCGAAGCTGTATTGGCCAATATTACCGGCATAGACATAGTGTATCCAGACCGCCGTGACGAATGCTGCGGCTTTGGTGGCACCTTCGCCGTCGATGAAGGCGCAGTGTCGGCCAAAATGGGCAAAGACAAGGCCCAAGCCCACGCCGCAACGGGTGCTGAGTATGTTGTGGGTTTTGATCCCTCATGCCTATTGCACCTCGATGGCATGATCCGCAGACAGCAATTGCCGATTGAAATTCGCCACATAGCGCAAGTGCTAAACGCCGCGCTCTAGGAGACTCACCATGGCTTACAATCATAATCACGGAGCTAATGGCTCCCAAGTCCATGCCCATAAAGCCGATATTTTTTGCCGCGACGAAACCCGTGTCGACTGGCATTCAAAAGCGCTATGGATGCTCAGAGAAAAACGCGACCGCGCCGCGGGTAGCATCCCAGAATGGGAACAACTGCGTCAGTTAGGCTCAGAAATAAAGCTGCACACGCTAACCCATCTTGCTCAATATCTTGAAACCTTTGAACAAAACTGTATCGCCAACGGCATACAAGTCCATTGGGCGAAAGATGGCGCAGAGCACAATCGTATCGTGCATGACATTTTATCCCGCCATAAAGTCAAAAAGTTGGTGAAGTCTAAGTCTATGCTGACCGAGGAATGTCACCTCAATCCGTACTTAGAACAACGTGGCATTGAGGTCATAGATACCGACTTAGGTGAGCGGATTATTCAGCTCGCCAAAATGCCACCATCACACATAGTCGTGCCCGCTATCCATATGAAAAAGGAAGAAGTCGGCGAACTCTTCCATGAAAAACTCGGCACTAAAGCGGGGGGATCCGATCCCTTGTATTTAACCCGCGCCGCCCGTGCCCACCTGCGTGAACAGTTCCTTAGCGCCGATGCCGCGATGACAGGCGTGAACATGGCGATTGCCGATAAAGGCGCCGTGGTGGTCTGCACGAACGAAGGCAACGCCGACATGGGTGCTAACCTGCCTAAGTTGCAGTTGCATTCAATGGGGATCGACAAAGTGGTGCCCGATATCGATAGCGCAGCCGTCTTGCTACGCACACTGGCACGCAACGCCACAGGCCAACCTGTCACGACTTATAGCGCCTTTTACCGTGGCCCACAGCCCGAAGGTGAGATGCACATTATTATCGTCGACAATGGCCGCACTGAGATGCTCAAGGATAAAATCCTCGCAGAATCATTGAAGTGTATTCGTTGTGGTGGTTGCCTCAATACCTGTCCTGTGTATCGTCGCTCCGGCGGTTACAGCTACAACTACACCATCCCTGGCCCAATTGGTATCGCAGTGGGCGCTAAGATTGATGACACTAACTCGATTGCCTGGGCCTGTACCTTGTGTGGCAGCTGTACCTATATCTGCCCAACTAAGGTGCCGCTCGATAAGATTATTTTCCACCACAGACGCCTTAAGGCTGAAGCCGGAAAACTCCCCTATGGCAAAAACAGTTACATGCCATTAGTAGGTAAATTTATGGCAAGCGAAACCATGTTGAACTGCTCTATGAGTGTGGCGAGAACTGCGCTGCGCATTCTACCGGGTAGTCTGTTAAAACCCTTTAGCGGTGCATGGGGTAAATACCGTGAACTGCCCGTTGCCCCGAACTCCAGCTTCGAAGCTTGGTTTAAGAAACACAGGAGCCTATAAGATGTCTAGTAAACTTGAAATTCTCAATGCGCTCAAACTGTCGGCCTTAACAAATCATCCTATGCCAAGCATAGAAGTGGCGCCAAGGCTCGAAAATCTCGTCGGCCAGTTCGAGACCAACCTCAATACTGTCGCGGGTACGCTGCATAAAGAAGGTGGCATCAAAGCCCTGCAAGCCAAAGTCGATGAACTTATTGCCCAAGGGTTACAGGTCATCTCACTTGTAGAGAGGGTCACGGCAAACCGTGAAATGCCACCCACTGCCCACGAGCTCAAAAACATAGATTATGCAGTGATCCCAGGTGACATTGGCGTTGCCGAAAACGGTGCCATATGGGTTAACAATAAGAATCTAGGCCACAGAGTGACACCTTTTATCTGTGAAAACCTGATCTTAGCCCTGCCAACGAATAAGATTGTGCCGACCCTACATCAGGCAGCTAAAGAAATCACGTTAGCCTCAGGTGAGTTCGGGGTGTTTATCGCGGGTCCATCAAAAACCGCCGATATCGAACAAGCCCTCGTCGTCGGCGCCCACGGCGCCTGCAGCTTGAACGTGTATTTGCTCTAATGCCTCGAGATTTAATGTAACCAAGAAAATTCAAGGGTTATGGAATAATCGAAACACAAAAGCCGCCTTCATTAGCGGCTTTCTTATTGAGACTTCGCTGAATGATATTTGAGTTGTAGGCTGATAAACCACTAACACAGCTTACTAATTAACGTTTATTGACAAGCAGTTTACAGGCTTGCCATGGCATTCACTCGCCGACTCGGTGAATAGAAACCTAGGGCTTTAAGCTTATGAACGAGAGCCATGGTCGTTCTCATGCATCCCTGCATTGCACGACATTCAGGCGTCCTGCCTATCAGATGGCGAACTGGCAGTTAAACACGGATGTTGTTCAAGTCAATCCGTGGATGCAGGGCCGCTCCATCCTGCTCTTTGATGAACGGCGCCATCTCTGATATTTATCTGTGTACGTTAGTGACGTTTAAATATAAACCCAACATTAAGATATTGATTTAAAATGTGATATTACTACATTCTAAGGCAATCGTTAGTGATAAGCAGGGGATCTTTATCAAGTCGCTTTAACCACGTGCGATAGCGCACATACTGAGGATACCTTAGTAGTATCCTCGACTCGGTTGATAGTATTCTCGACTATGTCCATGAGGCATTTATAGTAAAGGTGAGTAAATGAACGAGGTATTACTACAAATAAAGGCGCTCACCAATGGTGATCCTTTGTTGACGGCTGTCATTGTTGGAGTATTAACATTTACGTTAATTGGACTCGTAGGCTACATGCTAAAAGATGTCCCCGCAAAGCTGTTAAGTTGGCTCAGTAGTCTGCTGTTTGTGCGGCTCACTATAGACGATAGCCATCAGGCGCGCACAGAGGTATTCAATAAACTGTCCTTTTTGATCAGTAATACTACCATTCCGTTTTTTTCACGCTCTATCTCTGAGGCTGTGTACTATGACTATAGTGTGAGTTACGACGGGCGTGTCAGTGTTAAGTCTATCGGCTACGGTATGCACCTGTTTAAATACGGTGGTTGTTTCATGTTGGCTACCCGCTCTAAGGTCGATAGTACGATGGCATACGATACTATTACTGTAAGTGCACCATGGTGGGCAAAAGATAAACTATATCGTTTTTTAGAAGATACTCGTGGAGACATCTCTACAGAGCCAAAAGTGAATATTTTCGAAGAAACCGAATGGTGTCGCTATGGCACATTGAAATCATCGGGTTTTAGTGAATTAGTGCTAGATGAAGGGTTTAAGCAGAAGTTGATGGGAGAAGTTGATAACTTCGCAAGTAGAGGGAAATCGGTTGTAAGTAAGCTAACCATACTGTTACATGGAAAAACGGGTACTGGTAAGACGGGTATAGCGAGAGCCTTAGCTGTTGAGTATCATCGCGATCTATACATATTGAATCTATCGACTGTAAATGATGCCACTATTCATAAGGCTATTAGAAAAGTACCGCCCGGAGCTATGTTGTTAATAGAGGACTGTGACTGTGTAAAGGCTACGGTATCACGTGCTGCTGAAAGCAATGTAGATAACCCACCACTCACTTTAGGTGGCGTTCTAAACGCGTTAGACGGAATCGTTCCTCTTGATGATTGCCTTGTCATAATGACCACAAATCATCTTGATAATCTTGACCCCGCGTTGATACGTAAAGGTCGTGTAGATGTCAATATTGAAGTACCACTTATCAGTGCAAAACAAGTTAATGAAGACTACTTTGAACGTTTTGGCGCAGTTCTTAATAGAACTGAGCCATTGTTAGGTTGTGAAGTCTATGAACTCCATCGCAGAGCGAACTTAAGATATGGGGTGTGTTGTAAGCCAGTGTAGATGCTCTGGATTCAACAAACCATGAGGTCATGATAGCCATGAATAACAATAAACTGTTCGTCTTCAATTAGTGGTAACTGGCCGAGTTGCTGTAATCTGATTTTTAATTCAGCAAGCAGAAATACATTGTCATCCGCCAAACCGGCGGGACAAACGGTTTTCGCAATTCTAATCGCGTTAATGGATTTATAGCGAATACACCTTTGCACAAAAAGACAATCAGTAGCCATGATCTCGGATAACACTTGATTTGAGGCTTCATAATCGAGAGGAAAGTCCTCTTCACCGACCAACTGTAGTTGCAAATACACAGGACGAGAAGCTAACAGCGTCATACATTCGCGCCATTTAGTATTATTCATCATAGAACTCATAATGTTAAATTGCTTTTTTACCCCTGATGATTAACAAGTTACCTTTGGTGTTTAACAGCCCGTATAGGGATTAAAAATGGTAGCGAATAAAGTAAGCCGCTTAAAGTAATGGGCTAGACGTAAACTCGTTTAGTACATCTTCTGAGGTTGACTCATATTCAACCACCAGTTTATGGGGTGTAAGCCGATACACTCTCACCTCAATATTCCCTCGCACAGCATAAATTAAAGCGCCGCCATAGGTTGTTTCAGGCCCAAGATCTCCTGCAGGAACTTGCTCGGCGGCGCCAATATACAGGCACCCTGACAATACTGTTAAGTTTGCAGAGAGATAATTCGAATTGAGCCCAGCCTCACCTAGCTTACGGAAAATTTCAACCTCATAACAGCCATCGGCGCCAAGTCCTACGAATAGCACATGACCTTGATTGATTTCCAAAATTTCGTCACTCGGCACAGACCACCAATCAGCCGTATCTTCACAGCGATGAGTTAATGCCGCGGGATCAAATATCGCCATTGTGGCGGTATCTGTGTCAAACCGAGTTGTTGTATAGGGTTTACTCATCATCCTTGCCCACTAACAGAAATGATTCTGACTACCTGTTTTATCCTTGATAACTCCAAACCTAAAATAGAAAAATCGCCATAATTTTAGGCCGTTACTACCACTTACTTACAACAATCCTTTACATAAAGGCTTTAGTGAACGCTTCCTTCGACTGGCGAATGTAGTTACGGGCGCTTTTGGCGTGCTGCTCCCACACGGCGCGGTCGCTAGGATCGGTAAAGGGGTTTTGCTCGGCGGCAATTGAGCGCTCAAATTTGTCGTAGAAGGTCAGCATGGCCGAAGTGATCTGATTAAAACGTTCCTTGAACTCTTGAAATTCATCAATCTTCTCAGTGGTTTTAATCATGTACTGCACTAACTCTGCATTGCTGTTCGAAGCCAATAGCGCCTCAGCTTTAGCACTGATATTGGCACTCGCCTCAGCAATCACCAGCGCGCGTGCCTGCTCGTCTTTACTCATCACTCGGCTGTAATTTTCAGGTGTGCGGGCAATACTGGCATGCTGTAAGTAACTGCGCAGATGCTTGTCGAGATCCTTACGGAAATTATCTAAGTTCTTCTGCATACTGACTAAATCATTGTCGAGTGCAGTGACTTGTTGCAGTTCTTTTTCGATTTCAGACATAAACCGTTCGGCCTGCTGATAAATTTTCAGGCCATTTTCTTCAGCAAACTTTTTATCACTACGGCTTAAGTCACTGTTGTCATAATTAGAGCGATCAAAAGTCGCAGCTAAGAATGACTTAAAGGGTTCGGCAAAGGCGGAATACGCACCGGCACTAACCACGTTTAAGGTGGCAGTAGCTAAGTCACCAAAGGGTTTCACCATAGAGCCTAAACGCGCCTGTTGGAGAGGCGATGCCACACGTTTAGCGTCAGTTAAAACCGACCTAAAGGTGTTATATCCCATAGGGTTAGACATTTTATTGCGCTCAGACGTCGCCAACACAAAGGTGATACTTGAATAAATAGCATTCGAGTACTCGAGGTATTGTCTTTGGCTCTCGAGCTGGGCGGCATAATTTTTACCTAAAGTACGAAATGACTCAGACTGCACTTCGTAATTCTTATCAGCTTTCAGCTTATCTAAAATCCCGCCGATAATTTTCTGCTCATTTTTTTGCAGGGCCATATCAAGGCGAATTTTACCTAAGCTCAAATCGTCCAAACTGATAGGGCCATTAATGGCCTCAATATCAAGACGGATATATTGGCGACTCGGATCATCAATAGACACTCGGTGTGCTAAATATTCGTTAGCCCCAGGAGTGATATCGATTAAAGCAACATGCTGCCACTGGGCATCGAGCTTTAATACCGGAGAGGTCAATACATTGATTCGATATTGGGTTTGAGTATTCTGGGTTTTGACCCAAAACTCTAATAGACCCGCTTCAGAAATAGGGTACTTACTGACGATACTGCTATTGCCTTCGACGCAAAGCAGCGCACTTTCACCTGTGTGAGGTTCAGCGCCTTCAAATTGACAACCCATGATCCACGACCAAGGTTGAGATAAACGATTGCCTTCGAAGTCGCTGGCAAACACTAACTCATTCTCTTTGGCACTGGCATTAACTGTCGTTAACACGCCAAGCAACAGCATAGAAATGACTGCAGTGGTGCGCATAAGGGCCTCATAAAACATAAATTACTAAAATCAACGAGCGAGTCATTCGGCTCAATACCCAGTCATATCAACAATCAATCGACCCAAAAGCCTAAGCGAACTCAGTCTGTTAATTGAGGGCTATAGCCTCGGCTCAACAGCACGCTTGGATAAGTCATTTTTGATTGCAGATTAAACCAGCGAAATGTACCAGAGGCCATCATCCCACGCTAGCCCTAAGTCATGTTTAACGACGAAAGATATGTAGGCAATTACAATCGGGGCCATTAATCACCCCAATTGTAAAATTTACGTAAAACTAAACACTTATGCCCCGGCTAAAGGTTACTTGCCTCGCCCCTTGTCTTGTCAATAAATCAGGCGAAACCAATACAAACCAAAGCAAGGATTAATGCAGACGTGCCTCGACTCGCTTCATGGCGTAAAACATCCATATCGTCAAGATAGTGCTACAGGTCGCGAGCGACACCCACACACCAATCACGCCGAACGCCCATGCAAAGCAGTAGATGATCGCAGCGATAAGAATAAGCTTAGCGCCCGTCAGCATAGAAGCTTGTTTCGAACAGTTAATAGCTTGGAAGAAACTCGCACCGACTAAGATTAAGCCTTCCATAGGCAAGCCCCAAAAATACCAGCGCATACCTTCAATCGCCACTGGTGTTAAATTCGGATTATCACCGGCAAACAAATACACTAACCATTCAGGGCGAGAATAAATCAGCGCTAAACCTAAAGCTGCGGTGAGTAACGTCATACCAAAGGCAATATTGCGCGCTTGTTTAACCCTATCGAAACGCCCAGCTCCCGCGTTGAAGCTATAAATAGGTTGAGTACCAAGCGCAATGCCCTCAAAAATCAGATAGAAAAACGCTTCTGTGTAACTCACCACACCATAGGCGGCCACATGTAATGGACCGCCAACCCACAAAAAAGCCGTATTATGCAGGGTTAACACTATCGACAAATACAGATTCATCAAAAAGCTGGGGAAACCAACGCGGGCTATATTAAGGCAATTATCGAGCTTGAGCTTCATCTGCTCAAAAGTGATTTTAAGCTGAGTGCGCGGACTGAAAAAATGCTGTAAACACAAAAGCCCCGTTACCGCCTGCGACAACATAGTCGCAATCGCTGCACCTGCTAAACCAAAGGGGAAAACCACAATAAACAGCCAGTCTAAGAAAGTGTTTAATACACCACCCAAAATCAGCACCCAAGTCACCATGGATGGCCTGCCATCATTACGCAGCAGTGTGGTGAAGGTCATTGAAATTATGGGGAAATGACACAGTGCAAAATACCAGAATAAGTATTCGTTAGCATTTTCGAGCATCTCCCCTTGCGCCCCAAGGGCAACCAAAATATCTCGCGAGAATATCCCACCAACAAGGGCAAAAAAGCATCCCGTTAATAAACATAACGTAAAGGCATTACCCAGTAGTTTACGGGCCTTGACTACATTACCTTGGCCAAGATTGATTGACACTAATGCCGCGCTACCCATACCTATCATGGCGCCAATAGCGTATAAAATCGCGCCCACAGGGTAAGCTAGCATCATCCCCGCCAGCCCTGTTTCACCTAAATAGTGGCCAACAAAGATGCCATCAATTGTCACATATACGCCCGTGACCAACATAGAGGCTATGGTGGGTATGGTATAGCGCCAAAAAAGCTTCGCAATCGGCTCCTCGAGCAAGCTCATATCCGCAGGAGCATGATTAGATGTTGTTGCTGTCATTAGCGTTTCTCACAAAAAGGGGGGCTAGAGTCGTATCTATCTAGAAAAATGATCGGGTGAACAAAAATGCGACAATGGATTGTACCTAAAAATAGCGAGAACTCAAAGCATGTTCATTATGAATAATTAACAATAAAGATTAATAATCACAATGACTTAAGCAGAAACAGTCCAATTTCAGCCAAATGACAAACTCAGTACAGTTCAATAACAGATGTGGGTTAATTCATCATTTTCTGCTACTTTTTTGGTGTTTAAGGCCGAATTAGGTAAAGTATCCGTTCAAGCAAGCCCATTATCGTATTTAAACAAGATGAAATCATTAACTTCATAAATTTAAGTTTTTGATAATTAATGGGTTAAACAGAAATAAATTCAATAACAATAATAAGGGAAGGACATGAGTCAGAATAGTCCAAATGCAGGCAACGATCTGCGAGAAGTCAAACAGCTCGGCATGTGGGCCTCCATTACTAGCTTAGGTTATGTGTTTTGGTTAGTTGGCGGTATGGAGTTAGTCGAGCGTATCGCCTACTACGGTGTTAAAGCCAGTGCAGGACTGTATGCTAAGGCGCCAGAGTCTGCGGGCGGCCTTGGGATCAGCCTGAGTGACTACGGCATTATTATTTCCCTCTGGGCGATCATGCAAACCTTTGTGCCCGTGTTCACCGGTGGCATGTCTGACCGAGTGGGCTACAAAGAAACCATCTTCGGCTCCACCATCATTAAAATCTTTGGCTATCTAGTAATGGCATTCTTCCCCAGCTTTTGGGGCTTCCTTGTCGGTGCATTACTCCTTGCCATAGGCACAGGGATATTTAAACCGGGCATTCAAGGCACCTTAGTGCTGTCCACTAATCGCAATAACACTTCAATGGCTTGGGGCATTTTTTACCAAGTTGTAAACATTGGCGGTTTCCTCGGGCCCTTGGTTGCTGTGCATATGCGCCAATTGTCTTGGGACAATGTATTTTTCGCCTGCGCCGCGATTATTTCACTCAACTTCTTATTCTTACTCACCTATACCGAGCCAGGTAAAGCCGAGCGACTGGAACGCAATAAGCAAATAAAATCGGGTGAAGTCGAACAAGAATCCCTGTGGCGTGATGCTTGGCGCGAGTTGAAAAAGCCGATTGTAATCTACTATATGCTCGTTTTTTCAGGATTTTGGTTCTTGTTCAATGCCCTATTCGATGTGCTGCCTATCCATATTTCCGAATGGGTCGATACCAGTGTAATTGTCACCTCCCTCTTTGGCAGCGAAGGCACCAGTAACGGCATTCTGCAATTTTGGCTTGGCCTCAATAACGAAGGCACTAAGGTGATGCCCGAGGGCATGCTAAACCTCAATGCGGGTCTGATTATGACCTGCTGCTTTATCGTCGCGGCGCTGACGGCTAAATACCGTATTACCACCGCTATGTTTATTGGTTGTTTGCTGAGTATTTTAGCTTTTGTGTTTATCGGTGCTTTCCATGCGGCATGGTTTATCGTATTCGCGATTGCCATGTTCTCCATTGGCGAAATGATGATTAGCCCGAAGAAAAACGAGTTTATGGGTAATATTGCTCCCGAAGGCAAAAAAGCCATGTACTTGGGATTTGTGATGTTGCCCCAAGGGATCGGCTGGGGATTAGAAGGCTACTTTGGCCCTAAACTCTATGAGATTTATGCATCAAAGGAATTGTTTTCGCGGGATTTATTGCTAGAGCGCGGCATGAACAGCACTGAGGTCAGCGCCATTCCCCAAGGTGAAGCCTTTACTACCTTGGTGAGTTACACAGGTGAAAACGCACACGATCTCACCCAATTGCTATACCACAGCCATAACATTGGCATGGCATGGTACATCATAGCCGCCATAGGGACTATTTCAGCGGTAGGGATTTACATCTATGGTAAGTGGTTACTCACACTACAAAGAGCCCAGCAAGCCGCCTAAGTGACACTCGCTGACCTAATTTGGGGCAAGGACGACAAAGACAAGATAAGGGCTAGATATGGCAAGGTGAGGAGCGATCCTCATCTTGCCTCATCAGTATCAGAAAGGACGCGTCAGCAACTCAGGCGTAAATTGTTCGGGCGACAGCAATAGGCCTAAGCTCTCGATTTGCGCATTCAGACGATTAAGATCTTGAGTCAGTGCCGGTAAGGTCAGCGTATTGTCATCGAGTTCATACACTTGCCTTAAACTGGTGTAATAAAACAGCAGTATAATCAAAGCATTCACGTCATTTTGCGCCGCAGCGGCTTTAATCTTTATCAGCTTGCGATAAATACGATTATGGAGTTGCTTTAATTGCCACACATAATAAATTTCGCTGAAAAAAGGTCGGTCTTTTAAGTTGTAAATCACGGCGCTACACAGACCCAAACTGAAAATCACGCCTAAGAGATTCAAGTGAAAATTACCTGTTGGCTCACCTGGCACTGGCGTCGCCCCAAACAGCGCTATGAGTCCAGTACCAAAAATCAGTGATAACACGACTAAGCTAACAACTAGAATAACAATGAATAAATTCATGTTTTTACGATACAAGGTTTTATCTATTTCCTGCAGCTTCATAACATCCCGCTCAAATAAACCGCCCAGCATTGGGGTATAAATCAATGAATGGCAGAGCATACCCCAATCCCCTTTATTCGGCCTTAACTGATTTAAACGCATAACGAAAATACATTTCTCCACCCCATCAGTGAATGATACAAACTGAAACCTTTAAGCGTAACTAAGCAGGCTGAGGGATAGGATGATGTATCGATTAAAGATCAACGGCTTAATGCCCTTACGATTAATCTTCCATTTATTTCAAAACATTAAAATGTTAACGTGCAACCAAATCTGGGTAAAATTTGCTAACCTTAACCCTAGTGAATTGCATAACGATATCGCCGCTTTTACGAGAGACAGTGTTCTAACCTCCCGCATTCAAACCACACAAGGAATGCCATGATACTCAGCAAAGGCTTTGCACAAGTCGTCCTTTTGGCGCTCAGCAGCCTTTGCTTGACTGCACAGGCCAAAGACCTGCTCGCAGTGGGTTCGAGTTTCAGTCAAATTTTTGAACTACAAGCCAATGGAGAATATACAGGCTTAGGTGTCGATATTTTGAATCGCTTCGCCCAGCAGCAAAGTGTGAACATTCACTATCAAATTACCCCATGGCGCCGCGCTATCTCTATGGTTGAACGTGGCCAAGCGGATATTCTTATTGGTCCCTACGATACCCCAGAACGTAATGCCAACTTGGTTTTTGCGGCGAAGGCATTTTACCGCGATGATATGGTGTTTTATGCTCGGGCAGACAATGAAATAGTGTGGAATGGCGACTATGCCAGTATTAAAACGCAACGGATTGGAAAAATGCAGGGCTGGAGTTATGGCACACGGTTTACTGAACAAACTAAATCATTAAATATCAATGAATTTGTCGATATTAAAAGTGGCATAGAACGGCTTTCGCGGGGTGATTTAGATTTACTCGCCACCAATAGTCGCAATACCAATGCAGTGCTCGCCCAAATCAAAATCCCTAAAGCAATTACGCCAATCATGCCGATAATCGATGTCCGAGACGGCTTTATGGCTTTTCCGAAACAAGCTAAATTTGATCCGCTAAGAACTCGTTTTGACAGCTTCTTCGAGGAGATGATCCAAAATGGCACACTCACGACACTCGGCCAAAAATACCGCGTGACCTTGCCTTACTGAGCCGGCCTTACTATTCCCACCAAATCTGCCCCCTCTTACCTATGCTCACACCTGTAATAAAGAGTGATGGGGAACTCTGTTAGCTAAGACAAGCAATCAACTGCAGCTCAATCTCGTTCCAATTGACGTCGTCCATGGTAATCATTTCTAGTCTGGAATCTAAGGTGTCATCGAGTTCAACCACAGTAAACTCATGGTCAATCCAGTTAAATCCTGCAATTCCATCAGTAGTGATCATCACGGCCTTTAATCTAAGCAACACTTGCCCAACGTTGGATGACTG
This sequence comes from Shewanella sp. SW1, assembly GCF_025653545.1. NCBI lineage: Bacteria > Pseudomonadati > Pseudomonadota > Gammaproteobacteria > Alteromonadales > Shewanellaceae > Shewanella > Shewanella sp. SW1. The sequence goes on along the minus strand of NZ_JAKKSG010000001.1, from coordinate 378,171 downwards.
GGCTTGCCGCTGAATAAAATCCATTAATTTATCAAAATCAAATTCTTGACTCGGTTCAAACACCCAGCCGCAGCTAAAACAACCTTCACCTTGATTCTGCTTTCGCACGATACCGCGATCATCAAAATCAAGTGCGGCTTCAATTGCACCTTCGGCAAAGAGGCTCAACTCACTCAAGCGAAAACCACCAGCACGAAACAAGCTTGGGGCCGTCGTCGGTAGGCTGCCCAGCTTTAGGCCCGCGCTAGCATGCCCATTTATATTGAGTGACACGCGCCTTGGTTGGTTAAGATAGTCCAGCAAATCGCTAGGTAAAGGCTGTTGATTAGAGTGGCTCACTACAGGAATATCAGTACGTTCAATATGGCTTAAATAAGTCTGCAATTCATAGAGTAACTTAGTATTTTCAGCATCATACAAGTCAGACTTAGTTGCGATGATCACATCGGCCACTTGCAACTGTTGAATAAAATTTGCATGTTCGCGATAGCGAGGATCGTGGATCTTACGCGCGTCCACCAAACATAGGGTGCTACGCAGTGAAATCACATTCTGATAATGGGGCGCACTCAATACTTTAATGATTTCATTAGGATGCCCAAGCCCAGTCGGTTCAATCAATAAGCGGTCAGGTTTCGCTTTCGCAATCAACTGATTGATGGCCACTTGTGTCGGTACGCCTGCTGCGCAGCACATACAGCCACCCGCAACCTCACGAATTTGTATGCCGTTATCGGAGGAATTCAGTAACCCCGCATCAATGCCGACCTCACCAAATTCATTGACCAACACAGCCCAAATTTCATCCGCGGGTTTAGTCGCCAGCAATTGCTTAATCAGAGAGGTTTTACCTACACCTAAAAAACCTGTAATGATATTGGTGGGAATCGCTTTGATAATCATAAGGAAACTCGCTCGAATAAAAAGCTTAGCGCTCGAGTGTAGAAGTATTGGCTTTGAAGCTCAACAAAAAGCGCATCGGTGAGGATGCGCTTTTAGAATCGCGACAGGCTATGTAGCAAAATATGCAACTGACTATTCAACAGTCTAATCAACAGTCAAATCAACAAACTAGGTAACCGTTAAACGGCTAAGCTAATAGGCACTTTGCACTTATTAGCCTTGATTGTTGTGCTTAGCTTATTTTGACTTAACTTATTTTGACTTATTGGTGCGAGAGCCAAAACCTGACTTATTGCTCACCAAATTCGACTTAGGTTTAGTTGCATTAAACGGCTTACCTGAGCCAGAAGCTGGCTTAGCACGGCTAGAGGATTTATCGGCACTGGTTTTGCTATCCTGCGCTTTACCTTTCGCGTACTTACCCTGACGAGACTGACCAATAGTACGATCCTGCGGCGCCTTATGGCTCCACTTTCCAATCGGCTTAATCGGTGCTGCGGGCGCATCACGGTAACGGGCAGGCAAAGGCGTGCCTTCTTCATAACCCGGTTGTACCGACACGGGCAGTTTCTGCTCAATCAAGGCTTCAATTTCAGCGAGCATTTCATCGTCAGAAGGTGAAACAAACGAAATCGCGCGACCCGTTAATCCCGCACGGCCAGTACGACCAATACGATGGATATAGTCTTCGGCAAGGAAAGGTAATTCAAGGTTGATCACCATAGGCAAGGCATGAATGTCTAAACCACGAGCGGCCACATCGGTCGCCACCAGCACCCGCAATTTACCGGCTTTAAACTCTTCCAACACCCGATTACGGGCGCCTTGTGTTTTATCGCCGTGGAATACACCTGCGGCTATGCCATCCAGCTTTAATTCTTGCAATAAATGCTCGGCGCTTTCTTTCGTGCTGGCAAACACCAGCACTTGCCGCCAATTGTTGCGGCCAACCAATTCAGACAACAGCTCGGCTTTGCGACGTTTATCAACGCGATACACTTCCTGCACAACTGTGGATGCGGTAGTCGTGTCAGCAACATTCACCCACTGAGGTTCATTCAGCATTTTCTCGGCGAGTTGTTTGACTGCATCGCTATATGTGGCTGAAAACAACATGGTTTGATGCTGCGGCGCAATTAAGCGTTTCACTTTTTCAATGTCGCGCACAAAACCCATGTCTAACATACGGTCGGCTTCGTCGATCACTAACGTGGTAACGCTCGACAAATCTAACTGAAATTGGCCGATAATGTCGAATAAACGACCAGGAGTTGCCACCAAAATATCAACGCCCTGCTCTACCCCTTTACGCTGAGGATTCATGTTGGCGCCGCCGTAAACCGCTAAGGTTTTCAGTAGTAGGAACTGGCTGTATTTTTGAATATTTTCGCAGACTTGAATCGCAAGTTCGCGGGTTGGCGTCATCACCAACGCGCGTAAAATCGGTTTATCATTGCTGTCGCTTGTTAAAGACTCAGCCGCCAACTTTTCAAGTACAGGCAGAGCAAAGGAAGCCGTCTTACCTGTACCCGTTTGGGCGCAGGCCATAATGTCTTTGCCTTCAAAGGCAAGCGGGATCACTTTCTCTTGCACTTGAGTGAGTTGCTGATAGCCACACTCAGTTATCGCATTCAAAATAGGAGAAGATAAACCGAGTGTTTCAAATTTCATAGGAACTCTTTAGCTAAGTAGTAAAACTTTGATGCGAGGTGATACTCAATGCCCCAACGCGGGGCCGCGGAGTCTAGCAAAATCCGCGGCGTTTTTATAGGCAATTATCGCCACTAAGTTAATATCTCCTCAGACATGGGAGGCTAAAAGCGGATCCTGTAAGTATTTTTGGCTAAATTCACCCGCAGGCACAGGTCTTGAGAACAAGTAACCTTGGCCGTAGTCACAGCCTGCAGCCAACAAGACTAGCCGCTGCGCATCGGTTTCGACACCTTCGGCAATCACCTTCATTCCCAACTTGTGGGCCATCACTATAATCGCCTCGCAGAGAATTTGATCGTTTGAATCGGTATCAATATGGCGGGTAAAAGATTGATCAATTTTAAGATAATCAATATCAAACTTTTTCAAATAGGCGAGTGACGAATAGCCAGTACCAAAATCGTCCAGCGACACTTGCACACCCGCATCGCGATAGGCCAGTAGTTTTTCGGTTACACCCATACTGGCGTCCAATAACAGGCCTTCGGTAATTTCAACACAGACTCCCGCGCCTGTAATATTAAGATCTTGCAATAACTTCAACCAATCATTGAGCAGCGTGCCTTCATCACGAAATTGAATTGGGGATTTATTGACGCTGATTTGGATTTCAATCCCTAATTCATGACGCCACGCCGCACTCTGGCGAGCGGCTTGCTCAAATACCCAATTACCGATTTCAACAATCAGCCCAGTGTCTTCCGCCACCGGAATAAACTCGGCGGGTGACACAGCGCCACGCTCAGCATGGTGCCAGCGGATCAAGGCCTCGGCCTTAGTCACTTCCCCCGTCGCTAAGGCAACAATCGGTTGATAATGCAGTTCAAATTCTTTATTGGCGACCGCTTGACGCAAATCTTGGATCAAGCGCATGCGGTATTTGGCGTATTCCTGCATCGACGGGGTGAAATAGTTGAAACGATTGCGCCCTTGATCTTTCGCCGCATACATCGCCTGATCCGCATGCTTAAGCAGCCCTTCAATACTGGTAGAGTCATCGGGATATAAAGTAATCCCAATACTGACGCTGATATAAGCGGTTTCTTCCCCTAACACATAGGGTTCGGCAATTCGTCGCAAAATATTCTCGGCGACGCGCTCAATCCCCTTATGGTCTTCCATCGAACTTAACACCACAGTAAATTCATCGCCGCCAAGACGCGCCACGACGTCGGCATCACGCACACAGGATTTCAATCGACTCGCGGTTTCTATCAGCAGTAAATCGCCCATAGCATGGCCTAAGGTGTCATTCACTTCTTTAAAGAAATCTAAGTCCAAGAACAATAAGGCAAAGTGGTTGCGATTGCGGTCGGCATTTTTCACTTCACTGCTTAAATACTCCAACAACATGCGCCGATTAGGCAACCCCGTCAGCGTATCGTAGTTAGCCTGTTTCCAAATCAGATGTTCATTTTGCTTCTTATCGGTAATGTCTGAGAACAGGGCAACACGTCGATAGGGATGGCCTTCTTTGTCATTAATGGTATTGATGGTTAACCAGATGACATATTCTTCGCCGTTTTTACGCCGCTGCCACATTTCCCCCTGCCATTGGCCTTTCTCGCGGATATCATTATTCATTTTGGTGTAAAAATCACGGCCATTAAGGTCACAATAAAGCAGCCGAATATGTTGGTCCCGCACTTCAAATTCGCGATAACCCGTCATCACACTAAAGGCGGCATTGACGGTAATAATCACGCCCTTTTCATCGAGGACACTCATGGCTTCAGAGCTGTTATCGTAAACTAGTGCCGACAACTTTAAGGATTCTTCGATAAGTTTTGCGTCGGTAATATCGGTATAGGTTCCACACATACGCAGAGCATTGTTGTTTGCATCTCTGCTCACGACTTTACCTGTATCAAGGATCCACCGCACCTTACGGTTTACGGTATTTAAGCGGTACTCCATCTTATGTTGCGCCGTTTCGCCACGAATATGGGCCTCAATCGAATGCAGCACTTTAGGCCTGTCTTCGGCGACTATCGCATCCATCCATTGGCGACTATTGGCGTTGAGCATATCAACATCGCAACCAAGAATATCGGCGCTGCGGGCGTTACGTTCGATACGATCATTACGAATATCCCAATCCCACACCCCAAGATCGCTACTGCTTAACACCAGTTCGAGTTGTTCACGGCTAGCGAGCACCTCTTGGTCAGCAATGGCCTGTGAGGTGATATCTAAATATCCAGCAATAACAAGCAACACGGCATTATTACCACCACGCTTACAGGCGACTGTCATATGGGTGTAAACCACGCTGCCGTCTTTAACGATAAAACGTTTATCCATCTCGTAATTATCGATATCCCCCCGCAGCATAAGCTCAAATTTCAGGGCATCCGCTTCTAAATCATCGGGATGGGTAATTTGTGCCCACGTCATCCGTAGCAATTCAGCTTCTGAATACTTGAGCATTTGACATAACCGTGGATTCACCTTTATCCACTTTTGATCTATCCCCGTTATTGCAATACCAATATTGCCCGCGTTGAATTGGCTCCGAAAAAGGAAATCATCCTGCAGACGAATTTGTTCATCACGCTCTAATTCAAAACGTCGCGATAACAAGCGGCTCAATAGCCAAGTCGCTATCGGGAAAATGGTCAATACAGGGAGGGTCACTTTGGCGAGTAATGGCATTGCTATGCCATCGGGTAAAAATAAGAACCACAACAACATCACGATATGAACGGTATAGGCAAAGAGAAAAATTTCTCCACCTGAAATATTGGCTAACAGAGACTTACGATATTGACGCCAGATCACCCCGATTAAACCGGATGACACTATCACGCCGACGCCAATCCATATACCAGCGCCACCGATACTGATGCGATACAGCGCCGTCATCACGACAGCCACTAAGGTCGGTAAACCACCGAAAAATAGACCAGAAATACAGAGAATAACCGAACGGGTATCAAAGAAAACGCCAGGCAAATATACCCAAGGCGTACTCATAATAGTGATACCAATGCCACCAATCAGCATCCCAATAATGATGCGCCACAGTAAAAAATACTGCCGCTGGTGTTTTTTAGGGATCACGTCGTACAAAAATACCAACGCCAGCAATAAAGCCGCATTTTGTACTAACGGAAAGAGAATACCTTTATCCATAACTCAGAGAGCGACTCCAAAAATGAGGGGGCTTGATACCATTTTAACATTCCCCCACAAGTGTAGCAGAATCACTTAGAAATCATGCGTTAATTCCCTTTGCCGCATCACACTTTGGACTTACCACATTACATTTTGCAATAGAGTTGTTGACGATATTGCTCTGCAATAGAATGCCAGTCAAAACGCTGTGCCATGGCCGCAGCACGCACTTGTGGCCATGTTTTTCCCTCGAAACAAGCAATGGCTTGCATCAACCTTTGCAAAAACGCTTCGGCTTGCTCATTTAAGCTATTGCCGTTAAAAGCAAAACCATTAATTCCATCCTCAACGGTATCCTTTAAACCGCCTACACTATGCACTAAGCATGGCTGTCCCGCGCGCATGGCCAACATTTGACTGATGCCACAGGGCTCAAAGGAACTTGGCATCAAAAACAGATCGCCATACTGATACAGCGCTTCGGATAACGCCTCGTTGTATCCCTGCAAAAATAATAGGTTATCGTATTTAGCCCCTAACGCTTGGAAAGACTTAGCAATCGATGCATCGCCACTGCCGAGTAAAATCAGCAGCGCCGTCGGTTTTGTTTGCTTCAATGCTTTAAGTAAGGTTTCAAGCACAGATAAACCCGAGGGCAATTGATGGCGCAGCAGTAAGACTTTTTGATCGGTCAAACGGCCCACCGAAGTCAATAACAGACTCGGTACTTGCTCCGCCATCGCTTGACGCCAATGGGCTTGGGTGCGGGCAAAAGCAATCATGTCCACGCCGCTTACTTGGGTTTGATGCCCCTGCCATTGCACTAACGCAGTTTCAACCGCACTCAGCAGTTGCTTGAACTCGGGTACTTGAATACGCGCCTTTGGCTTAGGGTTTACATCGGTTGCGGCTGAGTACACACAGCCATTTAAAATCCCCACCACTTTGCCGTCATTGGCCTTGGCCTGTAAGTCTTGCTCTAACCCTTCACCACCAAAAAATCCCGCTTCGGGTCTGGAGGGCTGCAACACTTCCTTGGCATAACTGGGTGAGACTAAATGCACTTTGTCGCTCAGCACTATGCCCATGCGCATAGGGTTAACACAGTAAGGATAACGGGGATCAGTAATTAACTGTTTTTGCCCCTGCGTCAAAGTGGCAAACAGCTCGGGAAACCAAGCCGCAAAGGAGGATGAGTCTTGGCTTAAGGGACGTATCCCCTGCAGCGCAAGATTGTGGATAGAGAACACACACTCAATTTTTTTGAGAACACTGAACTCAGGCACGAATGCTCTTAACATGGCTAAGCAGCCCGCATGCCAGTCATGTAAATGCAGCACAGTCGGCATAGGCACTCGGCCAGTAACTAATGCTGTCGCGACGCTCGCGCAAAGGAAAGCAAACTTAGTCGCATCGTCGGCGAAAGGACGCTCGGCACTGCCTTGGCTATAAATCTGCCCAGGTACGGATTGCCATAATACATGTTCGAGCAGATAAATCATCGCCTCTGGCACATGGGGATGGGGCATGGAAAACAAATGCACTCGCTCAAAGCGACCACCAAAGGCCACAGTTAACTCACCCAGATCTTGGGGTTGATTCGCTACCGCAGTTAAAAAGCCATAGCTTGGCATGATCACATCGGCGCACAAATCAACACCCGCCAAAGCGGCGGGTAAATCACGGATGACATCCGCCATACCGCCAACCTTGGCGCCCGCAAGGGCACCGTTTTCAGCCGCGACCATCAAAATGCGTTGTTTCAATTAATTGGATACTCCCGCTACTTCATTTCAGCGACTTGTTGAGCTGCCTAAACCTAAGCGCTAAATCTAAGCGCTTAATCTAAGGGCTTAATCTTGCACTTAGCTTAATGCCCGTAGTTAAAGCTTGTGCTTAAGCCCGTTTCTAAGCCGTTTGTACTCGTTATGCTTCTCGACTCAAAGGATGAATTGCAACCGCTATTCATAACCCACAGGTAAACCTAGCATGTCACGGGTCACTAAGGTGACGCCTTTTTCCGACACCCTAAAGCCTTTAGCTCTGTCGTGATCATGGTTATAACCTATCACCATGCCTTCGGGAATAATGCAGCCACGGTCAAGTATCGCATTCTTGATTTTGCAATGGCGCAGCACGACTACATCGGGTAGCACTACTGAATCTTCAACTAACGAATAAGAACAAACGCGCACTTCGTTAAACAATACACTACGGCGCACTGTCGCACCCGAAATAATACAACCGCCCGAAACAATCGAGTCCAACGCCATACCGCGTCTATCATCGTCATCAAACACAAATTTAGCGGGTGGCAATTGTTCTTGGAAAGTCCAAATTGGCCATTTCGCATCGTACAAATTCAGTGCTGGCGTAGGCGATAACAGTTCCATATTCGCTTGCCAGAAAGAGTCTAGCGTACCCACATCGCGCCAATAGGCTTGCTCGTTCGGGAAAGCGCTCTTAAAGGGATAGGCGAACACATTATGTTTTTCGATGATCGCAGGAATAATATCCTTACCAAAATCGCGATCTGAGCTTTCGTTTAAGGCATCTTTCTTGAGCTGGTCAAACAAAAACTCTGTGTTAAACACATAGTTGCCCATAGATGCTAAACACATTTCAGGATTACCCGGAGAATGCTTAGGTTGCAGCGGCTTTTCTTCAAAGCCTAAAATGCGCATCTCTTCATCGACTTCCATCACCCCAAACGAACCCGCAGCTTCGGCAATCGGCACTTCAAGGCAAGAGACTGTCATATCTGCACCCGACTCGGCATGGGCGGCTAATAACCCCGCATAATCCATGCGATACACGTGATCGCCCGACAACACCATTACGTATTTAGGCAGCTCGTGGCGAATGATGTCGATGTTTTGGAATACCGCATCGGCCGTGCCTTGATACCAGTTTTCCGAATAGCGTTGTGAGGCGGGTAAAATCTCCACCGACTCGCCTAACTCTTTCTTAAAATGGCCCCAACCGCGCATTACATGGCGGATCAAGGAATGCGACTTGTACTGAGTGACCACACCTACGCGGCGAATACCCGAGTTGATGCAGTTAGACAACGGAAAATCGATAATACGAAACTTACCACCGAAATACAGCGCCGGTTTAGCACGCCAATCCGTGAGTTCATGCAAGCGAGACCCGCGCCCACCAGCTAAAATCAACGCATAGGTTTCACGAGTTAAATTACTGATATAACGAACATTAGACATAGGCTCTTACTCCGAAATCGGCAAACTGATTGCCCATAAATGGCTTCTCGATACGGCAGAAACAGCCGTATTCCCCTGAGTATTTCTCACTTGCATTCCCCATTCCTTCCATTGATTGTTGCATTCCTTTCAAACACTTAACCTTTATACTCGTCCGCAATAACAAGACTTATTACCCAGAGCCCAGCCCTTACAGTTTCCAAATTTCATCGCGATAACCCGCGATCGTCACATCACTCGAAAAACGCCCACTGGCGGCGGTATTGCGAATACTCATCTGCGTCCACACCTGCGGATCTTTATAGGCCCGCGCCACGGCTTCTTGCACGACTCGGTAACTGTCAAAGTCGGCGGCCGTCATCCATTGATCGTCGCTGCTTTCGATGGCGGTAATAATGGGATCGAAAATCCCCGGCTCAAGCAGATTGAAGTGACCACTTTTGAGTAACTTCATCACCTCAGATAACGCCGGTGAATCATCAATAATACTGCGCGGATGATAATGGTTACGTACCTGCGAGACCTGCTCCGCATTGAGTCCAAACAGGAAGAAGTTCTCAGAGCCCACTTCCTCTAACATCTCGATATTGGCGCCATCCATAGTGCCGATTGTCAGGGCGCCGTTCATCATGAACTTCATATTGCCCGTGCCCGATGCCTCTTTGCCCGCGGTTGAAATTTGCTCGGATAAGTCAGTCCCCGGACAGATTTTTTCCATGGCGCTGACGTTGTAATTGGGTAAGAAAGCAAAGCGTAGATAAGGCGTCACCATAGGATCGGAATTGACCATATGAGCAACATTGCTGGCGAGCTTGATGATCAACTTAGCCATAAAGTAACCGGGCGCCGCTTTACCGCCGATCAATACACAACGTGGCACCATGTTTTCGGTGTGGCCTTGCTGGATCTGATGATAGAGATGAATCACATGCAAGATATTGAGTAACTGACGTTTATATTCGTGAATACGCTTCACTTGCACGTCAAACAGCATAGCCGGATCGAACTCAACCCCACATTCCTTAACAATCATCTTAGCCAGCAAAGCCTTGTTGGCTTGCTTCACATCACGCCATTTTTGGATAAACGCCTTGTCCTGTGTGAGAGCATTGAGCGCCGTTAACTGGCTTAAGTCTGTCACCCATTCTTGACCTAAATGGGCAGTCAGTAACTTAGCTAAGGCAGGGTTACAATGGGCAAGCCAACGCCTTGGCGTCACACCATTAGTGCGGTTATTAAACTTATGCGGCCACAACTCATAGAAATCCTTAAACAACCCAGATTTGAGTAGTTGCGTGTGTAAACCCGCGACACCGTTGACCGAGAAACTCGCCACAATCGCCAAATACGCCATACGCACATGGGGATGTGGACCATCTTGAATAATTGACATACTCGCCAATTTCTCACTATTTCCTGGCCAATGGTGGGCGACTATATCTAAGTAACGGGCGTTGATTTCATAAATGATTTCTAAGATGCGTGGCAACATTTGCGCCATCATACGCACGGGCCAACGCTCTAGTGCTTCAGGCAACAGGGTATGGTTAGTGTAAGCCATGGTCTGGCTGGTAATCGCCCACGCACTGTCCCATTCCAAACCGTATTCGTCGATCAATAATCGCATCAACTCAGGCACGGCAATGCTAGGGTGAGTGTCATTCAACTGCATGACATTTTTAGCGGCAAACTGCGTAAAATCATGACCATGACGACTCACCCAACGTTTGAGTAAATCCTGCAAGCTAGCGGAGGATAAAAAGTATTGCTGCCGTAATCGCAGCTCTTTGCCGTTCTCGCTCGCATCATTAGGATAGAGTACCATAGTGATCTGCTCGGCCAAGTTTTTACGGGCCACGGCTTCCGTGTAGTCGCCTTGGTTAAACTCAGCTAAATCAAAATCATCGGTCGCTTCAGCCTTCCACAATCTCAAGGTATTTACCCGCCCATTGCGATAACCGGGAACAGGCATGTCATAGGCGACGGCGAGCACATCTTGGGTTTCAACCCAAATAATGTGCCGACGGCCTTGTTTATCGACATAGGATTCTGTGTGGCCAAAAAATGGCACTGTCACGTTGTGGGTCGGCACGCGCACTTCCCACGGATTGCCTTCGCGCAGCCAACGGTCAGGGCGTTCAACTTGATAACCGTCGACTATCTTCTGGGCGAACATGCCATATTCGTAACGTATGCCATAGCCTGTCACTGATAAGTCCATGCTGGCGCAGCTATCGAGGAAACACGCTGCTAATCGACCTAGGCCGCCGTTGCCTAAACCGGCATCATGTTCGGCCTCTTCTAACTCTTCTAACGATACCGCATAGTTGCTCAAGGCATCACGGCTATCTTGTTGCAAATCTAAACTCAGTAGTGCATTACCTAGCGCCCGGCCCATCAAAAATTCGAGGGATAAATACGCCACTTGCTTGCGCTTAAAATGGCTGTCATCCACTCGAGTCTGACGCCAATTATCTAGCATCTGTTCTTTCACGCTGTATGCTAACGCTTGAAATAATTCGCAGCTCACGCCTTCGCCACGGCTGAGTCCATAACGTAAATGGCGCTCAAAGGAAGCGGGCAAAGCATCGCAGGGTTCACAGGGCTCAGCGGCTTTAGACTTAGTCTGACGCTTAGCTGGCGCCTTCTTGCTCGCGGCTTTTGACTGAGCTAGTGTTACTGGTTTTTCGCTGGTATTGGGGCTCAGCTCGCTTTTGTCACTCATAGTTAATTCCTTCATTTCCTATAAAATCAAATCAGCATGAAAAAGCATGAGACTACGATCTTGCAGTAAGTATCGCGTCGCAGAGATCTGAACATCCAGCGGCTCAGTTTGGGTATGAATAAGGCATTGCCACGGACTCAAGTGCTCGAAAGTCGGCAGGGTAAAAGCGAGAGGATTGTCGTCGGCATTAACCATCAACAGCAAAGCTTGCTGCTTGCCTTGATCTTCTAAATCACCGGAAAGCACCACAGACAAACTGCGGCACATAGATTCGGTCCACAAGCTCTTGGTCATTTGTTCACCTTGGCGACTAAACCAATCTAATCGAGTACCAATATCGGCTAAGGATTCAGCCAATAACTGTTCGTGAATGAAGCGCTTAGCACATAACAGCGGGAAACGTTTCCGCAGGGCAATAAGCTGTTGAGTAAAGGCCAACAGCTCAGTGTCCATGCCCTTTGCCGACCAATCAAACCAGTTCAGTTCATTGTCTTGGCAATAGGCATTATTGTTGCCTTGCTGAGTGCGGCCCGTCTCATCACCGCTCAACAACATAGGCACACCTTGGGATAAAAATAGCGTAGTCAATAAGTTACGTTGTTGACGACTGCGAAGTGCCAGAATTGAGCTATCTTCGGTTTCCCCTTCAATCCCATAATGATGGCTGAAGTTTTCTTGGTGACCGTCGCGGTTATCCTCCCCATTTGCCAAGTTATGGCGCTGGGTATAACTCACCAAGTCTTTAAGGGTAAAACCGTCGTGACTGGTTAAAAAATTAAGACTAGTCGCAGGTGGACGGCCACTGTGCTCAAAAAAATCCCCCGAGCCGTGAAAACGCCGAGCAAATTCGGGCAACATGCTGTGATCGCCGCGCCAAAAGCGGCGCATAGTGTCTCTATATCTGTCGTTCCATTCGCTAAAAGCCACGGGGAAATTGCCCAATTGATAACCACCGGGGCCAATATCCCAAGGCTCAGCAATCAATTTCACTCGGCACAAAACAGGGTCTTGCAACAGCGCATCGAAGAAACCTGAGCCGGGATCAAAACCATAGGCCTCGCGACCTAAGCAAGCCGCCAAGTCGAAGCGAAACCCATCGACACCCATGATTTCTACCCAATAACGCAGCGAATCTAGTACGAGCTGTAACATGCGTGGATGGTTGATATTTAAGGTGTTTCCACAACCCGTATCATTAATATAAAAACGCTTATCATTCGGATGCAGGCGGTAATAACTGAGATTATCTATGCCACGAAAACTAAAGGTCGGCCCAAGTCGACTCCCCTCGGCGCTGTGGTTATAGACCACATCGAGGATCACTTCGATACCTGCGCCGTGAAGTGCATCCACCATGGCCCGAAACTCACCAATATCGTCGGATGACAGATAACTCGGCTCAGGGGCAAAAAAGCCGATACTGTTGTAACCCCAATAGTTAGTGAGCTTTTTCTCGAGCAAAAATGGTTCAGTGAAAAAGGCCTGTACAGGGAGTAACTCGACGCACGTCACCCCAAGTTCAGCCAAATAATCGATAGCAGGCTGAGTCGCTAAGCCCGCAAAGGTGGCGCGTTTATTAGGTTCAATCTCAGGATGCGCCGCCGTAAAGCCTTTAACGTGCATCTCATAAATAATGCTGCGCTCTAGGGGTTTGGGCTGAAACCTAGTCGCAAGGGGCTGAATCGACTGCTTAGCGGCGATATCGATTAATGGACGAATGTCCACGACCTTGCATTTTGGCACATGGGCAGCGTTATCTAACTTACTGAAAGATAAATCTTCATCCATGTGGTTCAGCTCGTAACCATAGTTAGACTCATGGTCGCGATATTCACCGACGAGCTGGCGCGCATAGGGGTCGAGCAATAATTTATTGGGGTTAAATCTATGACCAAGCAGAGGCTCATAGGAGCCATAAACGCGATAACCGTAGAGTTGCCCCGCCTTAAGCCCTTGCACAAACACATGCCAGATTTGCTGGGTTTGCTCAGTTAACGCAATCCGCGCGATTTCTTGCTCGCCATTGTCATCAAATAAACATAACTCGACCGCTGTGGCGTTAGCTGAAAATAACGCAAAGTTGACGCCATCGCCTTCAACATTAGCACCGAGCGGAAAAGGCTCACCTACCCCTAACGCCCATTTTTCGCTTTGAAATGGGTGGTTTTTAGCGTCAGGATTAAGCTTAATATCATCAGCCGTAGGCTTTTGCATGCTAGTTCGCCTCAGCCAATCCAGTTGCAGGCCCTATCACTAGGCAGCCCAAGGGCGGCACAGTGATCAGCGCGCTCTGCGCCATTCCCTGCCACGGTAGCGACTCAGCAACCACAGTGCCCGCATTACCTTGATTACTGCCACCATAAATCTGGCTATCGCTATTAAGATATTCGCGGTAATCCCCCGCCAAGGGCAAACCAATACGGAACCCAGTGTGCAATTGGGGCGTCATGTTGATGACAAACACTAACGGTGCATCACCCGCTAACCCGTAACGCACAAAGGTAAAGATGCTGTCGCGGCTATTCTCACAATCTAGCCAACTAAATCCTGCGCCCTCGTAATCCTGAACCGATAAGGCTGGCATTTTTTGATATAAGTGATTGAGATCTTTAAGCCAACGCTGGACGCCTTGGTGCGGTTCATAGGCCAATAAGTGCCAATCTAAACTCTGGTTATGGTTCCACTCATTTCGCTGACCAAACTCGCAGCCCATAAAGAGTAATTTCTTACCGGGATGCCCCCACATAAAACCGTAATAAGCACGCAGAGTTGCAAATTTCTGCCAATCATCACCGGGAATTTTATGCAGCAACGAACCCTTGCCGTGGACCACTTCATCGTGACTCACGGACAACATAAATTGCTCGGTATAGGCGTACATTAAACTGAAGGTCAATTGATGATGGTGGAACTGGCGGTAAAGCGGGTCACGGCCTAAGTAGCTTAAGCTGTCGTTCATCCAGCCCATATTCCACTTAAAACCAAAGCCGAGACCTTGCTGATCCGTCGGCTTAGTCACTCCCGCAAAGGCGGTGGACTCTTCGGCGATCATGCAAATGCCGGGGAAAGCTTGGTACAGGCGTTGATTCAAAATTTGTAAGAAACTAATGGCTTCGAGATTCTCCCGTCCACCATAGGCATTAGGCAGCCATTGGCCCGGCTCGCGGCTGTAATCGAGATACAACATAGAAGACACGGCATCGAGACGCAGGCCATCAAAGTGGAACTCCCGCAGCCAGTAACAGGCATTACTCAACAAGAAGCTGCGCACTTCACCGCGATCATAGTTATAAATTAGGGTATCCCAATCGGGATGTGTACCCTTGCGAGGATCTTCATGCTCATACAGACATGTGCCATCGAAACGCACTAAGCCGTGGGGATCCTTAGGGAAATGCGCCGACACCCAATCGAGGATAATACCAATCCCCGCCTGATGGCAGGCATCCACAAAGGCCTTTAACCCATTGGCATCGCCAAATCTGTGGGTCGGCGCATAGAGACCCACAGGCTGATATCCCCACGAACCATCAAAGGGAAACTCGCTGATCGGCATCAGTTCGATGTGGGTAAAGCCTTGCTCTTTCACATAGGGAATAAGCTGTTCAATCAAGTCTTGATAATCAAGATATTGCTCGCCTTGCTCTCCCTTACGACGCCACGAACCTAAGTGCACTTCGTAGGCCGACATGGGCGCTTTATGCCAAGCAGTCGCCGCTCGCTTACTCATCCAAGCGGTATCATTCCAGCTATGGTGGGCTTTTTTGGGCACGATAGAAGCATTGTGGGGCGCGCATTCCATTTGGGTTGCCATAGGATCGGATTTAGTATGGCGCTCACCATTTTGATAAACCAAATCAAACTTATAGTGTGCACCTTCGGCCACATTGGGTAAAAATAGCTCCCATAAACCATTGGCAATATGTTGGCGCATCACATGGCGAGTATCGTCCCAATGGTTAAAATCTCCCACCACAGACACCCGCTTAGCATTGGGTGCCCACACACAAAAATGCACGCCTTCGACGCCTTGGGTTTGACGCCAGTTGGCACCTAAAAATTCATAGGCACGCTCGGCGCTGCCTTCACCAAACAGGTAAATATCGTCACTATTGAGCAGTGAATCAAACTGATAAGGGTCGACTATATCTAACTGACACAGGGGATATTCCACCCGTAGCAAGTAGAGAAACGGCTTGACGCGTCGTCCCAGAGTGCCGGCGAACAGTCCCTGCTCGTTGACTTTGTCCAAACTCGCTACTTTGCGGCCATCTTTAATGCTGATCACATCCACACTGAGGGCATTGCGAAAAAAACAACGAACAATTAATGCCTTACCCTCGTTGGCACAGTGCATACCCAAGAGCGAAAAAACATCAGTGTATTGACCATTAAGTAGGGCGACGTCGGCACCATCGTAGAAATAGGCATTGGCTTGAGTCATCATTTTTCTTCCGTTTATCAGTCAATTAAACTTGCAAATTGGCACTCTTTACCCACATCCCCCTAATAATCTCATCTTTAGGGATGGCATAATGTGGTGCGACTTAGGCTGCCTTTCGCTGGTGCTAGATTTAGCTCGGTAGCTGTCTCGCCACAGCGATATTTTGTAATCGCTGCAGTATCTCTGGCGAAGTCGACACTTGCGTTAAATTCAGCGGCAGGCGACGCTGCCAATTTGGATATTCGAGCCAAGTACCAGGAATGTTCACCGCATGGCGATCGGCTAATAAATCGCACAGTTGCACGCTGTATAGCGCACTATTACCGCGAGCTCCTAAGGTCATCCAAGCCGTGAGCAAGGTTTGAATATCGAGTTCGGCTATCGCCGCCTCGGCTAACAGACCTTGAGCGACTAACAGTGAAATGAGTTGCTGCTTTTCATGTTCACGCCCAGCGAGCGCCTCGCCTAGCTGCTCGTCAGTTTCAAACAGGGATAACTGTCGACGCAGGTGTAAATCACTGCCACACCACCAAGCGACTAAAGTCGGCACATCGTGGTTCGCCAGCATCATTAAGCTTTGGGACTTATATTGATCCGGTGATTTAAAGCCTTGATGGTCTTTGCAGAAATAGAACAACTCGTTGGAATAAATGCCAGAAGTGTAGAGACGATGAATAATTTCAGGTGGCACCAGTCCTAAATCTTCGCCAATCACCACACAGCGAGCACGTTGGCTCTCAAGGCAAACGATGGCAAGCAAAGTTTCGACGGGATAATACACATAGGCACCATGACCGAGTTGCTTATCCAGCGGCCACCACCAGAGTCGCAGTAAGCCCATCACATGATCGATACGCAAGGCACCACAGCTTTCCATATTGGCGCGGTTCAAGGCGATAAAATGACTGAAATTATGTTGTTTTAACTTAACCGGATCGAGTGGCGTTAAACCCCAATTTTGTCCTTGGGGTGCGAAGGGATCGGGCGGTGCACCTATGCTGGCATTCAAACAAAACTGCTCGGCATTGGCCTGTACTTCACTGCCCTGCAGCGCTGCACCAACGGCCAAATCACGGATCAATCCCAACCCCATCCCCACCTCTTTCGCTTTTAGCTGACAGAGGTGTAACTGCTTTTCAGCCACAAATTGCAGGTAAAGATAGAAACCTTCCTCTTGCACAAACGCTTTAGGACTACGCAAATATTCCGCTTGAGCAAACTCTTGTAGCGCACTGCCCTGCTCACGCACAAATTCATGGAATCTTTGCGCTCTGGGCGTGTCGTTCGCCAGATGCGTGTCACAAAAAACGCGATATAACTGCTCAAAGGCACGGTATTTCAGCTCGCTCACTTTAGGATAATCGAGCCAATTATCACGATTCAGTAAAGCGATAGCCTCTACCCAAGTAGAACTTGAAAATTCAGTGGCAAGAGTTTGGTATTCAGGAACGCTTTGTAATTGAATATATAGAGGATTAAGTCTGCGGCGATCGCACGGACTATAGGGACTCGGATGCTCTGGCGCCGCGATATCGAGGGCATGCAAGGGATTGAGTTGAATAAAATCCGCGCCCTGCGCCGCCACCAGCCCGATCAGTTGTTCTAAATCACCAAAGTCGCCAATGCCCCATTGGCTCTCGCTGCGCAAACTGTAGAGTTGGACGCTGATCCCCCAAGGTTTATGGCGTTTACCTTGGGCAACAGCCGTGAGTACGCCTTGGTAAGCGGCCCGCGGCGCCACCATTAAGGTACCAGAGAACAAAGTACGAGTATCAGCCTCTGCCGTCACACAGCCCTCTAGCGCAGAGCTTGCCGCTTGTGCACTTGTCGATAGGGCATGTTTTAAGCTTAAGGCTATGCGATGAAAGCCCAAACCTAACACAGAGAAATCACTCGCATTTTTGTCTGCTACTTGCACAAATGAGTCTTGGTTTTTTGTGAATGCAGGGTTGTTAGTGAACTCTTGGCTGCTCAGGAAATAGGACGCTAAATTCACCGCTTCAGTCTCGGCGGGCATTAAGTTGTCAGGGAAAGCTTGGGTCTTGG
This sequence comes from Shewanella sp. SW1, assembly GCF_025653545.1. Taxonomy (NCBI): domain Bacteria; kingdom Pseudomonadati; phylum Pseudomonadota; class Gammaproteobacteria; order Alteromonadales; family Shewanellaceae; genus Shewanella; species Shewanella sp. SW1. The sequence goes on along the minus strand of NZ_JAKKSG010000001.1, from coordinate 359,999 downwards.
CCTCAGCTAAATCGAGGCGTGCGAATCCCAGTTGCGTAAGATCAAGGCGATAGTGTAGATAAAGCGTTTGTTCAATGCGGTAATCGCCAATGGACTTAAGCGCCGAGAAAGGCACATCGAATACGATGGACTCACCCTGTTCGCATTCAATCGCCACACTCAGATCTGAGGTGTAGGTTTCTGGTAAACAAAGGCTTATCCAAGGTTCATCCACAAAACACCAATGGAATTCAGGTAGCACCTGAGTCCAAGGACGGGCATCCAGCAAGTCAATTTGCGACGCGATCAATGCTTCGGTCAATACCGCATCGACACAGGTCAGCCCAGCATCACTCGATAACGCTTCTGTAGCAGGAGCATCAATGGCAGTCCCTGCCACGCTGTTTTTTTCCTGTAACATACAGGTCAAGATACCTTGCCTGTCTAGCTCGGAAATATGGATGTTTTGGCCAAAACAATCAGTAAATTCTGCTCCAACTCCCCGCAAATACAGCAACTTTTCCAGCCCCATATTTTGTCGCCCCCGCGACCGCTCATCCATAGCTTTAGATATACAGTAACCATGCCAACAAAAAGTAACAAGAAGATGACATAAATATTTCAGAGAAATAACAAAAAACTTTTTCAAAAAATCAGTAACTTACTAGAAGCACTCAGTTAAGTTGGCGCTCAGTAGCTATCAGGATATAAAGAGTGGAATGCACTAAATTGGGGCATGCGTTCAGCAAGAGGGCAAGCATGGCTCCTAAAGCATGCAATAAGTGAAGAGCAAATGGGTAGAAATAACATGACAAGCGTAAGTCATTTTTATGTCATTGCGTTCAGACTAATACTAACAAATACGTCAGGTGACATATTAACCACAGACATCAGTGCAACACTTTGTATCAATTGCGTTTTATAACTTGAACAGCCTATCTCTCCTCTGTCAACATCTCGTCTCGCTACAGCATAGAAACATAATAACAACATTAAATTCATGGAACCTGATATGCCCTCGCATATACGCCAGTGGCTCGCTCCCATGGAATGCTAAAGCAAAAACACCCCAATGATGATTGAGAATAAGGATATGAAATGAAGAAGTTATCAGGATTACTATTTGTCGGCTGCATTGCCTTGACGGGTTGTGAAGGAAGTACAGATGGTGATTTAACGCCGACGCCACCGACGCCCGATCCCACTCCGCCAGCCTTAGCTGCGGATGTGTGTTATTTAATGAAAACCACGAAAGGCGATATCACACTTGCCATTGACTTAACTAACATGCCAATCACAGGTAAAAACTTTAAGCAGTATGTTGATAAGTCATTCTATAACGGCACCTTATTCCATAGAACCGTTAATAACTTTATGATCCAAGGCGGCGGTTTTACCACTGGGCTCAAAAGCAAACCAGGCGATGCCCCCATCAAGAATGAAGCCGCTGTCGGTATTAGCAACAAACGTGGCACTATCTCCATGGCTCGCACGGATGATCCTAACTCTGCAACATCACAGTTCTTTATCAATGTGTTAGATAATCCACATTTGGATGCGTCTGCGAGTAATTATGGTTATGCCGTGTTTGGCAAAGTGGTCGACGGCATGGATGTGGCGGATCAAATCAGCATAGTACCGACAAAAAACAGCGGTGGTTTTGCTAATACGCCAGTGCAAGAAATCCTGATTAACTCTGTTGCTAAAACAAGCTGCCCTGCTGCTTAAGCATCTAAAAGACGCACAGCTAAACGACATCTAACTAAAAGCAAAAAAGCACTGAAGATTCAGTGCTTTTTCATTTTAAAATCTAATCGATTTTAACGTCTAATCAATTTAAAGCATGAGCTAAACGATTACTCATCCCCTTGGATCTTCCCCACCAAGAGCATAGGCGCCGCATCAATTTTATCGGCGTCCATCATAGTCGCGATACGCTCAACGGCTGAGAGCAATTGACTCTGCTCCCATTCTTCAAGATTCTGATAACGCTTAATAAAATGATCCTGTAACGGTTTAGGAGAGTCCTGTAACAGCGCTCGTCCCGCATCGCTAAGATATAAATGCACCTTACGTTTGTCAGTCTCACTGCGCAGACGGATCACTAAACCACGGCCCTCGAGTCGATCGATAATGGTCGTTACAGTCGCAGGGCTGAGCGTAATTTCTTCCGCCACGGTTTTAGCCAATGGCGCATCCAATTGGGCGATTTTCTGCATCACCATCAATTGCGGCCCAGTTAAACCTGAGTGTTTGTTCAGCTGGCGAGAATGAATGTCGATAGCGCGTATCACTCGGCGCAGCGAAATAAGCAGTTGTTCGTACTTTTCCATCGTTCTTTTCATTCTCCCCATTCTAAGCAACGAGTGCACCTTACCAGAAAGCGCGACTGAACTCACCCACGGGAGGCGCTTTTAAGGCAAAATCCCTGAGGTTACAACATGAATTGACGCGATACCGACAACACGAGACGCTCGTCACTGGTATCTAAGTTCATGCTAGTATCTTCGGCAGCAAGACTGAAATCAAAGCCACTCCAGCTGGTCAGATAGGCGATACGGAAATGATTAAAAGATTTGCCACCATCCCATGACCATTTATCCTTATCAAGTGATGTCGAGCGATCGACACTAAAGCGAATATTATGCCCTTCAGCGACACTGACAGTATGGCCAAGCAACATAGTGTAATGCTCACCACCCAAACCAAAGTAATCCCATGTATAGGTCAACTTAGCCTCAGAGTGACCCAGTGAACTATCATACCCTAACTTGCTATACAGCTCAGGATAGTTGTACTCATCGGAAAACGACTCGCCGTGGTAAGTGTAATAAGCCAGTCCGACATCGAAACTCAGTTGCTCATTGAGCTGATAAAACTTACCCACATAGGCATCGAGTTCCAACCAAGTGCTGTCGTTCCCCCCAAAGTCGACGTTCGAGGTAAAGCCACCCACATACCATCCCGAATCAAAACCATAATCCAAATTGCCTTGCAGCGCTGGGCCGCTGTCAGTTTGGCTGACACCGTTAAAAGTGTAATCCGACGTCGCCGTCACAGTGGCCGATAATCCGGCATTGGCCGCTGTTGACACCAATAACAACCCTCCAGCGACAAGATAAAAACATTTTGATTTCATTATTAATTTTTCCATTAGTTGGCTAGCTCAATTTTAGTAAAGTCGATTTTGTTCTCTTTTGGCGAGCGCTCAATGGCACGAACAGTTTGCAATTGCGTCATCATGATGTAACCAAAACAGCTAAAGATCAGGCCCAGTGCGATTGCACCAACCCATTGAATTTGAAGAAAGTCTAATTGAAAAAGTAATGTCAGACTGCAGAGCAAGACTAAGTTAAAACTGACATATTTAAGCTTGCCTAACCGCTCAATGGTCAAATTAAGATTATCGGTATAGAGGCGCACCAGTGAGTCGAGGGAATTGATTACAAAGGTAATTCCCACAATCACCATCGCCAGATTATAGAAGCCCGAGGTATCTAAGCCATTGGCGCTGTAGTAATAAAGTACAGTGAACCAAATCGCGATGGGGATAGACGGAAACACCATCATGGCCAGCAGCACTTGATAGGTTTTCATGCCACCGACAAAGCGCGAGGTAAATTGGCCTATCATAATGCTCCATGCAAACCACCAGAACAGATAAAACTCATGGTAGTCGTTGATGGGTAACACAAAATGTTGAATATTGCCGAAGTAGTCACCCAGCATGGCAAAGGTCGTAAAGAACTCGCCCACACTCGAGTCAGCCGATAAAAATGCACTGGCCCACATCATGGCAATCAAGCCTAAAAATAACCAAGTGCTCGCCAGACTCAAGATACGCACATAACGTATGCTAGTGCTGGAATATACCGCCGCGGCGATCACCATAAATACGATTAAATAGAAGCTACCGACTATGGTTTCGCCATCACCTAATTCGGGTAAATACCAAGGTAAATTGCTCAATAGCAAATAGGCGGTAAAGGCGCAGGTGCCAATAATTACGATATTATTGATGAACTTAACCCAAGGAATATCGAAGAATCTCACCCTAGGCTCGATGACACAAAAATAAAAACAGGTTAAAAAGTAGAAGCTCCAAATCAAGAAGGCCCAGAAGCCAAACTCAATCGCCAGCGGATTACTAAAGCCGTATTCAGGACTCGCCGCCACATTGGCGTAACCCGCAAACTCGGTGAGCGGAAACATGATCAAGCCGACATCAAGTCCTGAGGTAAACAGAATCGCGATAAAGGTAAAAGTACGCACAGGCGTCACGCCGATACAGCGAATATTGCCCCAGCGATAAATCACAAACGCAATCGCGGCAAAAGTGAACAGTATCCCTGCGGATAATAACCAAGTCATAATGAGCACTCAGTCCCAGTCGATACTGGGTATAAGTCGGCATCTGGATATAAACCCATAAAATGTAACTCCATGTTTTTATTTAATAATAAAAACTGAACCATTTTTAAAGGCAACGTTCTGCCCTCAAGCCTTAAATATCGCTACTTAAAAATACTCCGCGATAGTTAAACCCTGATAGATGATCAGTCGTGAAAGCGGTCATTTGCACACTCACTGCGGGCTGACCGACCCTTTAGACAAAATGAATCATGACCCTTTTGAGTCATCAATTAATGAGTCTTTTCAAAGTTGAAGCCGCCAGCCCATCGATAAGACGGACCGAGCAGGCATGTTGTGCACTTATGGCGTTAACTTGCGCCGTTAACTTGTAGCTGTACTTCTTTGTATGGTTTGCCAAGCGTCGGCAACCACAACGGCACAGTCCGCTGGCGCTAACATCTCAGCCTCTAAAATCATATCCGCGGCGCGCTCGGCCAACATGATGGTCGGCGCGTTCAAATTGCCGTTCGGGATAGTCGGGAAAATAGAAGAATCCACCACCCGTAAATTCTGCAATCCATGCACGCGGGTTTCGGGATCCACCACCGCCATCGCATCCATGCCCATCTTGCACGAACAAGAAGGATGGTAAGCACTCTCAACCGATTGACGCACAAAGGCATCGATTTGCGCATCGGTTTGCACTTGTATGCCGGGTTGAATTTCCTCACCGCGATACTCATCGAATGGCGCTTGATTGATGATCTCACGGGTCAAACGCACGCAGGCCCTAAAGCCTTCAATATCATCGGGATGCTGTAAATAATTGAACTGGATCTTAGGTGGCGCTTTAGGATCTGCCGACACTAAGGTCACGGCACCACGACTCTTAGGCTTGTTATGGCCCACATGTACCTGAAACCCATGACCCGCAAAGGCTTCTTTGCCATCGTAACGCATGGCCGCAGGTAAAAAGTGGTACTGTAAATCCGGCCACTCCAGACCCGCTTTTGAGCGAATAAAGCCACAGGACTCGAAGTGATTCGTGGCCCCTAAACCGGATCTATCTAAAATCCACCGAGCACCGATTAAGAACTTGTTAAAAGGATCTAACTTGCCATTGAGTGAAATCGGTTTAAGGCATTTGAATTGGAAATAAAACTCTAAATGATCCTGTAAATTCTGACCAACACCGGGTAACTCATGTTGTAACTCGACCCCAGCATCAGCCAATATTTTGGGATCGCCAATGCCTGATAATTGCAACAAATGCGGCGAACCTATTGAACCTGCAGCTAAAATCACGTCTTTGTTACAACGAATATCTTCAACTTTACCTTTATGTTCAATGCGAACGCCAACGGCCATTTGGCCTTCCAATAACACTTTATGCACTAAGGCATGGGTCACAACCGTGAGGTTACGTCTAGCCATCGCTGGGCGTAAATAGGCATTGGCGGTTGACCAGCGTACGCCTTTTTTGACCGTCATATGCATAGGGCCAAAACCTTCTTGCTGCGCCGCATTATAATCGGCGGTCGATAAATACCCCGCCGCAATGCCCGCATCCACAAAGGCTTGGTACAACGGGTTTTGCATTTGATTGCCGTTATTCACGCCTAACGGCCCAGACTCACCGCGATACTCATCACCACCAAAGGCCCAGGTTTCCGCCTTCTTAAAGTACGGTAAGCAGTGGCTATAATCCCAATCGGTCGCCCCTTGCGCCTGCCACTCATCAAAGTCCCTAGCATGACCACGAACGTATACCATGCCATTGATCGACGATGAACCGCCAAGCACCTTGCCCCGAGGACAATGCATCTTGCGATTATCTAAATACGGCTCAGGCTGCGTCTCAAACTGCCAAGCATATTTAGGGCTGTTCATCGGAATTGATAACGCCGTCGGCATTTGAATAAAGATGCTCTTATCGCTGCCTCCGGTTTCTAATAACAGCACTTCGTTTTTAGGATCCTTTGACAAGCGATTGGCGAGCACACAACCCGCTGAGCCTGCACCAACTATGATGTAGTTATAATATTTTTGCTCTAATGACTGAGTCAAAATGCCTCCTTAAAATGGGCTTTCTAAGGGCTGCAGACCCACGTAAACGGCTTTAACTTGAGTGTAATGCTTGAGTGTCTCGCTACCGTTTTCACGGCCAATGCCCGACAACTTATAGCCACCCACAGGCATTTCGGCTGGTGAGGCACCATAGGCATTGATCCAGCAAATACCCGCCTGTAACTGATGAATGACCCGGTGAGCACGGCTGATATCTTGGGTAAACACCCCAGCGGCCAAGCCCATAGCGGTATTGTTTGCCCGAGCAATCACTTCGGCTTCATCTTTAAAGGTAAGCACGGACATTACAGGGCCAAAGATTTCTTCTTTACAGATGCGCATCTCGTCGGTGCAATCGGTGAAAATCGTCGGGGCAACAAAGTAACCATTAGGGGCATTCTCTGGCGTTAACGTTATGCCTCCCGTGAGCAGAGTTGCGCCGTCATCGATACCTTGCTGAATATAATCGAGCACTTTTTGCTGGTGATCTTTGGAGATCAAGGCGCCAAAGTTAGTCTCTGGCGCCATAGGATCGCCCACCACAATATTGGTTTGAGTACGCATAAGCAGTTTTTCGATAAAGCGTGGATAAACTGACTCATGGACAAACACCCGCGTCCCATTAGTACAGACTTCACCTTGGGTATAGAAGTTACCGAGCATGGCACCTGAAACGGCATTATCGATATCAGCATCATCAAATACGATAAGCGGTGATTTACCACCGAGTTCCATAGTGACGTCTTTTAATGAACTTGCCGCCGCGGCCATGACTTTCTTGCCTGTACCGACTTCGCCTGTGAAGGACACTTTGGCAATATCCGGATGCCCCGTTAACCAAGCGCCAACCTTGCCATCGCCCATGACGACGTTAAATACGCCATCAGGTAAACCCGCCTCACTTAAGAGTTGCGCTAATTTCAGTGCGCCAAGCGGCGTTTCTTCCGAAGGTTTAAAAATCATCACATTGCCGCTAGCTAAGGCAGGTGCGGCCTTCCAACAGGCGATTTGCAATGGATAATTCCACGCGCCAATGCCAGCACAAATGCCTAAGGGCTCGCGGCGGGTGTAATAAAAATCCCCACCGACTTGCTGCTGCGCGCCTTCAAGCCCTGGGGCAATATGGGCAAAAAATTCGATAGCATCTGCGCCTGTGACCACATCAACCACTGAGGCTTCTTGCCAAGGTTTACCTGTGTCGCACACTTCGATTGCCGCGAGTTCATCATTACGAGCCCGCAATAATGCGACCGCCTTTAACAGAATACGACTGCGTTCGGTGGCACTCATGGCAGACCAAATCACAAAGCCTTTTTTGGCGCTCTCGATGGCCGCTTGCTGAATTTTTTCATCGGCCACTTGCACTCGGTACGCCAATTGCCCAGTGGCAGGATTGACGACGTCGAAGGTTTCGCCGCTATCGTTAGCGAGCAGCTGACCCGCAATAAAGTTGTACTGTACTTCTACTGACATGTTTTGACTCCATGCTGCTTTATCACATTTTGGATAAAGGTTTTGCATAATTTTTCGGTCTGAACAAAATCCTGCTCAGGGGTTTCACTTAAGGCGCTGCGTAACCAAAATCCATCGATCATCGCCGCCGTTTGCTTAGCAGCCATCAGGGCAAACTCTTTGGGCAACACGTGCCGAAAGGAAAAATGTAAGTTGCTGTATAAGCGGCGACTATTAATATTCTGCAAACGGGCTAATAGAGGATCGTGGACGGCCTGTGCCCAAAAACTCAGCCAAGTGTGAGTGACATTTCGTGAGCGCTGTAACTCGGTAAAATTCGCTTCAACTATCATCATTAAGCGCTCTGTTGGCGCCAACACTTGTCCTTGGATTCGATTGAGCAACGCCTGCTTTAACTGCTCGAGCAAGTGGCGCAGCGTCGCTTGGATCAAGCCCTGCTTACCACTGAAATAATGACTGATGATCCCCGACGACATCCCCGCCAACTGACTAATGCTGTTGATGGTCGTGTGCTGCAATCCATGCAAGGCAACCGATGCTAATGTCGCATCGATAAGCTGCTGTCTGCGTATCAATTTCATTGCGGCTTTAGGCATACATACTCAAGGAATAACCACTCTCTCAATACTCTGAACGACGTTAATTGAACGTTCAATTAACAATCATAATAATGATCAGTGATGTAACTATCAACCTAAAATGCCACAGTGACAAAGCTCACAAGTTAGTTATGCAAAAAAGAATTAATGTATAAAAACAAGATAAATGTATAGATCCCTTTGACTTGCGGCCCTACCACAACCACTGCAGCACGCATGAATTAATATTAGATATCAAACTAATTAATTGGAGTTAATGCTACAAATGAGAGTGTTTATGAGGTTTAACCTCTGTTAGATTTAACAATTGAGCCGTCAAACTCTGGATAAAAAGTGGGATAAAAAGTAAACGAAAAATGCACAGGAATGATGCATCACCAGGGGCGCTAACAACGCTAAAAAACCATATCGTACGCCAACACTAATACCCGTCATAAAAGTCCGAAATTTAGTTACCCAGTTCCAACTTTAGTGGGAAATTACCCTCAGATAAGCGCCGAACTCGATCAAGCTCACACTTTCACTACCTCCAAATTGGTAGCTTGATCACCAGAAAAGAACACAACTTAATCTTTACAAGCAAATAGGTGGATTTTATGGCTGCTAAATTTTTTATTCCTTCTGTCAACGTATTAGGCCAAGGCGCAGTGGATGATGCTATCGGTGACATCAAAACCTTAGGCTTTAAACACGCACTCATAGTGACAGATAAACCCTTAGTCAAGATTGGCTTAGTGGGTGAAGTGGCCGAAAAACTCGGTCAAAATGGTATTACCTCCACCATCTATGATGGTGTACAACCTAACCCAACAGTGACCAACGTCGAAGCGGGTTTAGCCCTGTTAAAAGCCAACAAGTGTGACTTTGTGATTTCACTCGGCGGCGGCTCACCCCATGATTGTGCCAAGGGTATCGCCCTTGTTGCCACCAACGGTGGCAGCATCAAAGACTACGAAGGGTTAGATCAATCCGCGAAACCACAGTTGCCGTTAGTGGCCATTAATACGACGGCAGGTACTGCCAGTGAAATGACGCGCTTCTGTATCATTACCGACGAAGCCCGCCACATTAAAATGGCGATTGTCGATAAGCACACCACGCCTTTGCTGTCGGTCAACGACCCTGAGTTAATGCTGAAAAAGCCTGCGAGCCTAACTGCCGCAACAGGTATGGATGCACTGACTCACGCGGTTGAAGCCTATGTGTCTATTGCAGCGAACCCGATCACCGACGCCTGTGCGATCAAGGCTATGGAATTGATTCAAGCTAACTTAGTCAACGCAGTTGAAAACGGTCAAGACATCAACGCCCGTGAACAAATGGCCTACGCCCAGTTCTTAGCAGGTATGGCGTTTAACAATGCCAGCTTAGGTTATGTGCATGCGATGGCGCACCAATTAGGCGGTTTCTACGATCTGCCCCACGGCGTGTGTAACGCTCTGCTGCTGCCCCATGTGCAGGAATACAACGCCCAGGTCGTCCCTGCTCGCTTAAAAGACATTGCCAAGGCTATGGGTGTCGATGTGTCTGCGATGACTGATGAGCAAGGTGCTAGTGCGGCGATAGCGGCAATCAAAAAACTGTCTGTTGCGGTTAAGATCCCAGAAAACCTGACCTTGTTAGGCGTGAAAGCGGAAGATATTCCAACACTTGCGGATAACGCGTTAAAAGATGCATGTGGATTCACCAATCCAAAACAAGCGACCCATGCGGAGATCTGTCAGATCTTCACTAATGCGCTGTAATTGTGCGCAGTAATCGCCATACCTTACCAATCGCAAGTTATCGCACTGTAATCGTGCGCTAACTTGCTGGATAACGACTTATTGTCCTGCTAGTGCGTAAACACGACTTCATCCTCCAATGAATTCGTTTTAGGCTCCAATAGTGCACAGATTATTGCTGCACTATTGGGGCCTTTTTTACACCTGTATCAACAAGATGGTAAGGTAAGTTGCTATCTTAAAAATTAAGTAACAAAAACCAACATAAAACTCAGTGTCTATGCACCTTTGCACTGACAAAACACTCACAAATCTGCATATTCAAGAAGAAAGGATCTGAACCTAAAATATTCATAGCAAAATGATATAAAAAACGTGATCTCTGTGGGTTACAGACTGTTACAGATCCGATAAGATGGCCCCAGTTCGCTTTTTCCCTGCAAAAGATGAAGCCAGCTGAGAGGCCCGTTCTAACGAATGGGCCTCTGTCCATTCTGCCTTCTGCGTTTCCTCTGCAACAACTTATGCTGCCACTTAATCGTATTGCGCCCACCAAAGCCTAATTAACCTATTTACTCCGCTGTTCGCTCTTTTTATCAATAAGACTTACTGACGACCAAGTTGTTGCTTTATTAATCAGTAATTCAGCAAAAGCGAAACTTCACCCAAAACTGAGATCTAGCACAAAGTTATTGGCATAAAACTCATGCTAAATAGAGACATGACAGATTAAGTAAATGGTTAATTTTCATGCAGTAACTATCCTTCTCCGTCAAAAAACATCAAGGCTATATAGACTTAATTAATGATTGACCGAATTCAAAAACGATGCCTATGATGGCAACAATATCCTCGAACAGGTAGGTACGCTATGACTGCAATCACCCATGTATATAACTACACAGTTAGATGTCCACATTACAAAGATCCTGAACATCCCGTTACTTGGTTAAATCATATTGAAATGAACCAGTCCTGTGAGATCGCGTTAAATCGCATCACTAAATGGCACGAGCTTTCTGGGGAAAAAACCTTCGAAACGAATAAATTTGTGGTTCGTAAAGCCGAAAATGAAGATGCTTACTTCTCAATGCAGAGTGACAGACTCAAAAATGACGGCCATGCCTTAGTCACTTTTAAAATCTTTTTAGACGATTGCTGTGACGATGCGGCGCCAGAAGAAATTATGCAGCACCTGATTGAAGACTATCAACAACGCTTAGCCAAACTCGAATAATCTTTGCAGTATTATTTAGCGACCTTAGACGCCAGTGCGCAAAACGCCACTGGCGTTTTTATTTGTCGAGTTCGATAACTCAACCCACGACGTCATTTAATGCTCTTAGTTTCGCTCACTCGGTTGATACTCGAACAGAAACATTGCAACGGCGACTCAGCAGATAATGTCGCCATAGCGTGATTCAGCTCAAGATCTGTTATATTGTCCCGAATGTCATTTAGCACAGTAAAAATGGCAAGGCCCAGTAAATTGAGTTACGAACTTAAATTGAGGATTAGCATCACAATGAATAAAGCGACGCTCATTATTATTCCTTTATTACTCGCTACATCCGCCTGTGCGGATTTAAAGGACGCAGGCCGTGCCATCGGCACAACGACTAAAGAAGTCACCACTGAGATAGGCCACGCGACTCGAGACACGACAAAAGCCATAGGTCATGCTTCACGGGATGCGGTCAAATCGGTAAAAGAAGATTTAACCAAAGACTAATGACAGTGACGCCTAGGCGTCACTGCTCATTTTAAGCATCTTATACATTTAAGCATCACGCATTTTAAGCGCCACGCCCCTTAAGCCGCATTCGCCCGAATACCATGGGGCACTGGCAATCCTTGGGCATTGACATGCACAAACACCATCTTATCTATACTCACCACTGGCGCCTGCGTCATCTTATTGCGTACTTGACAACTCACGGTAATAGAACTGTGGCCAAGACTCACCAGCTCCAGACCAAACTCGATCACATCCCCTTGATGCGCTGGCGTCATAAAGTTGATTTCAGAAATCAGCTTAGTCACATGGCTCGTGCTCTTCATCTGACAGGCAGCAAAAATGGCGGCCTCCTCATCTATCCAACTGAGCAACTGACCGCCAAACAGGGTATTTGCTGGATTTAAATGTTCAGGTTTAACTAAACGGCGACTGTAATATTTCATGGCGGTGACCTCAATGTGAATGCCAATAATCAGCTTTAATGCACTGTAACTTCCCGTAATATTCAGAGCATTATTCAGGCCACATTTGATAGCTATTAAATAACAATGAGATAGCAATAAGATGCTGTAAAATAATCCGATTATTGCACCAAGTCGCATCAGAGTTGCACCATATTAATCAGCACAATAGTGAACCAATAAGCAAAAAAATAGCGACTCATAGAGTCGCCAAGCTAAGGCAAGCAAAAACTTACTGGGTAGGAAGTTAAGTCACAAGGTTTGACTTAAAAACCCGCACAGCACATGTAGGAGAACTGTACGGGGACAACAGCTGCAACGCAGCTAAACACAGGCTTACGGGTAACACTCTTTCATACTCAACTCGAGATTTAAGCTGCAAGCTCGGTAACTCATCACAGTCCGCCCTTGCCCTCTATTTCGAGTTTTTAACCACGCCTCACCACAAACATCAGCATAAGGCGTGCTAAGGATTGATCCACAATCACAATGGATCATCCTAAGCGCTGCTTACTGCTTAAAACTGCTCTTCTTCGGTAGACCCAGTCAGTGCAGTCACTGAAGAATGGCCACCTTGAATAACCGTAGTCACTTGGTCGAAATAACCTGTGCCCACTTCCTGTTGATGCGCCACGAAGGTGTAACCTTTTTTCGCTGCAGCAAACTCAACTTCTTGAACTTTTTCAACATAATGCTTCATACCTTCGCCACGAGCATAGTCGTAAGCGAGGTCGAACATGTTGTACCACATGTTGTGGATGCCGGCTAAAGTGATGAACTGGTACTTGTAGCCCATGTCTGACAATGCTTGTTGGAAGCGCGCGATAGTGGCGTCGTCCAGATTTTTCTTCCAGTTGAACGAAGGCGAACAGTTATAAGCAAGCAGTTGATCTGGGTATTGGGCATGAATCGCTTCAGCAAAAATACGCGCTTCTTCAAGATCCGGTTTAGCGGTTTCACACCAAATCAAATCCGCATACGGAGCATAAGCCAGACCACGAGAAATTGCTTGGTCAAGACCGGCTTTAACACGGTAGAAACCTTCATTGGTGCGCTCGCCAGTCACGAAATCACGATCGTATGGGTCGCAATCTGAAGTTAACAAATCGGCCGCGTTAGCATCGGTACGGGCGATAACCAGTGTATCGACACCGCTCACGTCCGCTGCTAAACGTGCAGCAACCAGCTTTTGTACCGCTTCTTGGGTTGGCACTAATACTTTGCCGCCCATGTGACCACATTTCTTCACTGAAGCTAACTGATCTTCAAAGTGAACACCGGCAGCGCCTGCGTCGATCATCGACTTCATCAGTTCGAAGGCATTTAATACGCCGCCAAAACCCGCTTCTGCGTCAGCAATAATTGGCAGAAAGTAATCAACAAATTTTTCATCTTCTGGATTAACACCATTGCCCCACTGAATTTGGTCAGCACGACGGAATGAATTATTGATGCGTGACACCACAGCTGGCACTGAGTTGGCTGGGTATAAAGATTGATCTGGGTACATAGTGCCGGCTAAGTTAGCATCGGCTGCCACTTGCCAACCTGAAAGGTAAATCGCTTCAATACCCGCTTTCGCCTGTTGTACCGCTTGCCCCCCCGTTAACGCACCCAGTGAATTCACGTAGCCTTTTTTAGCGCCACCGTTAACCAATTCCCATAACTTCGCAGCACCGCGCTTAGCGATAGTATTCTCAGGCACGATTGAACCGCGAAGCGCAACCACTTCTTCTGCGGTATAAGGACGACGCACGTGTTTCCAACGTGGGTTTTCTGCCCAATCTCTCTTGATTGCATCAATCTGTTCTTGACGTGAAGTCTGAGTCGTTGCCTTAGTCATAGTGTCGCTCCTTTATCTTTGATGTTGTAGCTATCATGAAACTGCCCCCCAGTTTCACTCTGCTAAATTGTTTGGTTGACGGTAGCCCCGCCACAGCTAAATCTGGTTTACCTAAAACGGTTCAAGCAAATGAGTTCATTCTAAGCTGTCAGGATTTCGTAACCGGGTAAGGTTAAGAAATCGACCAGCTCGTCGGAGGTGGTAATGTCTTCGAGCAATACCGCCGCTTGGGTGAATTTGCCATGGGTGAATCTGTCACTACCCACTTCTTTTTTCACGTTCGACAGCTCTTCAACCAACATGTCTTTAAAGAGTTGTTTGGTCACTAATTTTCCGTTTGACAGCGACTTACCGTGTTGGATCCATTGCCAAATTGATGCTCTAGAGATCTCAGCCGTAGCCGCATCTTCCATTAAGCCGTAAATAGGTACACAACCATTGCCACTGATCCACGCCTCTAAATACTGCAGGGCGATACGAATGTTCAGACGCATCCCTTGTTCAGTGCGCTCACCATCGCAGGTTTTAAGTAACTCACTAGCCAGAATTGGCGCGTCGACATCACGGGTAATATGTAATTGATTACAGTGATCTTGGCCTATGTATTCGTTGAAAATCCCCATAGCGGTGTCGGCAAGGCCAGGGTGCGCTACCCAAGTGCCATCGTGACCGTTACGCGCCTCAAGCTCTTTATCTCGACGAACTCGCTGTAATACCGCTTCGTTCTGAGCAGGATCTTTAGCAGGAATAAAGGCTGCCATGCCGCCCATCGCTAAGGCACCGCGTTTGTGGCAGGTCTTAATCAAGAGTCTTGAATAAGCGCTTAAGAAAGGCGTATCCATAGTGACGGCTTGGCGATCCGGTAAGACTCGGTCGCTATGACGTTTTAATGTTTTAATATAGCTGAAGATGTAATCCCAACGACCACAGTTCAGTGCGACGATATTGGAACGTAGTTCATAGAGAATTTCGTCCATTTCGAAAACGGCAGGCAAAGTCTCAATCAAGCAAGTACATTTAATCGTGCCCGCTTGCAGACAAAACCTTTCCTCAACAAAAGCAAATACTTTTGCCCACCAGCGCGCTTCAACATGACTTTCTAACTTAGGAATATAGAAGTATGGACCACTGCCCTTGGCCAAAAGTTGGCGATAGTTGTGGTAGAAATACAGTGCGAAATCAAACAGTGAGCCTGGAATCGCTTTGCCGTTAAACTGCACGTGTTTTTCTTTAAGGTGCAGACCACGAACGCGGCAAATAAGCACTGCCGGATTTGGTCCTAATTTGTAGTGCTTACCTGTGTCCGGTGCTGTGTACTCAATATCACCACGCACGGCATCACGTAGATTGATTTGACCTTCGACGACTTTTTCCCAGCTCGGTGCTAAGGAATCTTCAAAGTCAGCCATAAACACTTTGGCGTTGGCGTTGAGTGCGTTAATCACCATTTTACGTTCAACGGGACCTGTGATTTCCACGCGGCGGTCAAGCAAGTCATCGGGAATACCGCGAATCTGCCATGCACCATCACGGATAGCGCGGGTTTCAGGCAGAAAGTCTGGTAATGATCCTTTATCGATACGCGCTTGCTTATCTTTACGTTTAGCGAGTAAAGCGGGTACTTCGTCGGCAAATTCACGACAAAGGGATTCGAGTAAGGCGACAGCCCCTTCGGTAAATATGACTTCTTGGCCTGGAATGTCACGACCCACAATATTAAGCGTGGCGTTTGCTGTAGCTTTACCCAGTGTCGAATTCAATTGCTGTTCACTCAAAGTGTGTTCCGTCATCTTGATGCCCTCCCAAGAGGCTCCACTATCACAGGCTTAACGCTGACATATAAAGCAGTAGCATCCCCAATCACCACTGCTTATAAACTCACCAAAAAACCATCAAATGTTTGTTTCAAACTAAAACTTACCGACAAACGTTTGTATTTGCAACAGTCCAAGATTGACAAAAACATGCATTAACCTAAGTAAAAGCCATGCTAAAATTGGTCTGACCAAGCAATAAAATAAACAACAAACAACTGATAAATATACAATTAAACATTTTAATCACATATGGCAATTGCAGTTAAATGAAACTTGTCAGACAACTTTACCAATCAATACGCAAAGTAATTAATTACGTAATTAAATAACTAATAGTAAATTTATTATTACATCATTTTTACTCTATTAGACCTAAGTAGAAAATGCTCAATGTTTTGAACTAACCTAGAGGTAAGTCAGATAAATTCATATAAATCATAATGATAAAGACTGTTGCTATTGCCACAAATTAAAACGACCGTTTCACTTTGACGTTTACGTAAACGAAATAAGTGTCGTGTGCGATTCAAACTAAGTGCCAGGTTGCGTTTCCCGATCAACAAGGTGGGATGTGATGGTTAACTCAAAAAATAAATCACTTTTTTATAAAAAAAATGAAACAAATTTGACATTACAGCGGGATGGAGCTTAGACGCGACTTTTTATGAAGCTTTTCTCCTGCGAGAACCCATATCTTACTTCCTCAAATACATGCCTTTTCGTAACACTTATTCGCAGCACTGCACATTTCAACCACGACATCTGAAACATATGTTGCCAACTTAAATACAAATCATTACTATTCGCGACCTATTTATTTGGGGGAACCATTAATGAAATCATTTCGTTTGTCACTAACTGCACTCGCCTGCCTTTCCGTTTTATCGCAAACTGCATCCGCCGAAGCTAACTCGGTATCAGCAAATACTGAAGCCAACGTTGAGCGCATCACGGTTTATGGCAGACAAAACTCAGTGGTGAAAAATTCAGGGCTAGCGACTAAATCCGACATGTCTCTCATGGAAACACCCGCTGCAGTTGTAATTGTTGACCAAGAACTGATCGAAACCCAAGGTACAGATAATCTGCAAGACTTGATCCGTAACATCAGTGGTGTGACTCAAGCGGGTAATAACTATGGCATCGGTGACAACATAGTCATCCGTGGTTTAGGCGCAAATTACACCTATGACGGTATGTATGGCGGTGCTGGCCTTGGTAACACTTTCAACCCCACGCGCTCTTTAACCAACGTTGAATCCGTAGAAGTATTAAAAGGCCCAGCGACTGGACTCTATGGCATGGGGAGTGCTGGCGGCGTCATCAATTTAATTGAGAAAAAACCGCAATTCGAGTCAAAAAACAAATTTACCGCCGAAGTTGGGCAATGGGATACCTACTCCCTTGCTCTGGATAGCACGGGCGGCCTGAGTGATGATGTCGCCTACCGTTTAGTGGCCAAATCTGGCCGCAGTGATGGGTATCGCGATATAGGTACAGACAGAGACGAAATCTATGGCGCCTTAAAATGGGTATTAAGTGATAGCCAAGATGTAATGCTTTCAGGTGCTTACATCAAAGATGCTATTGCCGTTGACTCTATTGGCCACCCGATTCGAATTTACAATGCCGATTCAGTCGGCGGTAAGAGCGCGGGAGAGGTCACTTGGCAGGATTTGATCAACGATCCAAGTGGTAAAGGTCTACAACTGACCGATGCACAGCGTCAGCAGTTAGCGGCCTCGTTGTCGGGTGCTGACGGCTTAAGGCCCTATTCGTTTGGTGATGCAGGGCTGATTTCACCCATGGCGAAGGACAATGAAGGCGAAGAGTTAAGATTTAAACTAACCCATAATATTTACTTCAACGATAATCTGTTTGTTAATCAGCAATTACAGTATCGCGACTACACTTCAGGCTTCGCCCGCCAAACAGGTGCTTATAACTACGTCTACTGGAAACAAGGCAAAAACCCGATCAACACAGATCCCCGCGCGCCTTTAGTTGAAAACGGCGTACTTTATCCTTTTGCTGCAAGACGTCAGGAATACCGTAAAGTGGATGCCGACGAGACTTCGTGGCAGTACTTTGCCGATTTACGTTATGACTTCCAAATTGGCAATATAGACAATGAATTATTGGTCAATGCCAACTATGAAGACCGTAATATTCGCTTCCAGCAATATTCTATCTACGATGCGGATCAAATCTTTAAAAACAAAGATGGCAAAATCATTTACCAAGGATCTCTGCCTTATATATACGACATCCGCAATCCTAATTGGGGCACAGGTAAATTCGAGGACTATGACCCACTCAAAACCGCTAACTATGACAAAAAAGTCAGCGCTTGGGGCGTAGGCTTACAACATGTCAGTTATCTGCCATACGGCTTTACCACGCGTATTGGTGTTGCCTTTAATGAGATTAAACAAGCCTATGAGCACTTTGGTGTTGATCCACGCTATAGCACTAGCCAATCCCAAGCGACACCAGAAGCCGATACCACAGATAACGGTATGACCTATAACCTAGGGTTAACCTACATGCCGATTGAGGATTTATCATTTTTCATCAACCATTCTAAAGGGCGCACCGCTTACAGTGTACTTGATGCAGTAAAAGATAATGCTACCGACCGAGATGATTCAGAATCGATTAGTAATGATTTAGGCATGCGCTTTAAAGCATTTGAGGATCAATTACTTGGCTCACTGGTATTCTTTAAAAGCTCGCGTACTAATGTCGCCTATAACAACCCTGATTATACCAATGGCATATTAACCCCTAATATTCCCGTGTATTTTTACGATGGCAGCGAAGATACTCAGGGGGTCGAACTCGATCTCAATGCCCACCTGAATGATCAATGGCGCGTTAACCTTAATGGCATGTACCAAGATGCAAGGGATAAGCAAAACCCGAATGACGTCGCAAATTACGACAGCCGTCAAAAAGGTGTGCCTTATGTCACCGCCAGTGCTTGGGTTACCTATGGCGCGGATTGGTTTAGATTATCAAGCCCAATCGAGCTGAGCCTTGGTGCAAAATTTGTCGATGATCGCAGTACGCACTCAAGCTCATTTGGTATTCCAGACGGTTACGTGCCTAGCTATACCGTCGTTGACTCGGCGGTGAGCTACAACGCGGATTCTTGGAAAATCCAGCTGAACATCAATAACCTTTTCAATAAAGACTATTACAGTAAAGCCATGTTCCTCGGTGGTATGCCGGGTGAAGAACGCAACGTCAAACTGCAATACAGCTATAGCTTTTAACACTTAAACATCAGCGTTAAATTTGATGTTGTAAACCAATAAAAAAGAGAGCATTTATGCTCTCTTTTTTATATCCAAATCAGAGTGACAACATTAACTCACATTCTCCCTATCGCCACGCATGAGGGATTCCAACTCTGCCTTACCCTTATTCGATAGATTGATTAACGTCGCTAAATCATTTTGATGGGCTGCGCTAGCAATCACGAGTTTCTTATCATGTTCAGCAAATATTTTTACCCGCTCGTTGGCTTGTACCTGCGATAAACCTAGGCCTTGGAGAATCTTCTCACTGGCCGATAGCGCCGAACCAAAGGTCTCACGAAACACATCCGTCACCCCAAGGCTCATCAAACGATAAGCATGGTTACGGTCCCTCGCCCGCGCGACTATGTTGATATGGGGAAAATGCGTTTTCACTTGCTGAGCAATTTCAATGGAATCCTCAACACTATCCACGGCAAGCAATAGTAATCTAGACCGAGCAATCCCCGCCGACATCAACATGTCTAAGCGTCTGGCATCACCAAAATAGACCTCACCGCCATATTTGCGAATCACATCCACATGACTCGCATCCTTATCCAATGCGACAAAAGGGATACCTGATGAGGCCAAAATACGCCCCGTGATCTGGCCTACTCGACCAAATCCAGCAATCACCACTTCAGATTCGGTGACATTAATCGTATCTGGCAGACGAGTATCCACCACTTTGGCTTTAGTTGCTCGGAACAAAGTAAACAATAGAGGTGTTACTGCCATAGACAAACCAATAGCAAGCACAAGGACTTGCGCAATTTTATCGCCGACAATACCAGATAGCTGCGCCTGAGATAAAAGCACAAAGGCAAATTCGCCCCCTTCAGCAAGGATCAACCCTAGTGCAATACTCGGCCGCCATTTGTGGTGCCTAATGCGACCCAACACCATAAGCACAAAGGTTTTAATCAGCAACATAGCCATTAAAATTCCCAGAATAAGTAACGGATCAGATATCAATAATCTCAAATCCATACTCATACCGACAGCCATGAAAAACAGCCCAAGCAATAAGCCTTTAAAAGGTTCTATGTCAGTTTCGAGCTGGTGCCGATAACTTGAGTTAGCGAGCATAATACCCGCCAAAAATGCCCCCATGCCCGCAGAAAGTCCCAACCACTCCATTAACTCAGCGCTACCCATGACCAGCAATAATGCAAAAGCGGTGAGCACTTCACGCACCCCACTGCTTGCCACTAGTTTAAGGAATTTAGGCAATAAATATTTCCCCACTAACACAAAACCAACGAGCGCAAGACACGTCCAGTACCAAGGCACCGCATGATGTTCAATCTGAGCAGAATTGGGCGCCAAATATGCTGTCAGCAGCAACATAGGGATAACCGCAAGATCTTGCATTAACAAGACCCCAAAAGCATCACGTCCAAGTGGGGTTGTGAGCAACCTATGCTCACTCATTAACTGCACGGCAAAGGCTGTCGATGATAAAGATAGCGCGGCACCAACCACTAAAGCCGCCTCAATAGACAAGCCAAAGCCCCAAGCCAAACCTCCAATCGCAGCCCATGACAACAACAGCTGACCACTACCTAAACCAAAGATAGCACTGCGAAGTTCCCATAATTTACTTGGATTCAATTCGAGTCCAAGTACAAACAGCATAAGTACCACACCTAACTCGGCAAAATGCAACACAGAAGCAGGATCAGAAACCAACGCCATGCCACCTGGGCCTAAAATAATCCCTGCGGCCAAATAGGAAAGAATAGGACCCGCTCCAAAACGTTTACCCAAAGGAACAAAAATAACCGCCGCCAATAAAAATAGCAGCACCGACGTGAGTAAACTCGACTGTTCCATGAAGGCTCCAACGGAAAAAGGAATGCGCATTGTTCTATGTAAGGACCCAGCAATAGCTAGGCAATTATCAGCTATGATATCCCATTTATT
The DNA here is from genome assembly GCF_025653545.1 of Shewanella sp. SW1. Lineage (NCBI taxonomy): Bacteria > Pseudomonadati > Pseudomonadota > Gammaproteobacteria > Alteromonadales > Shewanellaceae > Shewanella > Shewanella sp. SW1. The sequence goes on along the minus strand of NZ_JAKKSG010000001.1, from coordinate 338,714 downwards.
TATTAACAAGGTCAAGGCAATTCATTAAAAATGAGAAATTTTTGATACGAAAAACACTTAAGCGTGGGGGAAATCAACTGGAGCAACAAAGCAGAGTAAAAGAGCGCTTAGAGACACCTTAGACTGTTATTGCATTTTAGTGAGTGGCTGCAAAATAAAAAACGAGCAATAAACTAAGGAAGGATAAAACCAGTAAGGGCCTACCAACTCTGGATGAGACTAAATGCTCACTCAACTTACATTACACAGAGGGCGATGCAATATGACGCCGTAAATCAGTCGCCTGCTTGTCACATTTTAATATGTCAGAATAGCGTACTACGGTGTTGCGGCCATTGGCCTTAGCGGCATAGAGCGCCATGTCGGCTCGGTGAAATAATGGATCCAAACTCAGATCATCAGCCATTAAACCGCTCACGCCAAAACTCGCCGTTATGACGAACTTATGCCCTGAATGTTGGGTATCAATGGCCTCGATACGAGCTCGACATTGCTCCGCCACTTCCATGCCTTTCTCTTCATCAGCATAGGGTAATAAAATTGCAAACTCCTCACCGCCGATACGAGCAAAAACATCACCATTTCGGATATGGGATTTAAGGGAGTCAACCACCTTTTTAAGCGCCCAATCGCCAGTTCCATGACCAAAAGAATCGTTGATACGTTTGAAGAAATCTAAATCGAATAAAATGACACAGAAATCCCCGCTACGAGCCATGGCTTGCACAAAAAGGTTTTCTCCCAACTCTTGCCCTGCACCACGATTCAATATGCCTGTTAAGGCATCCATTCTCGCCATACGCATAAACTTACGTTTCTGCATCTGACCTACGGCTAACAAAATCCCAAGGAAGAACAGCCCACCCACTAGAATAGTGATAAACATCAGCATATTGGTGTATTCCCGCTCTTTTACCATTTGCTGAGCGATGTAAAGTTCACGCTCTTTATTGAGTAAATTGATTTCACGCGACTGTTCATCAGCATTAAACTTAGCCGCCTGATAAGCGAGGGTTTTCATTCTAGATTGGTCAAAAATCAATTGATTATAATATTGTTCTTTTCTTGTATATTCATAGGCTTGCTCAAATTGTTTATCCGCCGCCATCAGTTCGGCAAATACCTTATATGCAATATGCTTATGTTCGATGTAGCTATTATCATCGGGGAATGAAAGCACTTTAACGGCGTGACTTTTCGCTTGAACCTGCTCACCCATGGCAAAGTAATTCTCGGCAAGTAGTGCATGTACATGGCTAATTTCTAACTGAAATTGAAAAGCTTCATACCCTTTTAAGGCTAATAGCAGAATCGCTCTCGCGCCTAAAAAGTCGCCCCGCTCCTGCAAAACCATAGCTTTGCCCTTCATCGACATAGTCGCCAGAAGGGGGAATTGCTTCGCATCACAGTATTGACGGCTATCTTCGAAGGCATCGAAGGCGTCGGGATTTTTCACGCCGAGTAAATAAATAGCGCGCAACAATTTGGCATGACAAATATCGCGGACATCGGTTTCCTTTGCGAGTTGTAGCACTTTATTGGCATAAAGGCCCATATCGCTATAAGCATCCATTTCGGAATAAATATTGGCAATTCTTAAATATGAGTGCCGTTTAATCGTGACATCATCAATATTCACCACTAGGGCTAATGCTTGAGCGACTGCAGCCAAGGCTTTGTCATAGTCACGCAGACCTATATATACAGTGGCTTTGTAACTATAAACTGACGCCAATAAATCAGTATTTGTCACTAAGGTTTCGGCTTGGTGAAGATCATCTAACGCTTTAGTATATTCACCAGTGAAAAAATAACCTATCGCTCTATCTATCCTCAGTCGTCCTTGTTGTATTGTAGTTAAACGACTGAATTCTTTCTCATATTCGGCAAGCTTTTTCTGCGCAGCACTAAGATCAGATTGCAGTAATACATCAAGCTCATTGAGTGCCTGATCAAAATCGAGAGAGTTAGCCATCAAAGCTGTCGAACACAAGGCGAAGATGGCTAATAGGGCACAACGTAACCGTTTCAAGATGAGTTAATTATTACCATGATTGACTAAAACAAATGTTTGATAATTTTGGTCGCCACTCAAAACTTTTAGTTTTGTCATATCCCCTGTCATTACAGCGCTAATTTCTTCATCAGTTAACCCATGGGCGTGCATTACGGCCTCCGGGTCCTGTTGATACGCTTCCATCAGTTGTGCATCTTGACCTAACTGGGTAAAAAAATCCGATAATGCAGACATACCTTTCCTTATTTATATGATGACTCCCGAATTCAGCTCAGAAGTACAGCACTCACAATTAGCCTAAATCTTCAGGTCTAATGCCTAATTTAGTTAAAATAGCATAGTTGTATTCGAGTTTTTTTGCTGGCGGGATCAGTAAAGAACTGATCGGAGACAAGTTTGCCTCGGGCAGCTTACTCAACGGCAAATACTCAATTCTAGGGGCTTGAACTGGCAGATTAGCAGCTTCGTAAATCACCACTTGATGATCTCGCGGATACCATTGATTCAGTTGTTCAACCAAAATCTGCAGCCTGTCACTCGTAGTATGAAACTGAGTTAAGGTATGTTCACCAGCAATCGCAATTTGCCATAACAATAAATGGGTTGTCGGATCGGGCACATGATTAAAAAACATAAACTGGCTAGCTTCAAAGCTTTGATGCCCAGAGCTGCCGGGGTCAATACCCAGATCAGCCCATAAACACGCCTCGGCCGAAATCCCCGGCTCCATCTTCGCTGAAAACCCTTCTGCCCTCGCCCGTGTAATCGCCATATGGGAAACACAGGCAAAGACTCCAGGATGACCATAGAGCGCACAAACGGTTTTTTTGCCAGCCCTTACGGCCTCCAATATAGAATTAACCATTTGTTCGTAGGTTTCTCGGCGATTTTTAACTTCACCATTTTGTGCATAAAACGGCTGTAAATTGATGACATTGGGATTAATGTTCTGGATCCAACGCTGCGAAAAACCATCGGGCAAGAGTGAAAACACGACATCAGCGTGCTCAATATAACTACGACTCATCACACTGATCTGTCCGGCCAGTTGTAAACCCGTACCTACGCAAACTAAAGAACCCAATGCATCTATCCCACTATTTTATTTCGAACACTGCAAACTTACGGCAAAAAAGCCACAGTACAAGAACACAATAAAAACATATCGGTAACTTTAATCTGATTTTAATGAGATTACTATGTTTATCGCCACACATACTGTCTATCGACTTACTAACTAATTGCTTGGCTTTAAAGAAGAAATCGCTCACATTTACTCTTTTCCCAATCCAGCCAACAGTAAACCTGTACGGCTCTAGAAGCCGAAAATCATACTCATAGCCCCATATGACTTTAGCGAATAAATATCCTTAAAGATTGAGAACTAAAGCCAACATACTGGGTCGAAAAGTCACACAATTCGATCTATGACGGTTGCAAAGCCCGATTGCCCTTGTCATGAGGGGGAATGCTTGGGTATTATGGCCGCCAGATTTTCAGAAGTAGCGCATACAATGATCAATAAAAAGCAAAGTCTTACCCTACTGGGCGCTGTGGCGCTCTCTGTTTCGCTCAGTGCCTGTAGCGTGTTCGATTGGTTGATTTATAAGCCCGATATTCCACAGGGCAACTACATGGAACCGCAACAAGTTGAAAAGTTGCGCATTGACATGACCAAAGAACAAGCCGAATACATTCTCGGCCGTCCGGTATTACGAGATAGTTTTGCCGACGATACTTGGTACTATGTGTATCACTACAAGAGTGGGCGTGATGCCAGCATTACGCATAAAGAACTCATACTGCACTTTACGGGCGATAAACTTACCTCAGTGAAAGGCGATTATGAACTGAGCAAAGAATTTAGTACGCCGCTAGAACAAAGCAGCTTGCCAACAGGTAATAAAACTGAGCTAGTGCCACAAATTCCAGCACAGCGCGCCGATGAAAAGCCATTAGTGAAAGAAAATCAAGCTGAAGCGCAAGTTCAAAAACCAATTAAGTAATATCCTAAACTTTGCTTATGCTCTTCTCAGTCAATCAAATACAAAAAAGCGCCCAAGGGCGCTTTTTTATTGAGCAATGATGTCAGTATTTAAGCCCGTCCGCCCGTCACTTTATTCGCGCGGCCTTCATCTTTAGCTTTATCTGCTCGGCGACGACGCACATCCTTAGGATCAGCAATCAAAGGACGATAAATCTCAACCCTTTGCCCCGGTAAAATCACTTGGTCATGCTTAATCACATTACTAAACACACCGAGCTTAACCGTGTCTAAATCGATCTCAGGAAAAAAGCTTACAATGTTACTTAAACGCACAACCTCAATCGCTGACGTGCCGGGATTCACATTCACCGAAATCACTTTTTGCTGTGTAGGCAAGGCGTAAACCACATCAACTACAAACTTATCTGTCTCATTTGTCACTGTAAATCACCTTAGCGCGACTCGTAAATGCCGTCACCATTGATACCATAAGATCATTAAACACTTTACCAAAGGCCATATCGGCTAACGAACTTGAAAACTCAAAACTCAGCTCGAACTCTACCTTGCAGGCCTCTTCAGTCAGCTCAGTAAAACGCCACTGCCCCAATAAATGCTTAAAGGGCCCATTTTCCAATGTTAAATCAATACTCTTACCAGGAACCACTTGGTTGCGAGTCGTAAATGTCTTACGGATCCCCGCTTTACTCACATCCACAGATGCCAGCATAGTCTTACCATCAAATTCTAAGACTTTACCACCCACACAACCGGGTAAAAATTCCTTATACGACTCGACATCATTCACTAAGTCATACATTTGCATCGCACTAAAACGGACTAACACACTTCGAGAAATTTGCGGCATAGGACTTAGTACTCTTCACTAACGTATTCACAGCGACCTAAGCAAACTCAAACGCACGAAAATAACGCACGTGCAATAAACAACTTAGGCCAGCAATCAAAATTTGCACGGATTTTATCACGATACGTAAAAAACGCACCCCTTGTGCACTTAGGCTGATACTCAACCCCCTAATCACGTTCAAAAAACCAGCAATAACACGATAGAGGCTTGAAATTAACTAAATAAAACCTTATATCAATACCAAATTGAATCACCGTGCGTATAATGGCGCCACTATGGTAAAGAAAAATTCAAGCAAAGCCGCGCCTGCGACTATCGCACGTAATAAGCGCGCAACCTTCGAATACCGTTTCGAAGAGAAAATGGAAGCCGGCCTATCCCTCATGGGATGGGAAGTGAAATCTATCCGTATGGGTAAGGTCAACTTGTCCGACTGTTACGTATTCCTGAAAAATGGCGAAGCCTTTATGCATGGCTGCACCATTATTCCCTTGAATACGGCATCGACACACGTTGTCTGCGATCCCCTACGTTTGAAAAAGCTGCTACTCAGCCGTAAAGAGCTAGATAAACTAGCGGGCTTAGTTGAGCGCCAAGGCTACTCTATTATTCCTATCTCAATGTACTGGCGTAAAGGTGCATGGGTGAAAGTGGAAATTGGTCTAGGTAAAGGTAAGAAAGATCACGATAAGCGCGAAGATACTAAAGCGCGTGAATGGGAAGTTGAAAAAGCCCGCGTGATGAAAAAAGAAAAAACGCACGGATAATGAACAAACGATTGAACTTGAAGCAAATGATGCTAGGTGATCATAGTGCTACGGGTTACAATCAAATTCTTGGGGGCGATTCTGGATTCGACAGGATTCACGAAACCCTGGGAGCATGCCGAGGGGCGGTTGGCCTCGTAAAAAGCCGCACAGTTATAGTTGCAAACGACGATAACTACGCTCTAGCAGCTTAGGCTAGCTAGCCATCTGACACAGGTCTCTCAAATGGGCGGTGTATACAGATGGTCATCTTACATTTGATAGCGAGGGAACTCCGTCCGGGGGTGAACCGCGAAATAGTACCGGACTCGCCCGATGAAATCCTGTCTTTCGGAGTTTATTCGGGTTAATTAAAAGAGAGACTAAGCATGTAGTGCCTTGGATGTAGGTGTTCTGGACGCGGGTTCAAGTCCCGCCGCCTCCACCAATTTTACCAGAAGGGCTTAACCGCAAGGTTAAGCCCTTTTTGTTTGAACTTTCAGGCTATTTTGAGCTATCAATTCAAATGCGGCGGCGGGAACTGAACTGGCGTCGATAAATGAATCATGTCACCACTTGATCTAATCTCTATTAGATTCAGCCATTCAGACGCCGCACCTAAAAAACTACCTTTTTCCCTTTCCACCCAAAGCGCGCTTTTTAGCACGTTGTTTTTGCGCCGCTTTGCCGTTACGTCTAGGTTCGGTATCCATCTTATTAAAGTCGGGTTCGAAGCCTAGTAACCATTGTTGTGGTAGACGCTTGTCGAGCACAACTTCAACTTCTTCCAATAATAGGGCGTCCTCTTGACTAAAGAGAGTGATGGCAAGCCCTGCACTGCCCGCTCGACCTGTGCGACCGATACGATGAATATAATCTTCAGCGATAAAGGGTAGCTCAAAGTTGATCACATATTTAAGCTCGACGATATCTAGGCCTCTGGCGGCGACATCCGTTGCCACTAGCACTTGGATCTTACCTTGTTTAAATTCCTGTAAAACTTTCTCGCGCGCGCCTTGGGACAAGTCACCGTGAAACGCCTGAGTGATAATATCGGCTTTATTGAGTTGCTGAACCAGTTTATCGACGCCTTGCTTAGTGCGGCTAAAAATCAACACTTGATGCCAGTTTTTACTGCGTACCAGATGGCTAACGAGTTCGGTTTTACGGTCGGCGTCGACGGCATAAACCACTTGTTCAATTTCGGCAGCGGTCGTGTTGCGCTTGGCAACTTCAATCAACTTGGGATCGCGCAGTAAGGTTTTACTTAAGCTGAAAATAGCGGCATCTAAAGTGGCAGAAAATAACAGGGTTTGCCTATCACTCGGTACTTGCTTGAGCACGGCTTGAATTTCATCCATAAACCCCATGTCGAGCATACGGTCGGCTTCATCGAAAACAAGCACACTCAATTGCTTAAGATTTAATGCACCTTGCCTAAGGTGGTCAAGTAAGCGGCCCGGTGTTGCGATTAACACATCAATCCCTGCATTAAACACGGCGACCTGCGCATCGATACTCACGCCGCCGTAGGCGATGCCGATACGAATATCAGTCCCTTTAGCGTACTTAACAAAACTCTGCTGTACCTGCACTGCCAGTTCACGTGTCGGCACTAAGACTAATGCGCGTACGGGTCTCACAGTTATTAATTCTTGCGAAGGGCTGAGTGTCATCAAATGATGCAAGATAGGCAAGGCGAACGCAGCGGTTTTGCCTGTACCCGTTTGGGCGCCAGCCATCACATCCCGTTTAGCTAAGATGGCAGGGATCGCTTCTAACTGGATAGGCGTTGGCGATTCATAACCAAGAGCCGCTAAGGTATTCACTAACGTGGAGTTTAAGGATAAGGCACTAAAAGACATTGCGGTTAACCACTGAAAATAATGGCCAGAATTTTAGCAGACACAACCCTAAGCGACTAGCGGCATAGCGTTAGTCCTATTGTTATATGCAAACTTGTTTTACGATAAAAATGCGTCGAGATCTGCAGCTAGTTGCGGACGACTAAAAAGGTAACCTTGGGCTTGATCGCACTGATTTTGTTGCAGAAAATCGGCTTGTTCTTTGGTTTCCACTCCTTCGGCGATAATGTCAAGCTTCAACGCATGTCCAAGCGCAATCACAGCTTTAGCAATCGCAGTATTGTTAGTGTCGAAGGGAATGTCTCGCACAAAAGACTGATCAATTTTCAATTTATGAATAGGCAGTTTTTTCAAATAGTTGAGCGATGAATAGCCTGTACCAAAATCATCAACCGATAATTCGATACCCAGATCGCCAAGTCGCTTTAAGTCACGGATAGCAAGATCAGGATTCTGCATCATCACACTTTCGGTCACTTCAAGCTCTAAATGCTTGGCGGGCAAACCCGTTTCAGCTAAGACACGCTTCACATCATCCACAAAGGAACTGCGCTGTAACTGTTGTCCTGCCACGTTCACGGCAATACGGCCAAAATTTTTGCCTTCACCAAGCCAACGCATTCCCTGACGGCAAGCGGTTTCTAAAACCCATAAACCAATTTCATGGATAAGACCTATCTTTTCTGCCACAGGAATAAATATCGCGGGAGAAATCAACCCCAGTTGAGGATCGTGCCAACGCAGTAATGCTTCAAATCCAACGGTTTGTCGAGCCACTAAATCAAGTTTTGGCTGGTACATTAAGTACAAAGCATTTTGCTCAATCGCTCCATAGAGAGCACTTTGCAGCTTAAGATGTTCAAAAGACTGTTGAGTTAAGGACTCTGTATAAAAAGCATAATTATTGCGGCCATCATTTTTGGCGCGATACATGGCCGCATCGGCGTTACGCAGTAAAGTGTCCGCATCGGTTCCATCATTTGGATACAAAGAAACGCCCATACTCGCCGTTAAACGTAAGTGGTCGCCCGTGCTCACAATAAAAGGTTGCTCAAACACTTGGCGCAATTGATTTATGGCAACTGCGGCATCGGCACTATTGTCAATCCCTGAAATCAATGCCACAAACTCATCGCCACCAATCCGTGATAACACATCCTGATCGCCTACTTGGCTGCGTAAACGCTTGGCAAGCTCAACTAACATTTCATCGCCTATACTGTGGCCAAAACTGTCGTTGATATGCTTGAACAGATCGACATCAATCATCACAGTCGCTAATTGCAAATTCAGCCGCTTAGCTTGTCGCACTTCTTGCTTAAGCTGCATCATGAACTTCATGCGATTGGGCAAATGCGTTAGCGGGTCAAAATACGCTAAGTGCGTGAGTTGCGCTTCGTTCTCTTTCTGGGCTGAAATATCGGCAAATACAGCGACAAAATAACGCACATCTCCAACGTCATCATAAATAGTGCTTATGGTGATATTTTGCGGAAAAATCGTGCCATTTTTACGCCGATTCCAAATTTCGCCATTCCATTTACCTTGAGTAAGCAAGGCATTCCAGAGTTTATCGAAAAAATCTTTATCATGCCGACCCGAACTAAAAATCCGAGGATTCTGGCCGAGTAACTCTTCCCTCACATAACCTGTGATCTCAAAAAATGCACCGTTAACGTCGGTAATATTGCCATGCCGGTCGGTCACAACGACACCTTCAACCGAGTTTTTAAACACATTGGTCGCCAGTGTCAGTTGTTCTTCAACTGCTTTATGCTTGGAGATGTTGCGAGTCATACCGATAACGCCCACGAGCTCACCCAGGGCATTGAGTGTTGGGAGTTTTAGCGTTTCTAGCCAAAGATGATTTTTAGCTTCACTGCCATCTAAACACTCAGCGACAATGATAGGCGTACCTGACTCGATAGCGAGCCTATCACCCTCTAGAAAAATCTCTGCAATATCAGCACCAAAGAGTTCAACATCGGATTTACCAACAATCTCACTGCGGGGCATTTCCCACGCATTCTCAACACTACGATTGCAAAGAGTGTAAATGCCTGCGGCATTTTTCATCCAAATATGTTCGTCAAAACTATCGATAAAAGTTTGTAAATCGACCGTATCGACACGACTCGGTGAACCTCGGCTTAATGTTTCAGCCGTATTATGTTGGCTCAATATCTCGCCTAACTGGTGTTGAATGCTATCGCTGATAAGCTTAGCGAGTTGTAGTGTTTTTGAATCTACGCCGTGAGCCTCGTTGTGATAGAAGCATAAAAAGCCAAAATTAGCCCCAGATGGCCAAGCGAGAGACAAACAAATCACGCTGCCGATTGCGCTACAAGTGTGCCAATCTGAGTGCTGCCGAGTATCCATAATTAACAGAGGCTCACGTACCTGCTCAGTTAGCTGTGATACAGATAATGCAGCCGTGATTTGATGACTGCCTAATCGCGGCAATGCTGAAATTGGCTCGCTCAAGCTGTACAACTTAGCATTGCTTAGAGGGGGAATAGTAGGTTTATCAATAATATCAAAGGGATTTTGAACAATTTCTGATGGTGTGAGCATTGAGGGCATCACAACGGACTGGCTTATCGCAGGCTGGGAGGTAGCCAAATGATTGCCACTTAAGTGGCTGAGTATTGCCTGTATTTCACTTTCAGCCGCAGAGTCTGAACTTAACATGCTGCTAAGTTCACCCGCAGCATTCCATGCTAATAACATTGCTTTACTGCTTGATATCTCAGCGACTAAATTTAAGTCACTCAACCAGTTATCAAGCTGTTGCTGCGTAATAGGTACATCTATCATCATCTTGCCAACTCAGATCTCGTTACTGCTCAATCGGCCTACAGCGAGAATACCGTAAGACCTTAAACACATGCCCAATATTGCTACAGAGGGAAAACGTTAACCAAGCAGTAAAATCTCATAAAATTTTACGTTTAACATCAAATCAATACATCTCAATTGGCACTAAGGTTGGATCTAAAACTTACTCCATCATATCCACCTTTTAGGGTGGTAGAGGTCAAACCATCAAAATTCACACTAACTTACTCACACTCAGCAGACTGCTTGCACGGGTAAATCCAACTAACATTGCATTTGCTACTTTAGCACAAAATTTTAGTGTCAGTATCTTGATAAGTTTATTGAGTAACAATTAGTTAGGCTTAATCAATTAAGTCTTCCCCCGATAATTCAGCACTTTCTTAGCGAGAGAAAACCATCCCTAAAGACATATATCAGCAATAACAGGGTTTTGATTGACAAAAATGCTATCTTATTGTCTACAATGGAAATAATAAGGCTGAAAAACCAAGGATATTTATGCCCACTGACGTCGTATCAAGCCAAGCTACCCTGCTCAACAGTAAACAATTATATCGCATTTGCGAACTCGACCAATTAAGCACAGATTGCCAATCGACAGCAGAACTCACACCTCTCAATGACATTGTCGGCCAAGAACGCGCCCAGCAAGCGGTAGAGTTTGCAATGGGAATTAAAGAAAAGGGTTACAACATCTACGCCATAGGTCAGAACGGCCTCGGCAAACGGACCATGATGCTGCGTTACCTAAGCCGTCACGAGCCAAACGACCATACCCTGTACGATTGGTGCTATGTGGTTAATTTCGATGATACCCGTTGCCCTAAAGTGCTGAAACTGAGCGCAGGGACGGGGCTTGAATTTAAAAAAGCCGTCGAAAAGTTGATGCTTAAACTTGTCAAAGCTATGCCTTTAGCCTTTGATAATGAAATGTATTATGCCCGCACTGAAAAGCTCAAAAGCCAATTATCACAGAAGCAAGAAGTCGCACTCACTGAATTAACCGAAGAAGCGAAACAAAAAGGCATCAGCCTCAGTTTAACCATGCAGGGCGACTATCAAATGGTAGCGCTCAATGGTGAAGAACCCCATGACGAAGCTTCATTCGAAGCATTGACAGAGACTGAACGTAGTCAATTTGAAAGTAATATCAATGGCCTAGAGGTTAAACTACGGGGTATTATTCGCCAAATCACTGAATGGGAAGAAGAATTCAGCGACAAGCAGCAAGAGCATGACGAACAAGTCGCCAAAGAAGTATTAATCCATTTTATTAAGCCACTCAAAGATAAGTTCAAGCACCAGCCAGAAGCGCGGACTTTCTTAACCGGTATGCAGGCGGATATCTTAGACAATTTAGATATCTTTTTAGAAGAAAGTGAAGAACAACTGGGCCTAGCCTACGCTTCCCTTGAAAAGAAAATGCCCCGCCGCTACCAAGTTAACGTTTTGGTCGCTCAAGGGACTCAAAAATTCCCTATTGTCGTAGAAGAAAGCCCAAGTTATCACAGCCTATTTGGCTATGTGGAAAACGCCACATTCAGGGGGACAGTGTTCACCGACTTCTCACTTATCCGCTCCGGCAGTCTGCACAAAGCTAACGGCGGCGTGTTATTGATGGATGCGGTAAAAGTGTTAGAACGCCCTTACGTGTGGGACGGGTTAAAACGCGCCCTGCGTTCACGCAAACTCGATTTAAGTTCGCTGGAGCGGGAAGTGTCACTGTCGGGCACGATTTCATTGGCGCCTGAGCCTATCCCCTTAGATGTGAAAATTATTCTGTTTGGCGATCACGAAACTTATCAGCTATTACAGCACTATGATCCTGACTTCAGTGAGTTATTCCGCGTTACCGCCGATTTTGAAGATGTGATGGACAGAACCTCAACTTCTGAGGCGCACTATGCCCGCTTTATTTCGAGCATAGTTCACGACAACAACATGCTACATTGCGACCGTGCGGCTATAGCACGCATCATCGAATACAGCTCGCGGGAGGCCGAAGATCAACAAAAACTGTCGCTACACTCAGCCAATATTGCCAACCTGCTGCGGGAATCAAACTACTGCGCTAAATCGGCAGGCTGTCAGCAAATTTTAGTGCCGCACGTTGAGCAAGCACTGCGAAATCAAGAGCAAAGAGTCTCGCGTCTTCACGACAACATAATGCAAAGCTTTACCAACGGCACGACCTTGATTAGCACTCAGGGCAAAGTGGTTGGGCAAATCAATGCCTTATCCGTCATCTCGACCTCAGATCATCAGTTTGGTATGCCCAATCGCATCACAGCAACCACAGCGTTTGGTAAGGGTGAAGTGATGGATATCGAGCACAGAGTCAAACTAGGGGGGCGAATTCACTCTAAGGGCGTGTTGATCTTAACCGCTTATTTAGCCTCAGTTTTAGGTAAGACGGCGCAAATCCCGCTCACCACTTACCTCACCTTTGAGCAATCATACAGCGGTGTGGACGGTGACAGCGCGTCGATGGCCGAATGCTGCGCCATTATCTCGGCTATTAGCGAGCAAGCAATTAGGCAAGATATTGCCATCACAGGTTCGATGAACCAATTTGGTGAGGCTCAGCCTATTGGCGGCGTGAATGAAAAAATTGAAGGCTTCTTCGATGTCTGCAAAATAAAAGGCCGTACGCCGGAGCAAGGGGTGATTATTCCTGCCTCGAACATGGCCAACCTTATGCTGCGCAAAGACATTGTCGATGCAGTGGCACAGGGGGAATTCCATATTTGGGCTATTACCCATGTAACTCAAGCCATGGAGTTACTGCTCGGTAAAACCGCAGGAAGTTTGCCGCAAACGGCCGCACCTAGCCAAGGGCAATATTCTCCCGAGAGCATTTTCGGCATCGCTCAGCAAAAACTCACCGCACTCAGATCCTTAGTTAAAGCGGATTAAATAAAAACGAGAGAAACAAACGAAAAGGGTTAGCACATGCTAACCCTTTCTTTATAAAGCTATTAAGCGAAATTACACTAAGCTTGCTAGCATTTCGTCGCTGTAAGGAACAAGTTCAACGCCATCACGCACGCGAGCAACATAGTCAGGATTGGCAATGAATGGGCGACCAATAGCAATCAAATCAAACTTATTCGCCGCAATCGCTTCACTGGCGGTTTCAGCGCTGTAGCTTCCAACTCCCACTAAGGTTTTGCCATAGTGTGCGCGCACATAGCTTGAAGCTCTGCCACCAAGATAATCGAATTCCATGCTGTCATCGAAAATCCCAATATGCACAAAAGCGATATCGCGGGATTCTAGCTCAGGCAAGAAGTAATCGAACACTTCGCGGTCACGACTATCTGCCGCCATATTGAAATAAGCCCCTGGAGAAATCCGTAAACCGGTTCTGTCTTTGCCGATACGAGCCACAACAGCATCGACAACCTCAAGCGCAAAACGGGACATATTGGCAGGTGTTCCACCGTATTCATCGGTGCGGCGATTGCTGTCATGGTGTAAGAAGGTATCAATTAAATAACCATTTGCACCGTGGATTTCGACGCCATCGAACCCAGCTTCAATGGCATTTTCCGCCGCTTTGGCGTAATCACGCACTAGGCCTTGAATATCCTCAAGTGTAGCAGGTTTTGGCGTGACATATGTCAGTTCGCGCATTCTTGGCACGCTGCCTTCAATTTTCTGCGCTGATGCCGCAAGCACATCGCCACCACCGAAAAAGTGTGGATGAGCAACACGTCCCGTATGCCATAACTGCACAAAAATCTTACCGCCATTGGCATGTACTGCATCGGTCACTTTACGCCAGCCAGCAATTTGCGCTTGAGTAAAAATACCAGGGGTATTTGGATAACCTTGAGCATCGGGACGAATAATCGTCGCCTCTGTGATGATCAAACCCGCTTCGGCGCGGCGTGCATAATAGGCGACCATATCATCGGTCGGCACTAAATCGGCATCCGCCATACAACGGGTTAAAGGTGCCATTAAGATACGATTATTTAAGGTAATAGTGTCATTAAGTGAGTAGGTATCGAACAGATTTACCAATGAATTTGGCGTGGTTTGTGTAATCATTTTCTCAGTTCCATTCTTGAATATGCATTCAAGATATTATTATTTGAACGATCATTCAAGTTCATTTTTGAATGTTTGTTCAAATTTAGGTAGAATCTGGCCTAAGCGTTTCTATTCAAGTGAATTAAATTCGATGCGTAATGCAGAGTTCGACCGAGAACAGGTACTTCGCGGCGCTATGGCCGCCTTCATGCACAAGGGTTACACCAAAACGAGCATGCAAGATCTTACTCAAGCCACGGGATTACATCCGGGGTCGATTTACTGTGCCTTCACCAATAAACGCGGGTTATTAATCGCGGCCATTGAGCAATATCAACTCGACAGAAACGAGCAATTCAACAATCTATTCGGCAATGGCGAGAATGTGCTGACTAATTTGAAAACCTACTTAGATCATCTCGTTATTGAATGTCTGAGTTGCGATAGCGCCCAAGCTTGCTTACTGACAAAAGCGTTAAATGAAATTGCAGAGCAAGATGTTGAGATCCGGGACATCATCAATCAGTATCTACAATCTTGGCAGCAAGCACTCACGCTACAATTTGCCACTGCAACGTTGCAAGGACTCCTCCAAGGCAATCGCAGCAGCGAGCAAAGAGCCCAATATTTAATGATGGGAATTTATGGTTTAAGAACCTTCGCCCACACACATCCTAATGCCGAAACCTTACAGTACCTTGCAGACCAATTGCTGGTAGAAGTCTGCCATTAAAGTGCGTTAATTTGTGGGACAGTAAATATCTGAACGACTAACCGAATATGATTAAGCGAACAAGCGCTAACATTAATAGAAATAGATGGATTGAATAGAGTTTTTGCAGAAAATGTCGGGACGATAATTTAGCAAAGTGAATTATTCGTCCCAAGAATGACGATTAGTTTAAAATGTTAACCTATATTAGCTTGAGCAAACACTCGCTCGCCTAATGAATTCAATATCTTACACTCACCTTCAAGTACAGCAATGATAGATTTTCCCTTGCGGAAACTTGCAGGTATCATCACACGCCCAGCTTCACTCACTGGTAAATTACCTAATACGGCGTTGTGCATAATTAACCCTACGGGCGCATCATAATATAAAACAGTTACAGTCGCTTGATTTGCTTGCATCACATTTAACTCACATTAAGCAGCATCTACTGCGTTATATTTACATCGCAAGAGAGCTCCCTGTCCTCAACATTTTAAAATATCCAGAAAGATATTTTAAACATTTTAAATCAATTACTTAAGGTCTTATTCAAATTTTATGATTTTTTATTGGATACAATACTGTCTTATACTGTACACCTTGGGCTATTTAAGCACTTCGGCAAAAAGATGCCAATCTATTTCTATTATGTTAATCGATTACCTACTATCGATCACATATAAGACACAAATAAAGATGCGTTTTTATGCATTTTTTAGAGTAAATAACCTAAATTTGAGTTATCAGTAATCTACTTAGCTTTAAATCCCACTCGAAATCCGCCCCAATGTTTACCGTTTACAAAAATGGGCACCGACAAGTCGTGCATCACTTCGCCCGTATCGCGTTTATAAGTTTGCAATAGCACAGGTTCAGTATGGGCGCCGCAACGGATCCCTGTCGGATCATTAAACAAGCGTTTGGTTCGATTGTGCACCATATCAACCTCAACTTTGCCTGTCAGTGCTTGGCTAAAGCGTTTATTATGGGTCGGAAAATAACCTTTCCTATCAACGGCTCCCGCATAAATAATTTCGCTGTGTTTTGCCAGAATGGGCTCTTGAATTGTTGGAAAATGCTGATCGGTATAACGATCGAAAGCCGTGCTGTATTTCTGCGGCTGAGTATTGGTAATAGGTTGGTATTTAGGATTAAACAAATCAGCCTCGCTAAAACTGCCACTGGCTAAACCTTGTGCTAACTTGTCACCGCACGCTTTAGCGGCAACATTCGCCAATTGCAGAACCTGCTGATCGAAGGTTTGTGTATCCCATTTAGACAGCGCTTTAAAAATACCCTCAGTGGTCAAGGATAAAGTAAAGGCCTGCTCGGATACGCTATGACTCTGTTTACCCGTCGAATTTAATGAGTCACGTATTTGAGTCACCGAGCGGCTAATGTCGTTAGTAGTGTTGTTATATTGTTTGAGTGAATCTTCCATATCACCTAAGGCATGGGCCGATTGGGTCACAGAAGCCGAAATCTCAGTGAAGTGCGCGTCTAACTCGCCCATGGCGGCGACCACATCGGCTGTTTGCGTCACGACTCGCTCCATCAGCCCAGAAGTTTTATCCGTTTCACTACGGATTTCTAATAGCATTTTGCCAATATCTTGGGTTGCACCCGCCGTTTTCCCCGCAAGGCTGCGTACTTCGTCAGCCACTACCGCAAAACCTCGACCCTGCTCCCCCGCACGAGCCGCTTCGATGGCCGCATTTAACGCCAACAGATTCGTTTGCTCGGCAACGGAGTTAATCACTTCGGTAATTTTTTGGATTTCTTCGGCTCTTGATTTAAGCGCCTGCACTTGCTCAGCGGCGGTATCAATATCCGTACTCAGTGAACGAATGGCTGCAACACCTTTCTGAGCTTGACTTCGTCCCTGCACGCTAACGCGCTCAGCCTCTTGAGCTTGGCCTAAAATATCTGCCGCATTATCGCCAAGTTGGGCCGTAGTGTGGCTCAATTGCCCCGCGGCAACCGCAATGGCACTGGCATGCTCGCCATTTGATTCAACTGATTTATTCAGTAAATCAATAAAATGCGACACCTCAGCCGAACCGATAGCCATTTTGCTGGTTTGCACACTAATGTCGTGGGCGGGGATGCTTTGCTCTTGTAATGCCTTAATGTTTGCCTCATCGGTGTCGAGCTTAGCCTTAGATGCGCGCAAACACACCCACACTACTAAGCCACAGGCAAGAGCGCCCAAGATCAACGCCTGCACAATACTCGGAAGATGCAGTCCCTCAAGTAATAAACTCCCCAGAGAGACCAGTATGAAACTGATGAAAATTAAAATTTTGTGCTGTATTTCCATATACTTCCCGTAACTGCGCAAGGTAAAAATGAAAGGGAAATGCTAAGAGTCGAATCATTAGCCTTCGTTCAGCTGCTATCAATTACAGCGGCTATTGCTTACAACTGACGAGGGAGGGCTAACTATGATAGCGCTCAAGATTTATAGTTTTAGTCTATTTCTCTGAATAAGCTAGATAATTTATCTCGCTAAATAAACAAAGTAGAAGTTAGCTATCATCAACAGTCTCACGAGCGTATGGCATTAGACATTAGTATTAATCTATCGCGATATAGTCCTAGCCTATCTAAAAGCGGATCTTCCTTGATAAAACCAACTTTGCCCTGAAATGCGTGCCCCGTCGCCTTCTAGGTAATAAATCACATAGGGACGACTGCACTTATGCCAAGAAAACTGCTAATATCGGCGCAATTTTTTTGAGCTAACGAGATCAAGATGGGCAGAGCATATCAAAACAAGAAAGAATCCATGGCGAAAACAGCCGGTCAAAAAACCCGCATTTATTCACGCTACGGTAAAGAGATTTACGTTGTCGCTAAGCAAGGCGGCGTTGAGCCCGATGGAAACTTATCACTGCGTCGCTTAATTGAACGCGCTAAGAAAGACCAAGTGCCCGCGCATGTTATTGAACGCGCAATTGAAAAAGCCAAAGGCGGCGGTGGTGAAGATTACGATACCGCCCGTTACGAAGGTTTTGGTCCTGGCAACTGCATGGTCATTGTTGACTGCTTAACCGATAACGTAAAACGTACCTTCACCGAAGTGCGTCAAGCCTTCGTGAAAAACGATGCCAAACTCGGCGGTCCAGGTACAGTTGGCCACATGTTTGATCATCAAGCCGTGTTCGTGTTTGCCGGTGATGACGAAGATGCGATTTTAGAACTACTGATGATGGCTGACGTTGATGTGAGCGATGTTGAGCTGGAAGATGGCTTAATCACAGTATACGCGCCGCACACTGAGTACTTTAAAGTCAAAACTGCACTGACCGAAGCGATGCCAGAGGTTAACTTCGAATTCGACAACATCACCTTCGTACCGCAGGACATGACTAAGGTTGAAGGTGAAGATGTGGCTATGTTTGAAAAGTTTATCGCCGCTTTAGAAGATTGTGACGACGTACAAAACGTCTATCACAATGCGGAAATTGAAGACTAAACACTGCTTTCGCCTGAAATAAAACGCAGCCCTAGGCTGCGTTTTTTGTTTATAGGTCAACATATTAAGCGTTAATGAAACAACCGTGAAACCCTAACGGCAATACCCTGTTCATATGAGCCGAAGCAATGGGTCCCGCACTGATGTCACTGGCACGAAACAAAGACAAGCCAGACTGTGCATTGTGGTAATCGAGCCAAGTCATCAATAAATAGGCTTCATGCTGCTCAGTGGCGGGGATATAGAGCGGCTCTTCGGCAATCTTGCCTTTGCCAAGATAAAACGCGCTATAGCTCGCGTCGCCAAGTGTATCCGCACTGTGCTTGCTGCTGTCTTTTGCATTATGAATACAATACAGAGTGTTACTTAGCCCTGATTCAGAGTCAGATTCTGCTTCATATTTAAAGTTAGAATTAGCAGCAGAATCTGATCTTGCTCCAACGCCAAATAACGGAACAAACTCCGAAGCCCCGCCTGTTTTCTCCGCAAACGCTTTTTCACCGCTAGTTTGTTTTTTACCCATAATGTGCTGCGCAAACTGGGGAAACTCCATCATCACGCCGCTGCGGTTAATACGTGCAGAGGAAGACAAGGTCTTTGCAAACTGCGCTTTGCTAGCTGCTGTAAGTGCTACTGTGAGCGGTACTGTGAGAGGTACTGTGATCGTCACTAACTCTGCATGGGGTGTCTTAGTTTTTCGCTCCCCCGTCAGCAACCCCTTCATCCCTTGGGTTAAAATAGCTGAATTGGGATAGAGGCAAAGCTGCACCGAAAGTTCGTCATTCTTCTCAATGGCTTGACCAAAGTGAAACACAAATCCCGCAGGTAGCTGGTGTAACTGGCGCGCTTTAAAGTCGGCTTTGTCGATAACCAGTAATTGCGATGGCAATTCGGGGCGCCATTTAAAAGCATCAATATAAGTTTCGCCCTCTTCATACACGCAGGATGAAATGTAAAACACTAGCTTATTCTCACTCTGCGCGAAGGCATGTAAGTAACTCGCCTGTGGTAATTCAATCACTTCCATTCTGACTATGCTGTCATCGGGCGCCACTTGAGACACAAATAATTGCTTCTCACCACCGACATACCAGACGCCAAAATTCCATAGTCCACCTTGTCCGTCATCGAGCGGGTGAGCAGAAAAGGGTAAGCCCTTAAATTTGTCACCAAAGCTTTTCACGCCAAGCGTGGTTAAGGTCTGGGCATCAAGTCGATAGGGTGAACCCGCCTCCCATAAAGCGAGCAACTCGCCGTGGCGCGGCAATAAACTAGTATTAGCCACATTCAAATCGTCGTTGTTTCGAATAGGTAAAGCATTGGGGATCACTGTGCCTGCGGTCGTGTACTTAAACGCGCCAGCGGCCTCCTCCACTTTAAACTTCTTTGTTTGGATAAACTTAGCCTGATGCTGAATTTGCCCATTGGCCACACTAAACTGCTGCACCATGCCATCACCATCGAACCAATGTTGATATGCCTTACCTGCCCGAGACATTTTCGCTGGCCCATTACGATATAGATTGCCGCTCAACTGCGCTGGCCACTCGCCTGAAACCTGCATAGTCAGTGGCTGATAGTCAGCTTCAGCACCACTAAATCCAATCGCCCATGGCTCACGTGCGACCGTTTGTGCGTTATCCAGCGCCAGCAATTTATCCACTGAACTGGCCCAAACTGCACTCGTCATGAGGGCGGCTGAGCCTGCTAGAAATTGACGTCTATCCATGGTGCAGCGCCCCTCTTAGCGAATGTGTATAGTGATTTGCGCATCGGCCTGCAAACTAAAGCTGGCGTCTTTAAAGCTCGCAGGTCCAAAACTGCCGGCGTTATTGCTAAAACCATAGCCTTCACTCGGCACACTTAACATATTGGTATCTAAGCTGTGGTTGCCATTTTCATCGTGAAAGACCTTGACCGCATATTGGCCATCGGCGAGATCGCTAAATACCAGCCTATGCTCTGTCTTAGTGACGGGTTTTATCATAGACGCACTAGGATTGTGGCCTGCGGCGTAATCCTCGGCATTGGCGTAAAGCTCCACCATCAAGGCGCCGGTTTGTACTTGAATATTATCGATATCCACAGTCAAGGTATGTGTCTGGCTGCCAGTGGACATGGAGCCTGCCGACATACTTCCTGCAGACAAGAGTAAGCAAGCTAAGCCTGCGCCCCAAATCGCTGATAACGTCCTTTTCGTCTTATTAACTTGGCGAACCTGTGTTGTCATAGCCGAGTTCATGTGTTTCATGTCTTACTCCTGTTATTTGCGCTGATAAGTAACTGCGATGAAGTTAGCTTAAAAAATCGCAGGACGAAAAACAGGTGCCAAAAGTCATGAAACAAAAATTTAACAAGATGACTTTTGGCATAGTGACATCTGGCGCTGATACCTTAGAATGGTCGGCAGAATTGGATTAAGGAATCGTCATTCGTGCTAGAAAATCGATTAGCGAAAGAAGAAAACATGTTGATTGCTGCAGGAGTGCTCACTTGGGCATTAGTCGCTTGGGTTGGGATAAATCAAGCCGCATTGCATACATGGCAAGGCATGCTCAATGTAACACTTTATGGGCTGTATTTAGTGCAATTTATACTGATAGCAACGGACATAGCTCCACATAATATTCGACTTCGCCGCATAACCACGCTAGCAATGCCCTTGATCGTACTGAGCTTATTACTCACGGCAAACCATGCATTGCTGCCGATCCTCTTCGTTATTTGGGCGTCACTCTTGCCTGAGTTTTTTAATCGCCGCCAAGCCATTTCACAGTTGCTGCTAGCCAACATGGTTTATTACGTGCTGCTGCAATGGCATTGGCATGAACAAAGCAATGTGTTCAATATTTTGATTTATCTTGGCTTTCAATTCTTTGCCTACAGCAGCAGCCAAGCAAGGCTTTCCGAGCATAAATCACGCTTGATACAAGAACAGCTAAACCAACAGCTTATTGCCACTCGCGCCCTACTGAGCCAAGCCAGCGAACAGCAAGAAAGATTAAGGATATCACGCGATTTGCACGACATTCTCGGCCACCAACTCACAGCGCTTTCCCTGCAATTGGAAGTACTAAGCCATACAGCGCCCGAGGAGCTCAAACCTCAAGTCAATCAAAGTAAATCCTTAGCTAAACAGCTACTTGAAAGTATTCGCGCCGTCGTCAGGGCTCAAAGAGTGCAAGTGGGATTGGATTTAGTCCCACCTTTAGAGGCACTGATGACCCGCTTACCCAACGTGACTCTTAACTGCAAAGGGATGAAGCCACTGCAATCAGCCGAACTGACTCAGGCACTACTGTTAGTGCTGCAGGAAGGCATCAGCAACGCCGTTCGTCACGGCAAGGCGAATCAACTGCAATTGAGCATGCAAGACTCCCAAATCGCGCTGGTATTGCAACTAAGCGACAACGGCGTGGGGCTAACACGGGGAGCCGCGCGAAACGCATCAGTTAAAAGCGGCACAGGGCTAAACGGTACAGGACAGCTCGGCACAGGACAGTTCGGTACAGGGCTTGGCGGCATGCAGGAAAGGCTACAACCCTTTAATGGCAGATTGGAGTTAAGGGCAAATGACTCGGCGTCCGGCTGCCAACTCACCCTCACACTCCCTGCACTCGCTTAACTTTTTATAAAAAAAATCTTTGGAATAGCTATGGATATGCAAAACAACATCATCAGTGTCGGTTTAGTGGAAGATCAGCAATTGGTTCGCCAAGGGATCGCTAGCCTGCTCGCTATTTCCGACAACATTCGCGTGTTATGGCAAGCCGAAGACGGTCAAGATGCACTCAAAAAGCTTGCCAGCAATCCCGTCGATGTGCTGCTCAGTGATATCCGTATGCCAAATCTTGATGGTATCGCCATGCTCAAACAGATACGGCAAAGTGCCAATCGCTTACCTGTCATCATGTTAACCACCTTCGATGACAGTGAGTTATTCCTCAATAGTTTGCAGGCGGGAGCCAACGGCTTTTTGCTCAAGGACGTGTCACTCGACAAGTTACTGCACGCCATCGAAACCGTCGCCAAAGGCGGCTACTTGATAGAGCCTTCGGTACTCAAACAGATGAGTGAGCCTAAACCTGCACCTAGCGTTGGGGTAACTAGAAATGAATTATTGTCGGAACGGGAGCGGGAAATTCTCAGTTTTATGGCGGGCGGCTTCTCCAACAAGGAAATCGCCAATGCGGTATTTTTAGCCGAGGGCACAGTGAAGAATCATGTCTCTAACATACTCACTAAACTCGATTGCCGAGACCGTACCCAAGCTGTGCTCAAGGGATTACAACTGGCATTGATTTAACCCATTAGCATTAAACCAAACCCGATTGCCAACAAAAAGGGCCATTTAAGGCCCTTTTTGTGCTCATCTAAAGCGATGAGTTATGACTAAAACCTAACGAAGATCCATCTCTTGGATAATTTCATGGGCAATAGCTGGCGTTGTACAGCTCGGGGTTTCATGCAAATCCGCTTTTAGCTGACCTTTACGGTGCTTAAGTGCTGCATCTAATTTTTTCGATGCGGCTTTGATTGCTGGGTACATAACCTCATCGGTACCTGAAGCAGAAATACGGCTTCCTTCATAATTCGTACGAAGCTCAACCTGATACTCGCCATGCTCTTTCGCAATAATAATGTCCAGTGCGATCAGAGAGGGGAAATGGGTGGCGATTTTTGCAAATTTTTCGTTAACATCTTCTCTAATAGAATCAGTAACATCGACGTGGTGACCAGAAATATTTATTTTCATAGGTTGTCCCTTTTAGTGTCATTACTTTTATTTTTGCTTCACTAATAGAGCTTGGGGCATGCAGGATAAAACACAAGGGTTATTGGCAAATATTTCGGTCAACTCAGGTATTAGCATCTCCTAAATGTGACCTCCATCAAGAAGTCAAAAATAAAACAGCGAGAAAAACATGATTAAGTGATTGATTTATAAACAGGCATTAATAATAAATCAATCACAAAATGCAATACGACATAAGGTAAATACGCTTAATATTTACGTTGCACACTCTGCTGCCAAAACTGTTGGGACAAATGATGCGTCTTGGTCGATAAACGCGACACTTGATCACCCCGCGCTGCCGCATCGAGCGTCTGCTCTAAACTCTGTTGAGCCAAGTCGCTGATCACATGGATAGCTCGGCTAATTTCTGCGGCCACGGAAGTCTGCTGCGTCATCGCCGCCGCATTATCATCGCTCAAAGAATTAATTCGCGAAATAGATGAAAGCAACTCGCCAAAAGCCACACTCGCATCTTGCGCTAAGCTTACCGAACGTTTTACCTGTTCCTGCCCCGCCATCATGGTCGAGGTCGCCCTTTGAGTGCTTTCCCTAAAACGGCTAACAATTAACTCAATTTGCGAGGTGGATTGGCTAGTACGACTCGATAACTGCCTGACCTCATCGGCCACCACGGCAAAACCACGACCACTCTCCCCTGCCCGTGCCGCTTCAATTGCCGCATTTAAGGCTAATAAGTTAGTTTGGTCGGCAATGGCACGTATGACTTCGAGCACTTGGTGAATCGCACTGCTATCTTGTTCAATAGCTTGTACAACATCGGAAAAGTGGCTCACTTGTACACTTAACTGATGTATCGCATCAATAACCGTTTCTAAACGAGAATGCCCGCGTTGAGCCGCCTCATGGCTCGACACCATTTCCGAGGCAGTGCGATGAATGTTTCCCGTTACTTCAGCAAAACTGGCACTCATCTGCTCCATCGCAGTCGCAGCTTGCGTGGTTTGTTCACTCTGACTATCGGCATGCTCCCAAGTGTTTGTAATGGTTTGTTTAAGGCTGACACTTTGTGCTTGGATCTCACTGGCAGAATCAGCCATACGGCCAACAACGCCACCAATTTCAGTGATCAAAAAACGTAGGGCGAGGTCTAATTTACCGATCTCATCTTGGCGGCCGGTGTACACGCCCGTAGCGACGGGATCGTCAATAATGTTGGTTGCCATAGACACAAGCTTTTGCAGCGGCTGCATCAGGTAATACCATGCTAGGCACGCGAGACTCATTCCCACCATCGCGGCAACTATGGGGGAATAACTGGCAATCATCGCCGTAGCCGTAATCGAAACCAACATGGCCAGCAGTATTTTGCCACTGAAACCTAACCTATCTTTACGCAACACTTTAGGTTGCTTGCCCTGATTAATATCACTGTAAATACTCTCAGCGGCTTTAATCTGCTCAGGGGTAGCTTGGCGACGAACAGATTGATACTCATGAACTTTACCATCTTCATACACAGGCGCGACGTAGGCATTCACCCAATAATAGCCGCCCGTTTTGGTGCGATTTTTAACTATCCCCATCCAAGGCTTGCCCTGCTTAATTCGCTCCCAGAGGATCTTAAATGCAGCCGCAGGCATATCTTGATGGCGCACTATGTTATGTGGATTCCCTTGCAACTCAGCAACACTAAACCCACTGATCTGCGAAAAGGTCTGATTCACATATTTAATGTTTCCCTTCAGATCCGTCGTTGATAGTAAAATCGCATTATCTGACAGGTGTGTTTCACCATTTGTAGAATTTTTATGCATAGGGTTATCAGGCTAGGTCTCGGTAAAAAAGATAACGCATTCTGCCAAAACCGTCGTCTATCAAAATTGATAAAGCTCACATTGGCAGCATAAAAATTAACCTAATGCTAAACAAGCAGTAACCACTAAACACATATCAACAAATAAAAACAAACAATTGTGACAGGGCGCTCGTTACGCTACATACGTTAAACTCGTCACCCTACACTCGCTAAAGCAGATCAGCTTAAAATCACAAATTCACATTCGAATCTAAATGATATCGTTTATCATTTGAATTAACTAAGTTATACTTCTCGCGGTTAGCTATCTACTGCTATAGAAATGCATTCGTCGTTAAGCCAAAAAGCTCAAGCACACTTTGCAGAATCAACAGTAGCGGATAGCCATAACAGACCCATATTGGCTCGAAATGAGAAGTGGCACTTATGTCTAATACACCCGCGTTTGAAACCTCAACGCAATCTTCTACAACTCAAATGCGCTCGTTCTCGCTGATTTCGCGGGGAATTGTGCAATGGTTTAAGCAAGAGCAATCGCAGTTTGCCTTCAAAGTCTTTGCCCGTGCAAGTGCCGCTCTACTGGCGGGTTATGTTGCGGCAGCAACCTTGGCTTGCCTGCTGACATTAGTGCTACCTATGCCGCGCTTTGAAAGCACGATAACGGCCAATATGTTAGCTTTCCTGTTTTATGCCATCGCTATTATTTATGCCTTTTGTGTGCGTAAAACCTGGCATGCATGGCGAGATTTAGGCTTAGTGAGTTTGTTATGTTTTGGATTGATCAAAGTATGTGGGCAATAAGATGAAAGAGACATTTTTTAGAACTTTATCTTGGCTACATACCTGGGCAGGCTTGCTGGTATGTTGGGTATTATTGTTGATCTTTTTTGCGGGTAGCTTGAGCTATTTTCGCCATGAGATCAGCCTTTGGAATGAACCCGAATTACACAAAGGGGTTTATCAAGATTACCGAGCCGATACCCTCGAAAACCAATTAGATAAAGGTCAAAGTTACATAGAAGCGCATTCGCCGGCAACAGCGCAGCGCTGGATGATAGGTTTTCCAACTGAACGAACCCCCTTTCAAAGCGTTAGCTGGCAACTGCCACCAGAAAAAGGTCAGCGTCGTGGCAAGACTGAAGAACATGTAGCCTTAGCAGATGGCAGCGGCATGATCTCAGAAGTGCGTGAGAGTCGCGGCGGTGATTTCTTCTATCGTCTGCACTTTGACTTGCACTATATGTCCGCTATTACAGCGCGTTATATCGTCGGCGTTTGCACTATGTTTATGCTGATCGCCCTTATCAGTGGCATAGTGATCCACAAACGGATCTTCAAAGATTTGTTCAGTTTTAGACGGGATAAAGGCGCTCGCTCTTGGCTAGACGCGCACAATGTGAGCTCTGTCATCGCCCTGCCCTACCATTTGATGATCACTTATACAGGGCTTATTACCCTAATGCTTATCTATATCCCATGGACGGTTAATACTGCCTATTCGGGTGATAACCAAGCTTTTTTAAAAGAACTTAATCCCGCCAGACAAACCGAGAAAGCCGCGGGGATTAGTGCGCCACAGGTGCAACTGAGCCAATTACTACCTCAAGTGAAAGCCGCATGGGGCGATGCGCCAATTAAGCAAGTGATAGTGTCATACCCTAAAGATCAAAATAGCCAAGTGACCTTTTACCAAAACACAGGTAAAGATGTGACCGATGAAGCCAATATTTTGATATTCAACGGGGTAAATGGTGAGCTTAAATATGCCAGCCCGCACGAAGCCTCTGGAGCCTCCGCGACTTACGATACTATGATGTCGCTGCACACGGCACGTTTTGCCGCACCGCTGCTAAGATTTTTATTCTTTTTCTGCGGTTTATTAGGCTGCGCTATGATCGCGACAGGCACTTTGATGTGGGCCATTCGTCTACGTCAAAAACAGCAAAAATTGATCGATAAAGGCGAGAAACCAAGCTTTGGATTACGTTTAGTTGAAGGGTTAAACTTCATGTTTATCTTAGGACTCCCCTTAGGCACTGTAGCCTTCTTTTATGCCAATCGTCTCTTATCGACAAGTTTTGCAAGCCGCTCTGAATGGGAAGTTCACAGTTTCTTTATCGCGTTAGCGGCAATGGGAGTTTGGGCTTTCTTGGGTCGTTCACGTCGCCAGTGGCAAACCGCATTACGACTCACAGGGACTTTGTGCTGTGCGCTGCCCGTGCTCAATGCCTTCACATCACCAAGCAATATCATCGACAATATCCAATCCCATCAATGGGCTTTAGTCGGATTTGACGTGCTCGCAGTGCTACTTGGTGGCGCTATGCTATTTGCCAGTAAAAGAGTGACTTTGATTGCTAAGGCCCCCGTTAAACGCCCAGCAAAAGCAAAAAATGCACGTAGAAACGAATCCCAAACATCCCTTGCCAGCGACCTTAGTTCGTCATCTTCATTGGAGGAAGCCAAATCATGATGCCAGAATTTATTCCCCTACTTGGGATCTTAGGTTTGAGTTATCTTTCCCTCGCCCTGTTTGCCTTAGCTAAATTTGGTCACTTCAAGGATGTGTTCAATCGTCCACCAGCACAATGGCAAAGTCGTTTGCTAACCTTGTTTGCTTGGTTACTACTGGCATTTAGCTTAAGTGCCTGCGCGAGCGATCAAGGCTGGGCCTACGGGAGCATTTTGTTTATGGGAATAATTTCCCTCGCGGCAATGCTGGTCATCCTAACGTTAAGCTACAGCCCGCGCCATTTACCGATAGGAATCGTCACTGGCAGCGTGCTCACTGGCACTCTATTACTGAGTGCTGGGATCTAATGTCCAGCTAACACTGGCATGGCGATCATGGCTAAGTGAGCACCGCTAGGCTATAGTGCCCTGATGTCCTTCAGATAGGAGAAAATAATGGGCTTTAACTTAACGGTTAACTGGCAAACCTCGCCAGCCGAAGAAGGCGAATTTTGTCGAGACCACAGTATTACCTTTGGCAGCGGCCAGACGATTCAAGCCTCGTCGGCACCGGAATACAAAGGCAATGGGCAAAATGTCAATCCAGAGGAAAGCCTGTTGGCTGCATTATCCTCATGCCATATGTTGACCTTTCTAGCAATTGCGCATCTTAAGCGCTTACCTGTAACCTCTTATGTGGATAATGCCACTGCAGAGCTAGGTAAAAACGATGCGGGCAAGTTGGCCGTGACAAAGATGGTGCTTAATCCTAAGGTCATTTTCGCTGAAGGGGTCGAAGTCAGCCAAGAAACCCTTGAGAAAATTCACGAGAAAGCACATGCAAATTGCTTTATCGCTAATAGTTTAGCAACAGATATTCAAATCAAGTTTTAGGATTTGAGCAGATCTTTATGGCCCGCTGATGGTTTTCTTAAGCGGGCTTTTTTATTGCCGCACCGTAACTCAATACCTGTCTGAATCATTGCTATCATCGAATTATCCGCGCCACCTAACCATCCACATAGTCTAACTTTTCACCATGATTCAGCTCAGGTCCAGCTTTTAAACAGTACGATATAAGCCAATCTTAGCTTGGTATCATCTGTTGGAGTTAAAAGATGCACATTCAACCACTGCGAAATTCCCCGTCTGTCAGCCCACAAAAAAATGTCTCCACTGCTGAATTTGCACAGGTTAAAAATCCAGTTCAAACCAGCGCACCAGCATCAACTGATACAGTAACGCTTTCTAGCGATGCAAAACAATTGGCGGCAAATGCGCAAAAACCAGCAGAAATGCCAGCACTGAGGGATAACATAGAAACCTTAGTCGAATTGAAACACGCGAAGATGAAGTATCAAGTGATCGCCGACATGACCAATTTAGCGACAGGAACGAGCCAAGGGATTTCAGCGCCAACGGCCTATTATCTAAGCCATAACGAAGATGCGAGAGCAATGACAGTTAATCACCTTGCCCAACAACAGCAAGTGAACACTATGCAGACCTATGCAGAAACAACTAAAAATGGGAATAGAAGTATTAATGAATGGGCATAAAAATGGGTGTTGTCTCGGGAACCAAGAGACAACACCCTAACTTTGTACGCGGACATGCTAGCCGAGATACCTTAAATTTCGGTTAAATACTGAATTTAAATATCAATTACTTAGCTTTAATATCCTGTGCCATACCTTTTACAGGCAAAGGTTGCACTTTTAAGGCTGGGATTGGCTGTTTAACCAACTCATCCTTCAAATAACTTATTGCAGTTTCAAGTTGCGCATCTTTGCCATTAAAGGTAGCGAAAGGTAAGTTATCGACTTCAATATCCGGCGTTACGCCATGGCCTTCAAGCACCCAGCGGCCATCCATTGCATACTGTGGATACTCGGCCACCCGCGCCATCCCTTTATCGGTCAACGCATTTCGCCCAGATAACCACACGCCCGCCCCTGCCGTTTGCTTACCAATTAAGGGCGCAATACCGAGTGCTTTAATCCCTGCGGAGAAGGTTTCGCCGTCGGAATAGGTCAGTTCATCGGTTAACACCACTAAATGACCGCGGAAGGTTTGTTGCATATTGGTGTTTGGCGTGCCGTGGGTCGGTTGCCAAAACGCCCAAGCGCGGCGTAGTAACTTCTCGATAATCCAACTGTCAATATTGCCACCGCGGTTACGGCGAACATCGATAATCAAACCCTCTTTATCGTAGTTGGCATAAAACTCACGGGCGAAACTTTCAATATCACCACCGCCCATGGCATATAAGTGCAAATACCCCATCTTGCCCTGACTTGCATCCTCGACCACTGCCGCGTTATGGCTCACCCAATCTAAGTAACGTAATTGACTGTCCACCACAGCGCTAACGGGCATGACGATGGTTTTATGGGTTTGGCTACCACGCTTAAGCTGTAGTAATACTTGCTTATCCTGTTGATTGCGCAGAAGACGCGTGACGTCGGCCACATTTGCCACTGGCGTGCCATTGATAGCCAGTAACATATCGCCTTCTTTAGCATCGACTTCGATACGATTTAACGGTGAAGCATTAGCAGGTAACTCAGGATCGTTACTGTAAATGTGCGCAATTTTAACGCCATCTGCAGTTTGTTGTAGGCGCGCGCCAAGACTTGCCGCTTTAGCCGCATCGGGATCTTGAGGTATGTCACCACCGCGCACCTGTGAGTGCAAAGAATCTAACTCGCCCATCATTTGCATGAAGATGTCATTCAGTTCGTTACGATCGGTCAGGCGGTCGAGCAAAGGTTGATACTTAGCTTTGGTCGCTTGCCAATCGAGGCCGCGCATTTTTTTGTCGAAGAAAGATTCTCGGTGCATCAACCACGCATCTTCAAACATTTGCTGCCATTCAAGCTGCGGAGAAATCGCTAGCTGCCATTGTTCCGTTTGCACTTTGGCATTATCCGTATCGCCTAATTTATCGCCGCCATCAACAATCAGGAGAGATTTCTCATTACTGTGCTTACGTAGCATCAGCTTTTTACCATCGGCAGAAACCTCATATTGGCCAATGTCCTCGGCAAAAACCTCGGCTTTGGGGCTTAATCGGTCAAATTTGATGGTCATTAAATTAGGTGCGACATCGTCACCAATAGCTTGATCTAACAGATAAAGTCTATCATCGACGACGCGCAGCTTACTGTAATTGCCTGAATCGACAGGCACTTGCCATAAACGCTGAGAGATCCCTACCCAATCGATTTTCACTGGACTCGGTTTATCCTTAGCATCGGTTTTTTCAACTTGATTAGATTCGAGTTCATTGGGTTTACTAAAGGGGAATTTGGCATTTTTGACCAGTGCGATGGCAAAAATTTGGCTGCGTTTATCAAACACTGGACCCATGTTTCTATCGCCCCAAGGTGAACTTGGTGTTGCGCTGAATTGGCGGTTTGACAGGAAATATAGCCACTGGCCGTCACTGCTAAAGGTTGGCGAATAGGACTCGTATTTGTCGCTGGTGAGCGTCTCGGCCTTATTTTCATCCACAGAATACAGGACGATTTGCGGACGTTGTTTACCGATTTCCGACTTAGTTAATGCAATAAAACGGCTGTCACCGGACCAGCGGATATCGGCGTAAGGCCCAAGTCCCTCGCCGTTAGTGATGATTTTTTGATTGGTATTTTTCTTTAAGTCGAGCAGCCAAACATTACCATCGTTATCGTCATGGGCGATAAATCGACCGTCACAGGACAAATTAAGACTCATTCTTAAAGTATGACCATCTTTGGTTAACTGTTTAGCGCCACTGCTGCCATCAGCAGAGAATTGCCAAATTTCCTGCTGACCTGTCATGTCGCTAATCGCATAAACCGACTTGCCATCTTGGCTCAACACCGCTTCCCTTACGCGATAAGTCCCCGGCAGTGCAACTTGAACTAAACGCGAGCCATCAATACCCGCGATTGCCACGTGGCTGCGGGCGGTGATCACCACTTTATCGCCAGCAGGGGCCAAATTAGTTGAAGAAGCGTAATCCATAGGATCTGTCACCCAATGCTCACGGCGCTCGGCAAAATCGGAAATGAGTTCAATATTGAGTAACGAGTCTTTAGCGGCCGCAATATCAAACACATGGATATCCGCACCTAACTGGAATACCACTTTGCCTTGGTCCATCCGCGCACCGCGGACTTGCCAATCTTTAAATTGAGTCAACTGTTTTGCATCTGAACCATCGAGCGCCATCGACCAGAGGTTGTCGTTGCCATCGCTGTCGCTAATAAAATAGAGTCTGTCCTGCCATAGCATAGGTTGGCGCACTGAGCCGCCGTGTTGGCCGCTGAGCAACTGTGCTTCGGTTTTGCTGCCGAGTTTAAAGCGCCATAATTCGCCTTTTGCACCGCCACGGTACACTTTGGCATTATCGCCAGTCACTTGCAGACTAAAGCGGGTGAAGTACACGTATTCGTTGCGATCATCAATCACACCTTCGACCGCATCGGCTAAGGGTAAATCTGTAGTGGTGAGGGTTTGAGGATCGACGCTGCGCAGCATCCAATTATTAGCAGGACCAAAGCCCGTGTCGGTGGAATATAAAATCTCGCCTTTGGCAGTCCAGCCCTGAACTCGTACACGGCTATTCTCAAAACTCACCCGTTTAGCCACACCGCCCGTAATAGGGATCACATACACTTCGCTCGCGCCTTCATAGTTGGCAACATAAGCAACCCACTTACCGTCGGCCGAAATAGTCGCCCCTAGCTCTTCCGCAGGTAAACTCGTTAAGCGAGTCGCCGCTTTTTGACCTAAGGTCTGAGTCCATAAATCCCCTTCTGCAGTAAAGACTAAGGTTTGATCGTGCAACGCGGGCGCACGGTAATACCCTTGATTGCTCACCGCATCGGCAGCGATGGTTTGGAACGCTGTTAATGTGCCTAGGGCAAGCATACAGCAGGCGACAGAATGGCGAAGTTTCATGTATGACCTCTATCCTATTGTTATTTTTTAGCAATAGACTCTTTACTACGAGATTTTGCTAGCAGATTTAGCGAAGAAATTCTTGCCATGGGCTTTTGTAAAAAACCACAATCAAGTCCAAAGCATGACAATTGAGCCCAACAAGCTAGCAGAATTTGATAGAGAGTTCAGTAACTTCGAGTCAGAGAAGTTTTAGCAAATGTGTCACATCTTAAATCGCGGAGGAACAACTGAATAAAAGACAAGATTCTTTAGAGGAAAACATCAAAGATCATAGCGTTACCATATTGCACTAGGATAAAAATATACCAGAGTCGGACATGAGTGGCTAACGTGAAGGGCTAATGTTAAGGGCTGACATACAGCGTCTTTAGCGGACTGTTTAGGCGGCTCATATTAGACTGTTTCGCCAGTGTCATTTGTTGCCATTTATTGATCACTCGTGCAATTTCACCGTTATCCATCAATGCCTTAATCGCATGATTAAACTGCTCTAACTGGCTTGTCTTGATACTCGCTTTACTGAACATTAAATGAATATGGTTTTGATCTAACACTAACTTAAGTGGCACTAGCTTGATGCGTTGATGCTGGCTGGCGATATAGGGCATAGCTAAGGTATCTCCGACGATCATATCTCCCCTACCGTAGATAAGCATTTGCACAGACTTATCTGAGTCGGGACTTAATACTAACAAGTGCTCCTGCTCTAATCGATATTGAGATTCTTGATAATCTGCACCATACCAACCGCTAGAAGGGACAAGTAGACGCAATTTTTTGGTAAAAATGTCCTCCCATTTATCGATATTAATCTGATCTTTTTGCTCATAAAGTACAAATAAGCGCAGCTCTTCATCTCGGTAATAGGTTGAAAAAAGAGCATAGTTTTGACGTTCATCCGTCATAGTCGCTCCCATCAACACATCTAACTGTCCTGCTCGCAACATCTGATGCGAGCGCTTAGCGGGCACATTAATAAAATGAACTTCACAACCAAGATACACTGCAAATGCCCGCATCAGATCCACATCTAAGCCTTGGGCTTCTCCGTGAGGATCTTGCCAAGCATAGGGAGGCCAATCGTTGTAACCGACTTTAATCATGTTCTTACAAGGTAAAGAACTATTGACCTGCGGCGCACTTACAGCGGGCAAGACTAAAAAAAGCAAAAATAAGACAGGAACGTATTTAAACCATGGCATAGGCTAAGTTACTTGCCTCTTAAGTTGACGATCCTCTCTTGATTAAGATGAAGTATAACGATTCAGTGTCAGACTTCCGTGAGGGGGTTCTACCTCAGTAAGCGTAGTTGTCACTTAGATAGCGCGCCATAAACACCGGCGAGATCACAGTAATTAGCCTAGAAAAGGGCGAGGAATAATAACAAAAAAGCACAACAGCCAAGAGTGAGATCTAAACGACTCACTATACTGCGATAAAGGCTAAGCCTGAACGCAGGAAATAAAATAAAGTTTTATAAATTTAAATCAGACACTTATAAATAATAGCAACAACTTTAGTGGGATCCCCCATATCGACTTGTAACCAAACTATGTGTGTTCCCCCCAATTCCTCACCCTGAGCCGTGGCAGACTCTTTAGCTTCATCAAGCTGGTTTTCATGGCGGCTCACCCCAGTGACTAAAGCAAAACTATCGCAGTGGGTGACTTCAAAATCGTAGGCCACGTTAATGCGACGATATAGTTCATGCTGCTTGGTCGCACATCCAGATATTAAAACGCAAAAACATGTACTTAACAGAAAAAATTTAGACAAATCAATTAACCCACAGATTAAACACGCGGGTGAACATAACTAATTGCAACCGATAAAATTGTGAACAATGTCACATATAAGAAACCAAAGATAATACAGAAAGTTACAAATATTAATTAAATATCATGTAGTTAACTAAGGGTTGTTTTATGTTCGCTGGTAACACAAGCTCATCAATTCCCCACCATAAAACTCACACTTGTAAAAAAAGGGAGCCAAGCTCCCTTCCTGCTTTTACGCCATGTTATTCCACTGCTAGGCAGACATCAGTAGGGCTAAAGCCCTTAAGCTAATATTTTGAATAAATGCACTTTTAATGCAGCAAAATCTGCCGCTAATTCCGCGGATAAGATGGGCTTACTCGCAACAGCTTCAAGCTCAGGCGGCAAGGGTAAGTTAAGCGTTAATTCTCTATCCACAACATCCTTAAATTTAGCGGGATGGGCAGTCCCCAAAAATATGCCCACTTCATCGGGCACTAAGGTTAAAGATAAGGCCTTAGCTGCAATCGCCGCGTGGGGTTCAGACACATAACCCTGTGCATGCAACTCAGCTAATGCCTGTGACGTTTGTTCCTCCGATAAGCGAATACCCACTAAGCGACTCAGTGGCCAGCCTAATTTCTCACAAATGGCTTCCACACGCGGCCAGTTACTGGGTTCACTCACATCCATGGCATTGGACATAGTCGCTTGAGTCGGATTGGGCTGCCATTGGCCATTGTCTAAATAACGCGGCACTGTATCGTTGGCATTGGTCGCGGCAATAAAGCGTTTAACTGGTAATCCCATCGCTTTAGCGAATAAACCTGCGGTGAGGTTGCCAAAGTTACCACTTGGCACCGAAATCACAGGATCGGCTTCATGGCGTTGTTTAGATTGGGCAACCGCTTCAAAGTAATAGCAAATTTGTGCGAGTAAGCGGCTGATGTTGATAGAATTTGCCGAGTTTAAGCTCAAACCATCGCGGACTTCGGGATCATCAAAGGCGCGTTTAACGAGATCTTGGCAGGCATCGAAATCGGACGAGACGGCAACTGTATGGATATTTTTGCCCAACGTCGTGAACATCTTTTCCTGTAGTTCACTGATCTTGCCCTTAGGATAGAGCACCACGACATTGACTTTCTCTAGTCCATAGAAGGCATCGGCAACCGCAGCGCCAGTGTCGCCCGAGGTCGCAGTCAAAATGGTTAAGCGCGTGTCACCCACAAAGGCATTAACGCATTGCGCCATAAAACGCGCCCCAAAATCTTTAAATGCCAGTGTTGGACCGTGGAACAATTCGAGGCAAGCGCGCTGCTCATCGACGGCAACCAAAGGTAAATCGAAGTTAAAGGCACGTTCAACCAGGTCATCAACCGCATCTTGCCCTAGTTCAGAGGCAAGCCATGCACCGAGCACTTTTTTACTGCGCTCAACAAATGGCAGCGCCAGCAGCCCTTCAATA
The DNA here is from genome assembly GCF_025653545.1 of Shewanella sp. SW1. Lineage (NCBI taxonomy): Bacteria > Pseudomonadati > Pseudomonadota > Gammaproteobacteria > Alteromonadales > Shewanellaceae > Shewanella > Shewanella sp. SW1. Next base: position 302,952 of record NZ_JAKKSG010000001.1, on the reverse strand, counting down.
TCGTCTAATAGCGGAATTTGGGTGGGAAAGAACAAACCTCTGTCCTGACCTAAACCTAATTGCACTGCTTCTTTAAAGCTCACTTTCTGCGAAGGGTGTTTTAAATTATATAGTTCCATGCTCACTCGACCTTTTGATGCTAAGCCTTAAATGCTAATTCTTGATGCATGCTCTTTATGCATAAGATGGATATTTAGCCTTAATGCTTAGTCTTGATACTAAAAATAAGAATTAATCGACTCTACGCGTGCCTTGCTCATCGAGGCGACACACGTGGGCAAAGCCACCCACCTCGGTGAGATAATGCTGTTCTAACCAGGCTTTAGCGGTATTTGCCGTGGCTAAATCATCGGTAATCGAAAACAGCGTTGGGCCGCTGCCAGAAATCCCCGTAGTCAACATGCCTAAATCGGCTAAAGCGGCTCTGGCCTTGTCGTAACCCGGAATCGCGGCGGCGCGATAGGGCTCGGCTAACACATCCTTTAATACGCTGATCGCAAGCTTGGCATTCTGCTGGTAAGACGCATGAACAAAGGCGCTTAAATAACGGCCAAAATCGATAGTGACACTTTTATCATACTGATCTGGCATGAGTTTGCGCATCATTGCCGTTGAAAGTGAAATCCCTGGATAGGCCACAACCCAATACCATTCTTTAAAACTGGGTATCGCTTCACAGACATTGCCCGGCACATTGAGCATCAATTGCATACCGCCCAAATAACAGGGTGCAACGTTGTCATAGTGCACACTGCCGCTGATCTTACCTTCAAACTCGCCCATCAGTTCTAGCAGTGCTTGCTCGTTATAGGGTCTATCAAAATGTTCATTCAAGGCATATAACGCCGCCACGACAGAGCTGGCACTCGACCCTAACCCACTACCGACGGGCAGGTTCTTTTCCAGTGTGAGTGCCACGCCTTCATCTTTGCCAAATGCTTCTAAGAACTCCTTACTCATGGCTGTTAAGAAGAATTCGGCACATTGGTACACAATATTGTCTTGCGGATTATCAGGCAGTTTATGAGCCCAAGCGCCAGTCTGCATAAGACTCACACCCGACGCTGCCGCGGCGATAGTCACTCTATCGCCCAGTAAACTACCATCAATCGGCGCCAAAGCAGCACCGAGTAAATCAAATCCGACTCCCACGTTACCCATAGAGGCTGGAGCGTACACAGTCAAACTCATACACTCACCTCACGAGTCCAATTCAAAGTTCTTAATACATCGGCAAAGGCGCCAGCGGCAGTCACTTCCGTTCCCGCGCCATAACCGCGCAGCACAAACGGAATGGGCTGATAATAGCGACTATAGAACGCCAAGGCATTTTCACCGCCTTTAACGCTATAAAGCGGATCCTGTGCATCCACTTCGGCGATACGCACACGGCACACACCATCCTCAATTTGCCCAACATAACGCAGCACTTTACCTTGGGCTTTGGCCTGCGCCACTTTTGCGGCAATTGCAGCATCAACCTGCGGCAAACGCGCCATAAAGCTCTCAACATCACCTGAATCATCAAATTCGGCTGGCAATACAGATTCAACCTGCACATCACTGAGCTCTAACTTTAGTCCCACTTCACGGGCAAGAATGAGCACCTTACGCGCCACATCCATACCACTCAAATCATCACGGGGATCGGGCTCAGTAAAACATTTTTCCCGCGCAAGACCGGTTGCTTCAGAAAGTGTCATGCCTTCATCCAGCATGCCGAAGATAAAGGATAAAGAGCCCGATAAAATACCGTTAAATTTATGCAGTTTATCACCCGCAAATAACAGTTTTTTCAGGTTATCGATCACAGGCAAGCCCGCACCGACTGTGGTTTCGTATAAGAATTGGCGACGCTGTTTTAATGCCGTTTGGCGCAGTGCTTGGTAATAAGCATAATCGCGAGTGTTCGACTTTTTGTTCGGCGTGACCACATGCAATCCTGAGTTCATCACATCCAAATACAGATCCGATACTTGCTCGCTCGAGGTGCAATCCACCAGCACAGGATTAAGCAATTGTTGCTCTTTCACCCATGCAAGTAAAGCTGGGATATCGCAGGCTTGGTGACTATCGGCAAGCAAGCTAGACCAGTTGCTTAAGTCGATACCCGCACTGTCGAGTAGCATCTTGTTCGAATTCACTATGCCGCAAACACGGATACTGATGTGCTGCTCTTTGAGCATGGCAGACTGTTGTTTTATCTGCTCGAGCAGGCCTGCCCCCACATTGCCGCAACCCACTAAAAACACATCTAAATACTGCTGCACATCGAAAAAGCCTTGATGACACGCCGCCACCGCATGCTTAGTCTTACGCTGCTCGATCACAGTCGAAATCGAGCGCTCGGACGAACCTTGGGCGATGGCGATAATGTTCACGCTCGCCTGCGCTAACGCTTGGAAGAAACGCGCTGCCACGCCTTTGTGGGTGCGCATGCCATCACCAATCAAAGACACAATTGCCAGCTCATGGCGCATAGCGATAGGTTCAAGCAAGTCACTTTTTATTTCTAATTCAAACTCTTGCTCTAAGGCCCATTTCACTTTGGCCGAATCAGATGTAGCCACACAGAAGCTAATGCTGTATTCAGAAGAACTTTGAGTGATTAAAGACACAGACACGCCGCTGCGGGAAATCGCCGCTAAAGTGCGGCTCGCCATGCCAACCATGCCTTTCATGCCTGGGCCTGAAATATCGAACATGGTCTGGTTATCTAAATTGGAGATAGCTTTAACCTGCAAGCCGGTTTCATCGGCTTGGTTTGATACCAGAGTGCCGGGCGCATCGGGGTTAAAACTGTTTTTGATATAACAGGGAATATGGAACTGAGCGATGGGCGCAATCGTCTTAGGATGCAGCACCTTAGCGCCAAAATAGGAGAGTTCCATCGCCTCTTGATAGCTCAGTTGTGACAACAGCTTAGCATCGGCAACCACACGAGGATCGGTATTATAAACACCATCAACATCGGTCCAGATTTCACAACTTGACGCATCTAAACAGGCGGCGAGCACTGCAGCAGAATAGTCAGAACCATTACGGCCTAATGTCACCACTTTGCCCTGTTCATCGGCGGCGGTGAAACCCGGCATTACCCATACGCGTTTTTCACCCAGCGCCAACGCGCGAAACCTTGGCTTACTTATAGCGATATCGACCACGGATTCTAACGGCCGACCACGACCTAGAAACAAGGCGCGCGGATCGAGTTGAGCAGACGTGATCCCCTTAGATAGCATCACTTGTTCCATCAAGGCTGCAGATAAACGCTCACCTGCCACCACGATTTCAGCACGTATGCCATCGGGACACTCTTGCAGTAAGCTAATGCCACGTAATCTATCCTGCCAAATCACCAGCTGCGTATTAAGTCCAGAAAAGAGCTGTTCACTCTGCTCACTCGACAACATTGAAGTAACAGCGTCTTGGTACAGCGAAGTAAATACCCGCTCAACATGCTGCAGCACAGACGAATAATCTTCACCTTTAACGGCTACATCAACCATTTCTAGTAACGCATTTGTCACAGTCGCTGGGGCCGATAGCACAGTGGCTATGGGTTCAAGCTTAGATGACTTAGCAACGATATCCGCCGCCATCGAGAATCGCTGCCAATTTGCAAGCGAGGTACCACCAAATTTCATTACTTTCATCTTGTTCTCCTGTACCGCGCCCGACTTAGAAATAAGAGCTAGAAACAAAAAAGCCCGCTTCTTTGTGGGAAGCGGGCTCATCGTTAAAATTCTTTAGGGTGTATCAGCCCGCCCCCACTGTTGTAGTGGTGGTTGTAATAATGGTAGTTACTACGAAACCTAGGCTATGCATGTGTTTGGGCTAATCCATGTTAATTTCTTGATAAACAGAATTGCTTTTTTTACCCGCGCTTGTCAACCCCTAAAATGGATTATTTATAGGCAAATATTAACGCTCGATAAAATACTGCATCAAGATTCGTTAATATGAAGTTTTCTAGGGGTAAAAATGCGATTTACGCAACAGATAACTGTTGACGCCAACGTAACACGGTACGAAAAAATTAGATAATCACTTGTTTTACATCTGATTATTTATAATGCATTTTAAAATAATGCATTATTTGTTCTACCTCATCACTCAGGCTAAATTAACAGGCTAACGAGCAAAAAACACATTACTCATCCTTTCTACCGTAAAGCACCGACAAATTTGCCTAAAAAAAACCTGTGCGATATCTAACATAAGCCACTTCAAATTATCGCCAGCACTAAAAAAGCACGTTATTATGCGCGCACATTACGAATTGGAGGCGATATGAAGATCACTCAACACAGCGCGGTAACCATTCATTACCGTTTATCAGATCAAGAAGGCAGACTATTAGAAGACTCTTTCGACTCTGAACCTATGCTATATCTACACGGCACTGAAAATCTGATCCCAGGTTTAGAAGCCGCATTAGACGGTAAAAGCAAAGGCGAAAAACTCGATGTCACTATTAGTGCCGAAGAAGCCTATGGGCCTTATCACGATGGCCTACGTCAAGCAGTGCCATTAGAAGCCTTTGGTGATATCGAAGATATCGTCCCAGGTATGCGCTTCATCGCTGAAACTGAAATGGGTCAGCGCCCAGTTCAAGTCATGGAAGTGAAAGACGATGTGGTTATCGTCGATGGCAACCATCCTTTAGCGGGCCAATCGCTCAATTTCAGCGTCGAAATCGTTGACGTTCGTGAAGCCTCAGCCGAAGAAATCGCTCATGGCCACATTCATGCCCAAGGTGGTTGTGGAAGCCATGGACATGATCACGACCACGGCGGTGGATGCTGTGGCGGTTCAGGCAAACAAGAAGCGGGCGGCTGTTGTGGTGGTTCAGACCACGATCATGGACACCACCATGAAGAGCACGAAGCCTGTGACACACCTAAAACAGGCTGTGACGGCAATGGCGGCTGTGGTTGCCGCGGCTAAACAAAGCCTGATACCAGAAGTTAAACGAGAAGTTGTTTATCCGTAAGTGATTAAACTGCCATGGTTTAACCTTTTAAAATGCACGCCCTTAATTTAAGGTCGTGCATTTTTTATACACAAGCGTTTATAATATTCGTAATAGATAAATAACTGACTGGTAAATTGAAATATTCAAATTTTATATGAATATTTTCAATTAGATATTGATATCAACCTAAGTTAAGCGACGGAGTGCTTATGTTAACCAAACCACTTTACGAAATTTTGCCTTTTGGCTATATGGCGCTCGGTAGTTCGAGTTTTATTGCACTCGACATCAACTATGCCTTGATAGCGGCAACTGTGGTATTTGTATTAGGTGCGAGGATCTACGTTATGCGTTCTCAAAACCGTCGAACAGACTCGGCTAAGCGGCGTAAATCGGGATATCTTCCCGAGATAATTTATAACTTTCTACCTTTTATCTATCTCTTAGCGGCGCTGGCTATCTTTAAATTCCTTCCCAAGGATCTTTACCCAATTCTGGCTATCTGTTTACTCAGCTACGGCTTATACATTCTGGTTCGTCGTTCCCTCTATCGTCGTCATAAGCTTCCCATCACGCCTTAAGGCTTAGTTCTATTCACCACAGTAGGAGCAGATGATATTCACAAGAGTTGTATCCACATGAACACTAACCAATTAATTTTTGAACTTTCGCCCTATGCTCAGAAGACATATTCTTCAAATAATTAGAACAACGTGTAATCGTTGCAATACTGACTTCATATTCCGCAGCGATATGCCTTTGACTCATTTCCCCGTCTAGCAGCAATTGAAAGACCTTCAAACGTCCGGCAACGGCACTACGTTCTTCTTCGGTTAACAGTAAATGAAACAACACAGAAAGATCTTCATAATTGCTGTGGCTCAAAATTTTTTCTAATACTAGATCCCAGTTAGCTCGCATAATCACCCTCATAAGTACTGTTCAAGCATTACATTAGCAGTCTAACAGATTTAGCCTACTTACAAATAAATTGTTACGTTTAGTCGTCTTATCCAGACAAAAACTGACAAAATTGCTTCTAGTACATCAAGTTAATTTGTGTACAATAGACGTGCAATGTCACACTTCGACGCTAATTTGTGAGAATACGATGAAAAAATTACTACTTACTCTCGTTGCCAGTACCTTATTGGCTTCAACTGCTCAAGCACACAATTTCGAAGACTCTAAAGATGCAATTGAATACCGCCAATCTGCATTTGGTCTTATTGCTTATAACTTCGGCGATATGGCTGCCATGATGAAAGGCAAAAAACCTTTCGAAGCAGAAACCTTCGCAATGCGCGCAACGAATGTTGCTGCATTATCCAAAATTCCTTTCGAAGGCTTTATTGATGGCTCAGACAAAGGTGATACCGAAGCCCTAGCCAAAGTTTGGCAAGACAGAGCTGATTTTGATGCAAAAATGAAAACCTTCCAAGAAAATGCTGCCATTCTGGCTACTGTAGCTCAAAAAGGTAATCAAGCTGAAATCAAACAAGCCTTTATGGACACAGGAAAAAGTTGTAAAAGTTGTCACGACATTTATAAGAAAGATTAGTTTGACGTTGTTTTTCCCATCAAAAAGCCTGCTAAATAGCAGGCTTTTTGTTGTTCCCAAACTAAGTATAAATCTACAGAATTTGCACTATTGGCCACATTAAATAGCCAAAGACCACAGCGGCGCATACTGTGAACAGCACTAAAGCAAGCCACTCAGACTTGAATCGAAGCTCGCTCTTCGCACTTGATGAAAAAGCAACCTTCGAGACTTTCTTGTAACCACTGATCATAGCACCAACTAACTTATCCCCTTTCATGGCATGAATAATCACAGCCAGTACATGAATGGCACTCAGCAAGAGAATAAGGTTAAAGTTCGTTTTGTGTAACCAAGTCAAAAATCCACTGATATCTGAACTGACGTAGCTATATAGCGGACCTTCGGTAAAAATATCATCGGTCGCAAAAAGGCCTGTAACTAATTGAAGGCTAATGATCCCAATCAACGCGATGACCATATAGCCACCGATAGGATTGTGTCCAAGTACCACAGACATCCCTTTAGTTCGAATCGATCTCAAGTAGTCGAGTACAACTTTGGGGTGATGAACAAAGTGGCTAAACCTTGCCGTATCGCTACCAATGAGCCCCCAGAGGATCCTAAATCCAATAAGGATCAGCAAACTATAAGCAAAAATTTGATGCCACTGCATTTCGCCCGCATCGGCACTCCACCATAAAAGTGCCAACAGACACACCATGCCCCAATGGAAAATTCGCGTGGGTAAATCCCAGACCTTAATTTTAACGTGTTCAGTATTCATAAAATGGGCAAACTCAAAGTGACCGAATGGAATAAGTAGAGGTATTTTATCGGGATTCGGGATGAAACTTAAAGTAAATATAAGTAAATAAGGGCAAAGACTGCGGAGTTATCTCATCGAATATGACCCCATTTAGCTAGCAATACAAGGCTTTTGGGCCAAGAATTATTGATATTTGTCTAAGTGATCAAATATCCAACGAACAGTATCTAATGGGCACAAAAACGTGATCTACATCTCGTTTTATAGTGCGAACCTTGGTAATCTGAAATCCAAGGAAACAACAGAAGGTTCGAAATATGCTAAAGATTACTAGCAAGCAACTTGAAGTCACATCTCCTATTCGCGAACGCATTGAAAGCCGTTTTGAAAAACTTTCAAGGCATGATGTGCAAATGATAAATCCCCATGTAATCATTACGGAGGAGAAACCTGGTTTCAAAATTGAAGCATCGGTTGGCATCCCAAATGGAGAACTCTTCGCTCAAGCAAAACATGAAAATTTATATACTGCGATTAACGCTATGGGCCAAAAATTAGAGAAGCAGCTCAATCGCATAACACACAAACCTGAAGCTCAACGCTCCACATCACTAACACCGACTAATAATGTTGTTGAAATTGACGACGAGTACGAGGAGGAAGATGCGGCATAATTTAAATCTGGTGAGTGCGAGAAACGCATCACTTTGAGAGCAATAAAGTAGAAATATTTAATCAGATCACAGTTTTTTAAAAAGCTTAGTGCAATCATTTTAATGATAAAAAAAACAGTTCTTTTGACTAAATACCTACTACACTTTACAAAGTGACAGCAAGAATCGAAGTGGTGCGGATTTAAATCGTTTCAAATGTTGATTTACTTTAAATTTTGATTTACAAATATTGATTAACAGATCTTAAGTTCTAAGTAACGTTACTGGATATAACTAAGGAGCACTACTAATCTAAGCTATATAGTTTTAAGTACTAAGGTTTACTGTTAATGATTAATTTTACTTATAATTTCTACGTTTAAAAGTTCAATTTTTATTTTCAACTAGGTTCCACTTTCAATAGCAAGTTTGGAAAGGAGGCAACACAAGAGCGAACAATTTGATTTTAGAAACAATCAAGTATGTTGGCATTCACTAAAAGCAGTACTCAATTTTGACCCAATATCAGGATGACCACCAGAAACAGGCGGCATTGCTGAATACCAGAGTTAACATAAGGAGCCGAGTACAGTACAACGAGTACATTAGCAAAACCTTTAACTATCAAATTTTTTATATCCACAATGGAGGCCTAGGTAAACATAAACAAAAGTCACATTAACAAAAGCTACATGAATAAAAACGTTTATTGTAAAACGGGTCAGCACCAATACGTGCTAAACACTGAGATAAATGAGGTAACAACTGTCACGTTTAGTTAGATGTAGAGATGTAGATGATTTATATAAAGAGAGTCATATTTACACTGATATGATAAGTTAGCGTTTTTAGCGTGAGATTTAATGTAGGTGTTTAATGTAAGTGCAATACGTTGGTTTGATTAAAAGTCATTAGTTTACTTAGTGTTATTTGTATAGTAAAAACTGTAAAACGTATAAATGTTTATTTATGTAATGTGTTAACGTTTACCATTAGTTAAGTTTTGATATTTATAGACACCTTAAATAATGTTTACTTATCAACTAAAAAGGAGGAAATCTAGACTTGACGAAAATTGTAATAACAGTAAATGAGAGCTTTTTATACGCTCCATGTATTAACATGCTAGGTTTTAAAGTAAAAAGTAATAATGGTAATAATGTAAGTAGCAAGACCTAAACGCGTGACAAGGCTAAGCTGTTCTTACAGCAAAATGTACCTAGTACAACCAATGAGCCGTAAATCGTTTATTTTTAAATGTTCGTTTTGTTAGTGTTAGTTTTTAATGTTATAGCTCCATGCAAGTGTTAATTGTTAAAATATAAGTGCAAGACATGTCAACGTAAGTTCGCTGGTACTGCAAACTGCATAGTTTCAAGGTTATACGCTATGCTGCATAAAGTACTTGTTAATGTTCATTATAAATGCAAGTCGTTATCTAGTGAGTTGTCAACGTTTTACTGTTACACGTAAATGTAAGATAAACGAATGTGTTACCTTGTCCCACACTGACCATAAGGAGGATAAACTCGCTTGACCATATATACATACTTGAACCAAACCAGCGCACCCTCGGGTGCGCTTTTTTTAGATTACCTTTAAGAAAGTTTTGATTGACAGCTAAGCCCTAGCCCTTTAGTTTTAAGACCATGAAAATGATAACAGCAGCTTTTTTTACTTTCTTTTTTACCCCCCCCACTCTAGGAGGCGGATTTACTGTGTAAAAACGAAAGTAAAAATCCAAAGCCTCCCAACTGGGAGGCTTTTTTGTCTTAAACGATTGATAAAATACATGGCGGCAATTGAGGTCAGAATGCATACACCACAGCCTTTAAATCAAACCCGAGAGCAGATCACCCATCTGGATAATGAACTGCTGGCATTACTCGCTGAGCGCCGTCGCTTAAGTTTAGAAGTAGCCCGTAGCAAAGAAGTAGATGTCAGACCCATCAGAGATACTCAAAGGGAAAAAGAACTGCTCGCTCGACTCGTGAAAGAAGGCAGAGAGAAAGGATTAGATGCCCACTATGTTATCTCCCTTTACCAGAGCATCATTGAAGATTCAGTATTGAATCAACAAGCTTACCTTCACGGCCGCGCCAATCCAGAGACACAAAAACAACAGTATTGTATCGCTTACCTCGGTGCTAGAGGTTCATACTCTTATCTCGCAGCTACACGCTATTGCCAACGTCGCCAAGTTGAAATGCTGGACTTAGGTTGCCAAAGTTTCGATGAAATAGTGCAAGCCGTTGAGTCTGGACATGCTGATTATGGTTTCCTGCCGATTGAGAACACATCTTCAGGTTCAATCAACGAAGTCTACGACGTGCTACAGCACACCAGTCTGTCGATTGTTGGCGAAACGACGATTGAAGTCAGCCATTGCCTACTAGGAAAAGCTGGCAGTAAATTAGCTGATATAAAAACTGTCTATGCCCACCCTCAGCCTATTAGCCAATGCAGCAGATATTTAACTCAACACAAAGACTTGAGACTGGAATACTGCTCAAGCAGCGCAGAAGCAATGGAAAAGGTAAACCAAAGTCCAGATAACAGTGCAGCAGCGATTGGCAGCGCCGAAGGTGGTGCACTCTATCAGCTTGAGTCCATAGAAGCAGGTTTAGCGAATCAAAAAATCAACCAAAGTCGCTTTATCGTTGTTGCCCGCAAAGCCGTTGCCGTACCAGAGCAGTTACCCGCTAAGACTACATTGATCATGGCAACAGGCCAAAAAGCTGGTGCTTTAGTGGAAGCCTTACTGGTTCTAAAAGCGCATCAGTTAAACATGAGTAAATTAGAGTCACGCCCGATTCCAGGAACACCTTGGGAAGAAATGTTCTATTTGGATATCGACGCGAACATCTCCAGTGAATCTATGCAGGCAGGTTTAAAGCAACTAGAGCGGATCACCCGTTTTATCAAAGTATTAGGCTGTTATCCTTGTGAAACAGTCAAGCCCACACAGCTGAGCAACAGCCAGCTACTGATTGAGCCCAGCACCTCTAAGGATCAAGTCATCAGCGAAAATGGTACTAATGCGAGTCCAGTTCGATATAGCAAAGCCTATAAAGAGCAAGCCAGTGAAATTAACTGCGGCGCAATGACAATCGGTGCAGGGCATGTCTGTGCCATAGCCCAAATCACACTGAACAATGACATTTCACACTTAGCGTTATCGGCTTTCGAGCAGCAAGTGAAGCAGCTTAAAGAAGCGGGATTCCAAGCCGTTTTGCTCTGCGCGGTTAATCAACTGACTATGGCAGAAGTTACTCTCGCTAAACTACGCCAAATCCTGCATCAATATGGCCTAGTGTGCATTATTGCCATAGCGCAAGAAGCCGATATGCCATTAGCAGTCCAGCACGCCGATATGTTATTCCTCGCAGGCAAGCAGATGTTTAACCAAACTTTACTGACTCAAGCTGGAACCCTACCGATACCATTAATACTTGAGCGTAACGATATGGCAAGTTTTGAAGAATTACTCACGGCAACAGAAGTCATTTTAAGCCAAGGCAATCAGCAACTTATCCTGTGTGACTCAGGCATTAGAACCTTAAATAACGCCAATCTACCTTCACTCGATTTAGCGAGTCTGATCCAGATTAAAGCCACGAGCCATTTGCCGATTTTAATCAACCCAAGTTATGCCGTATCAGATGATGCCCTATTGGTTCAAACACAAGGAATTAAACAGCTTAAAGTGGATGGATTGATACTCAATTGTCCACTATCTAGCAGTGATGACCATGAGTCGCTTAACTTAATAAGCGCTGTGGTACGGGAATTATATCGGGCAAATTAAAGCTTTGATCTTGAGTGATTTAATTTAAAGTGAAATGTGGTTAGTTCGAAGTGTGTTAAGGGATAAATGAAGCTTCTTTTATCCCTAATTGACTCAGACAAGCTTGCTAGCCAGTGTGATGACTAGCAGGCTTAATATTGTTTAGTATTGCAGCGCAGTGAGCCTTTATGCATTTTAAGAAGAGCCAACAGCACTCGATGGTTCAGTAACGGCATTACTCCTACGGATAAGCCCTGTCATAGTAGAGCCCTGCACTAAAATCGAAAATACGACGACGGCATAGGTCATCACTAACAACAACTCCCGCAGCTCTACACCACCAATAGCATCTATGACGATACCCTCAGGCAAACTCATCGCCATAGCGAGGGCTAATCCTCCCCTTAAACCACCCCAAATCAAAATCGTCTCTGCATAGGGGTTGTATGACTTAAACAATCGAAAGCCCAAATAAGGTAATAACACACTCATTGCACGCGCCAACAAGACTATTGGTATAGCCACAAACATAAACCACCATAATGGTGCTTTGAAAGTGACTAACAAAAGCAATAAACCAAGCAATAGGAAGAGTAAGGCATTAAAGAAGGATTCAATCAGCGACCAAAAAGTAAATAGTTTCACTCGCTCGTTACGAGCAAAAAACTTAGGCACGCTGAAATTTCCTATGATCATCCCCGCACTCACCATAGCTAAAGGACCTGAAACACCAAGCACATCCGCCATGACATATCCCGCAGTTGGGATCAGCAGGGTAACCAGCATTAATTGCGTTTCTTCCTCGCAGTAGCGGAAAAAATGATGCAATAAAAAGCCAAGTATGCCACCGTAAATAACCCCACCTACCGCCTCACGAATAAATAACTCAGAGATATGGATAAACGTCAGTGGCTCGGTGGAGAAAGCCAATTGCGATATTGCCACAAAAATCACTAACCCTATGCCATCGTTAAATAAAGATTCACCTTCTACTTGAATCGCAATATCTTCCGGCGCACCCATTTTCTTTAAAATAGCCAAAACAGCGATAGGATCGGTGGGCGAAATCAAGGCGCCGAACAGTAAGCAGTGGCTGAATTGTAGCGGGAGACCCAGCATAGGCGCGAACCAAAATAACAGCCCACCTATAATAAATGTCGACAATAAAGTGCTTATAAAAGCAAGGATTAGGATCTCCCACTTTTGATGCCTCAATATTTTTAAGCGGATTTGTAATGCGCCGGCAAAGAGTAAAAAACCGAGCATGCCATTGAGCAGTAAAGCTTGAAAATCGAGTTTCTCTAAGCCAGAGACAAAATACACATAAACGTCCCCACCTAAAGCCTTTCCCCCAAGGAGCAACAACAAACTCATTCCTAGGGCAATAGCAGTAATGGCCACAGTTTCCTGCAGTTTATGGACGCGAGAGGAGATAACCGAAGTCACTAGCGCCAACGCGCAGAGGACACACAGAATTTGGTAGCTGGACATAAGAGCCTCTAAAAATCATCAATTTAGAGACTCTAGCACAAGTTTAGATTTCTAAACCATCCAATAGACTTAACCACCCTTTAATGATCCTGTGGCAAAACCAAATGATCCCAAAGAGATAAATCGAAAGACTGAGCCAAGTCAGTGGAACGCAATAGCCGAGCACTAGCAAGCCAAGAAAGGCGAGATTAGAATGCCGTTGCCAACGCAAATGCGACGCCAATAATGGATTACCATGGAATTGGCGTTGGGAAAGATTAATGAACAAACTTAGCAGCACAGGAAGTAATAATAAGGGAAAACCCGACATCAAGGCGTACAACAAATGTCCCAGAGTACGGTCTTCAATTTTTGCGGCATAAGTGGTTGTCATTGTCATTGAGAGACTCCAGCCAGACTAATAGACTGGGCGCAAACATCATACGCCCTTGTCATTAACCTTACGTTCTCACTGAGATAAGCGCAACTAAGGATTAGAAATATTTCCATCCATTTAAAAATAAGTCACAAGTAAATGACGCTAATTAGCAGCACGTTAAAGTTTAAGTGTCACGTCGGATGCTAATGTTGTGGAGCAAGCGAGTACAAAACCGGCCTCAATTTCTGCAGCAGTCAGTGTCATCACGCTTGTCGATACCGTTTCTCCCTCCAAGACTTGACACTTACACGCGCCGCAAACGCCCGAACGACAGGCTGCAATAATCGGCAACCCTTCGGCCTCAATTCCCTCCAGCAGACTTTGTCCTTGATTTAGCGTCGTGCTTCGATCGCCAATAGACAAGGTAAAAGCCCCTTCAGGTAGGTTTTCACTCGTTCCATCTGACGAGTTTGCTTGCATAAGCTGACTGCGGGCAACTTTCTCGGCCGTGGCAAAACTCTCATGGTATAACCGACTCATATCAAAATTGAGTTCGACCAATAAGATTTTTACCGCTTGCATATAGGGTTCTGGCCCACAAAGGTAGATAGTACGCTCTGCAAAATCAGGTACTAAGGTTTTTAGCATCTGTGCACTTAACCGCCCGAAATCGAATGCTATCTTTGGTGAACACCCCAGTGTTTCAGTGACAGTCTCAAGTGCGTAGCTGAGCTTAAATGCATTAAAACGGTTGGCCATAGTCGCCAATGATGACTTAAAAATAATATCATTCTCTGATCGCGCACTGTGCACAAAGGCAATATCGGCATCAATTTGTGTATCAGTCAGATAACGCGACATAGAGTACATGGGGGTAATACCGCAACCAGCACTCAAAAAAAGGTATTTCTGCGCCGTTATAGCTAATAGATTAGCATCTAACTTTTCAGTCTCTGGCTGTTTATGGCTTAGCCGAGCAATATCAAACAGATTAAATTGTCCCGCGGGCGGCAGCACTCGTACACTCTGGCCGAGTAATAGATTGTCGATAAGATAATTAGATACGAGTCCACCCGCAACACGCTTAATCGTCACCATCAAGGAATAGGGCCTAGATGGCGATGATGACAAGGTATAACTGCGGCACACTTGCTCGCCATTAATCTCAAGCACAAAGGTCATAAACTGACCGGGTTTATAGTCAAACTTCATCGGCTCGCCCGCTTGAAAACGAAAACTCACGACATCCGAGGTTTCATTCCAGCGTTCGACGCACACTAATTGATTAACACTTCCAGGTTTATGGGGCGAAACCGATAATGCCCGCGCTCCCGCTATCACACTCATGTTCATAGCATTTACCCACAAAACACTGCGGCCTCAGTAAACAAGCCAAAACCGCAGTTCAGCAACAATTCTTGGTTGATTTAAGCCACGTTTAACATATTTTTTAAATCGGCTTCGACTGTCGTGGTATTACGCAAGCCAAATTTATCTTCCAAAATTTTGGCTAAATTGGCCGTCAGGAACGCAGGTGGCGTCGGGCCTGTTCGAATATTTTTAACGCCAAGTGACAACAGCGTCAGCAGTACTACAATGGCTTTTTGCTCAAACCAAGAAAGCACTAAGCTCAGAGGTAATTCATTGATATCACATTCAAACACTTCAGCTAATGCAATCGCTAACTGAATCGCTGAATAGGCATCGTTACATTGGCCCACATCGAGCAAACGTGGAATACCGTTAATGTCACCAAATTCGAGCTTATTGAATTTGTACTTACCACAGCCTAGCGTCAGGATTATTGAATCCTTAGGTGTGGATTTAGCAAGTTCAGTGAAGTAGCTTCTGTCGGCTTTGTCGCCATCGCAACCGCCAACAAGGAAGAAATGCTTAATCGCACCACTTTTCACATTTTCAACCACGGCGGGCGCTGCGGCCATCAAGGCATTGCGGGCAAAACCAATAGTGATAGTGTGTGGGATTTCATCATAGATAAAGCCTTCTAAGGCTAACGCTTTATCAATGACAGCCGAGAAATCATCTCCTTCGATATGCACCACACCAGGCCAGCCCACTATGCTGCGAGTAAAGATACGATCACTATAACTACCCACATTTGGATCGATAATACAGTTAGATGTCATCACTACAGCGCCAGGGAAATTGGCAAATTCTTGCTGTTGATTCTGCCAAGCACTGCCGTAATTACCGACAAGATGTACATATTTTTTAAAGGCTGGATACGCCAGTGCAGGAAGCATTTCACCGTGGGTAAACACATTGATACCCTTGCCTACAGTCTGCTCGAGAATAAGCTCTAAATCCTTCATGTCATGGCCAGAGACTAGTATGGCTTTGCCCTTAACTGACTTAGTGTTGACCACAGTTGGCTCAGGATGACCAAAGGCTTGAGTTTCACCCGCATCCAGCATTGCCATTATGCGGTAGTTCAACTGACCTATGTCCATAGCCGTAGTAAACAGCTTATCGCCATCAACACTCGGCTCACCTAAGAAAGACATAATTTCATGGAAGCGCCCTGCCACATCAGCATCAGTCTGACCCAACACGCGAGCATGCTCCATATAAGCAGCCGCGCCCTTAAGACCATATAAACACAATAACCTCAATCCCATGATGTCTTCATGAACTTCATGCTTATCTTTATTCAGCAATGCAATCGGTGCCTGCGCTAGCATTTCAATCTTACTGGTACCCAGCACTAACTGAGCGACTTGCGGCACTTGCTCAGCAGCAATACCGGCTTGTTCACAAGCCGCTTCGTAAGAAGCTTTTAACTGAGCACGATACTTAGCCGCCTGCTGGATATAGGCCATAATGCGCTCATCATCGAAGTTGACGTTGGTGAGGGTCGCGAAAAAGGCTTTAGGCACAAAACTATCAATTTCAGCATCGATAATGCCCAGCTCGCGAGCTTTAACCGCATAAACAGACACGCCTTGCAGCATGTAAATCAGCAAGTCTTGCAGATCGGACGTTGCCGCCAACTTGCCACACATACCTTGGGAATAACTACAACCATTGCCAGCGGGTGTACGAATGGTTTGCTCACACTGAATACAGAACATGGATAGACTCCTAATTTAAATTCATGCTTTATTTTTGCATGTTTAAAACTAGTCTACCTAAACGTGCCATAAGCGACAGTCATTTCTAAAGTGAGATGCTAAATGTTAGAGAAAGATCACCTTAAGCAATTACTAATAAATACAATGTGACCTGTTAAAAATCCATAAAAAAACGCCCATCAATGATGGGCGTTTTAAAGAGTAACTGTTTATTTATTAATTGGTTTTCATATCATTTACCGATTGCAGCATAATACGGCTTTCGCGTTGGAATTGAGGGGCAAAATCCCCAAACCATTTGGCGACACTTTGGAACTGCTTAATAAACTCGTTCCTGTCACCCCGTTTTAGTAGCTCTAACGCTTCACGGTAGTTATCTAAATAATCACCAATAGCATGCTGGCTATCTTGCTGTGCAAAAATAATATCGGCGTAAAGCTCTGGGCTTTGGGCGAATAAGCGCCCTACCATAGCTAATTCTAATCGGTAAATCGGCGAGCTAAATTGCAGTAAAGTATCAATATCGGCCTCTTCCTTACACAGATTCAAACCATACACAAAGGTCGAGAAGTGACGCATTGCCTGCACTAGCTGCATCGCATTGTCGTGACGCTCAGGTTCTGCTTCGACAATCCGAGCTCCCCAAATGGCGATCTGCTCAAGTAACCACTGGTATTTTTCCGGCGAGC
The DNA here is from genome assembly GCF_025653545.1 of Shewanella sp. SW1. Lineage (NCBI taxonomy): Bacteria > Pseudomonadati > Pseudomonadota > Gammaproteobacteria > Alteromonadales > Shewanellaceae > Shewanella > Shewanella sp. SW1. The sequence continues at coordinate 285,595 of NZ_JAKKSG010000001.1, read as the reverse complement.
GACCATGACACACCACCACGACTTGCTTCGCCAGACTGCCCACATCAGGACCAAACATAGGATGAAAACCAACGACGGGACCAGAATGCGCCTCAAGCATGGCTTTAACTGGCTCAGTCTTGATGGAGGTTAAATCCGCCAGAATGCAGTCGGCTGGTAATTGGGTCAGCTTTTCACGAATAAGCTCACAGGTAATCGCAATAGGCACTGTCACTAACACCATGCCAGCATCGGCAAATAAGCTATCCGCTTGCTGCCAATCGTCTTTATCGAGCAAATTCACTTGGTAGCCGGATAAAGTCAGCATTTGTGAAAATAGTCCACCGAGTTGCCCTTTACCGCCGACAATCACCACTGAGCCAAGATCTTTTTTAACTTGCTTAAAACCAACATCTTTTTCATTGAGGTAAGACTCACGCATCAAGCGACGCAAAATATCTTCGATCAACTGCGGCTCGATTCCCATAGTTTTTGCTTCTTCACGGCGTTTAGCCAGCATGGCGGCTTCACGCTGAGGTGCATAAATAGGTAAACCGGCGCCGTGTTTCACCGTGCCTACTTGCGCCACGAGATCCAAGCGCTTACGCAGTAAGTGCAGTAATTGCTGATCAACACCATCAATCAGGCCGCGAAGGTGTTCTAATTCGGCCGTTGTTTTTTCATTCATACCTGAGTCCATTAAGCTGTAACCAATTTAAGCGTTAGCTACTTTAAGCATATCGAAACGCGTTGGAAGTATTGAAGATAACTTCGCTGCGCCTTCCCGTAAAATGGTTTCTGTTTTTTCCCAATTAATACAAGAATCTGTTACAGAAACACCGTAAGCTAGCTCGCTTAATGGCCTATCACAACTTTGATTGCCTTCATTTAAATGACTTTCTAGCATGACGCCAATAATCGACTTATTGCCGTTATAAATCTGCTCGAACACATCTTCACAGACAGGCTTTTGGCGGCTGTAGTCTTTAGATGAATTGCCATGGCTGCAATCGATGATCAAACGTGCATTGAGTTTGGCTTTGTGGAGCTGCATTTCACATTCAGCCACACTCGCCGCATCATAGTTGGGCGTTGCACCACCGCGTAAAATCACATGGCCATCGGGATTACCTGCAGTTTGCAATAATGCGACTTGGCCCTGTTGGTTAATACCCATAAATCTGTGACTGCTGGCCGCCGATTTTAGCGCATTAATCGCTACATCGAGCTTACCATCGGTGCCATTTTTAAAGCCCACCGGCATAGACAGACCCGATGCCATTTCTCTATGGGTCTGCGATTCAGTGGTACGGGCGCCAATGGCAGACCAAGTGACAAGCTCAGAAATGTACTGAGGACTGATAGGGTCGAGTGCTTCGGTTGCAACAGGCAGTCCTAACTCGGCCAACCAAATCATCAGCTCACGGGCCATTTTCAGGCCTTTTTCGACATCAAAGGATTCATCCATATCGGGATCGTTGATCATGCCCTTCCAACCTACCGTGGTACGCGGCTTTTCAAAGTACACTCGCATTAAGATGTAAAACTCATCACTGAGTTCATCGTGCAGGGTTTTAAGCCTTAAAGCGTATTCCTTAGCAGCGGCGATATCATGGATGGAGCAAGGACCAGTGACAATCAATACTCGATTGTCGCGCTTATGAACAATATCAGCCACGGTTTTGCGAGCATTGAGGATATAGCGATAAGCATGCTCAGAGAGTGGCAAGGCATTTTTAAGCTCTTGCGGCGTGATTAAGACTTTCTCTGAACTGATGTGTACGTTGTTAATCGTATCTTGTTGCATGCTTACCACCTAAGACTTAGTGTTTAACCCAGTTGTCGAAGCAGGACTTCAAGTCAGCTTGGGCATTCATTTCGGATATAAAATAGCGTAAATCTATCGCAATGTACTTTTGTAATGCTACGCCATTACAATTAGGCGACCACTATGCCTGTTCATTCTCTTTAGATCAAGTATAAATACTCAAAAAACAGCAACAAAAAACCGCCACTAGGGCGGTTTTCTGTGCGAACACTACGTCTTGTTTTCTGTAGCGGTAACTATTACTTAGTTGCCAGCTTCTCACGGATACGTGCAGATTTACCTGAACGATCACGCAGATAGTACAGTTTGGCGCGACGAACGCGACCACGACGCTTAACTTCAATGCTAGCGATCAGTGGGCTGTGCGTTTGGAAAGCACGCTCAACACCTTCGCCATTAGAGATTTTACGTACTGTGAATGCAGAGTGCAGACCACGGTTACGCTTAGCAATTACAACGCCTTCAAAAGCCTGTAAACGCTCTTTATCGCCTTCTTTAACACGAACCTGAACGACTACTGTATCACCAGCACCAAACGCAGGTACGTCTTGTTTCATTTGCTCATCGTTGAGCATTTTAATGATGTTGTTCATAACTTACTCCGTTCTAGAATTAACTGAGCTACGACTAAGCATGCTTGTTCATTGCTTCAACGAACTGCGCTAATAGAGTCGTTTGTTCGTCAGTCAGAGCTAGATTTTGCAATAATTCTGGCCGTCTAAGTAAAGTCCTACCAAGGCTTTGCTGTAAACGCCAGAGTCTAATTTGTTCGTGGTTGCCACTTAGCAGCACTGCCGGTACGTCAAGACCATCCAAGCTTTCAGGGCGAGTGTAATGTGGACAATCCAGTAAACCGTCGGAGAAAGAATCTTGCTCCGCCGAAGCTTGTTTTCCTAGCACGCCAGGAACCAATCTCGATACTGAATCTATTAGAGTCATCGCCGGTAATTCGCCGCCCGAAAGCACGTAATCCCCTATCGACCACTCTTCATCCACTTCCGTTTGAATGATGCGTTCATCAATACCTTCGTATCGACCACAGACCAAAATCAAACGTGATGATTGAGCCAACTCAGTGACGCCTTGCTGATCCAGCTTACGTCCTTGAGGTGACAAATAAATCACCTTCGCACCTTCACCCGCTGCGGCTTTCGCTGCATGGATAGCATCGCGCAAGGGTTGCACCATCATCAACATTCCGGGACCACCGCCGTAAGGCCTGTCATCTACCGTATTATGTCTATCATGGGTGAAATCACGGGGATTCCACGTGTGCAACTCGAGCAGGCCGTTTTTCACGGCTCGACCCGTAACACCAAAGTCTGTCACGGCACGGAACATCTCTGGGAACAGGGTTATTACCCCTAACCACATCTGTTGTACCTCGACTTAGAAGTCAGGATCCCAATCCACTAAAATCTGTTTACCTTGCAGGTCCACCGTTTTGATGAACTGCTCAGGGACAAAGGGGATCATACGTTCCACTTTGCCGAAACTATCTTTAGCGTTGGCTTTAACAAGTAATACGTCGTTCGATCCTGTTTCCACGATCTGATCGACAATCCCCATGTTATAGCCTGTTGTATTGACCACTTCGCAACCGATGAGATCACGCCAGTAGAATTCATCTGCTGGCAAATCGTTCATCTGTTCCGGCAAAATCGCAATCTCACAATTTGTGAGCATTTGCGCTTGCTCCCGTGTTTCTACGCCATCAAGTAAGGCAACAACGGCCTTACCTTGATAACGCCACTGGGTGACCTTTATTTCGCGCCATTCACCATTTTCTTTAATAAGCCAAGGTGAATAGTCAAAGATACCTTCAACAGAATCGGTATAGGCGGTGATTTTCAGCCAACCTTTAATGCCATGACAGGAGCCTAATTTCCCCAGTACGACTGGCTGTTGGTTACTGCTCATCAATCTATACCTTAACGCTATTAAGCTGTTGCTTTACGAGCGTCTTTGATCAGTTTTGCTACACGTTCTGTAGCAGCTGCACCGTTAGAAACCCAGTGCTCAACGCGAGCTAGGTCTAAACGTAAAGTTTCTTCTTGGCCACGGGCCAATGGGTTGAAGAAACCAACACGCTCGATGAAACGACCGTCACGAGCGTTACGGCTATCAGCAACAACGATGTTGTAAAATGGACGCTTTTTTGCGCCGCCACGAGCTAAACGAATGGTAACCATGCGTTTTCAATCCTCTAATGATTTGCTTGAAGCAAAAATAAAAACTGGAACCCCGTGTTCGCGAAGAGTCCCAGATAGAAAGCCGGAAGATTTTACCTGACTTTCCAACGAATGCAACCAAAAATGGCGATTATTACGCCTGCGCCCTCAGTAAGCGGTTCATTGTTGCCAGAGTCAACCGACTGATAAAGTGCTAAGTTTAACTAAAAATGCCCGATTAACGTCCCGGAAATTTCATTCCTGGCGGCATCATGCCACGCATTCCGCGCATCATTTTTTGCATGCCGCCCTTAGCAGACATTTTTTTCATCATCTTTTGCATTTGAGTAAACTGTTTCAATAAACGGTTTACATCTTGAATTTGCGTGCCAGAACCAGCAGCGATGCGACGTTTGCGTGAGCCCTTGATTAAATCAGGGTTCTTACGCTCCTTGGAAGTCATCGAATTAATGATGGCTTCCATTTGGCCTGTCATCTTGCCGTCTTGGATTTGCGCTAAGGCTTCAGGGGGCAATTGACCCACTCCGGGCAATTTTTCCAGCATATTCATCATGCCGCCCATGTTTTTCATTTGCTGTAACTGCTCACGGAAATCTTCTAAATCGAAACTGCCACCTTGCTTCACTTTCGAAGCCAGCTTCATGGCCTTTTCTTTATCGACGCCACGCTCAACTTCTTCGATAAGCGATAACACATCGCCCATGCCCAAAATGCGTGAGGCGATACGATCGGGATGGAACGGTTCTAGCGCGTCGGTCTTTTCACCGACACCAAGGAATTTGATCGGCTTGCCCGTAATGTGGCGAATCGATAACGCCGCACCACCGCGCGCATCACCATCGACTTTGGTTAAGATCACCCCTGTCAGTGGTAAAGCTTCGTTAAACGCCTTAGCGGTGTTTGCCGCATCTTGACCTGTCATAGCATCAACAACGAACAAGGTCTCGATAGGCTTGACCGCAGCGTGTAAGCCTTTGATCTCGTCCATCATGGCTTCGTCAACGTGCAGACGACCCGCGGTATCGAGGATCACCACATCGATAAACTTTAATTTAGCGTGGGCAATCGCCGCTTTCGCAATGTCGATTGGCTTTTGGCTAACGTCCGATGGGAAAAACTCCACCGCAACTTCTTGCGCTAACGTCTCAAGCTGTTTAATCGCCGCGGGGCGATAAACGTCAGCACTGACGACTAATACCGATTTTTTATGGCGTTCGCGTAAAAATTTACCCAGTTTGGCCACACTGGTGGTTTTACCCGCACCTTGCAGACCCGCCATCATAATCACAGCTGGCGGCTGAGTGGCTAAATCTAGGGCTTCATTCGCCTCACCCATGGATTTTTCAAGTTCACTTTGAACTATCTTAATAAAGGCTTGACCTGGGCTTAAGCTTTTAGAGACTTCTTGGCCAACGGCACGTTCTTTTACATTATTAACGAATTCGCGCACCACAGGCAGGGCAACATCGGCCTCCAGCAGTGCCATACGCACTTCGCGCAGGGTTTCCTTAACGTTTTCTTCAGTTAAGCGACCACGGCCACTGATATTTTTCAGTGTGCGTGACAGTCTGTCGGTTAGGTTCTCAAACATCGTCCTGTTCTATACCTTTAAGAATCTCGATTGATGGACTGTATTATAACGATGCATGCGCATTATGCTACTGCTGCACCCATCTTGATTGTGGTTAAGTGTTTTACTTGCGCTGAGTCATGTTTTATTGTCGTCGACACACTATTTAACCCTAACAATAAGAATCTGCTAAATTTTGCAACTCATGTCACTGCCCATTTGCCGACAGCTCATGTTATTCTAGGGAAAATATTGATCTGTATGCCCCGTTTTTAAGGCACCTTTAACTACACAAATAGGTTAATTACCCATGGTCATCTTTTCTGCCTCAGCCATGTTTTTTTATTGCATTGCATTGGTACTAGTGACGAGTAGATTGTTTCACCCAGACGGTCCGAATCGCCGTGCTGTCGCAGGCTTTGCCGCTATTGCGGTAATTTTGCATGCCGCAGCATTATCACAAGTGATTTTCACCACAGATGGCCAAAACTTTAGCCTGACGAATGTGATTTCCTTAGTGAACTGGATTATCGCTTTTACTTTTACGATATTGATGTTCAGGCTGAAGGTCATCGTCGTCGTGCCCGTGGTTTATGCCTGCTCAGTGCTTTCGGTTGCCCTACTCTGGTTATTGCCGCCTAAATTCATCACACATTTTGAGCTTTATCCTGAAGTATTAGCCCACGTCGTATTGTCACTCATGGCCTACAGCGCCCTGATGATTGCCGCCCTGTATGCGATACAACTGGCGATGATCCAAAATAAACTGAAGAAAAAACAATTTATGCTGAGCCCTGGCATTCCGCCGCTGATGACAGTTGAAAAACAGCTTTATCATCTGGTGATTATCGGCGTTATCTTGCTCAGTTTGTCGCTCGCGACTGGTTTTATCTTCCTTGAAGATATGTTCGCCGATGGTAAAGGTCATAAGGCAATTCTGTCGATAATGGCTTGGTTTGTATACATTACTATGCTGTGGCAACAGTATTGGGTCGGTTGTAAAATTCGTACCGCAGTCATTTACACTCTGACTGGCGCATCCTTACTTTCGCTCGCATATTTTGGCGCGCGCATTGTCAAAGAGTTAATCCTCAACTAAACATTTAAGTCGGCTGAGGCAGTTATTGCTGCGGCCGACTTGACACTTTTTTTAAATGTCGGTATTTACTTAAGTTTACTGGCCACATTGGAGCCTTTTTTGGACGCTATATCGACAAGCGCACTCCTGATCGTTTTACTAGTGCTTATCCTATTCTCTGCCTATTTTTCAGGCTCAGAAACCGCAATGATGACTCTCAACCGTTACCGTTTACGCCACTTAGCCAACAATGGCCATAAAGGGGCGATTAGAGCCTTGAAGTTACTTGAGCGTCCTGACCGTTTGATTGGATTGATCTTAATTGGCAATAACTTAGTCAATATTTCCGCATCTGCTATTGCGACTATCATTGGTATGCGTCTTTGGGGCGACTTAGGGGTCGCTGTTGCAACTGGCGTGCTTACATTAGTCGTGCTCGTTTTTGCTGAAGTCACGCCAAAAACCATCGCCGCGCTAAATCCTGAGCGTATTGCTTTTCCCTCTAGCATACTGCTACTTATACTTTCCTCTACCTTTGCCTATGTTGTCTCAAGCGTTAATTTAATAACCACAGGCATCTTACGTTTGATGGGGATAAAAACCGTTAATAGTAACGATGCACTAAGCCAAGAAGAGTTGCGTACTGTGGTACATGAGGCAGGGGCACTCATCCCCCGACGCCACCAAGAAATGCTGTTATCTATCTTGGATTTAGAGAAAGTCACCGTTGAAGATATTATGGTGCCACGCTCAGATATCTACGGAATTAACGTCAATGACGAATTTAAGGTTATCAATCGTCAGGTGATCCAAAGTCCACATACCCGAGTGTTAGTGTATCGCGACACCATAGACGATGCAGTGGGCTTTATTCATCTACGCGATGCCCTGCGCCTCCAATCTAAAGAGCAATTTAGCAAGTCATCTTTGCTACGTGCAGTGAAAGAACTCTACTTTGTGCCAGAAGGTACACCACTCAATGTGCAGCTAGCTAACTTCCAACAAAATAAAGAGCGCATCGGCTTAGTCGTTGATGAATATGGTGATATTCAAGGTCTAGTAACACTCGAAGATATTCTCGAAGAGATTGTCGGTGACTTTACCACTTCGATGTTGACCACCCCGAGTGAAGACATTAAGGTGCAGCAAGATGGCAGCTACTTAGTCGATGCGGGCATTACGATCCGCGATTTGAATAAAGAAATGAAGTGGAACTTTCCCACCGATGGCCCTAAAACCCTCAATGGTCTGATTCTGGAGTATCTGGAGGAAATTCCTTCAGCGAATACCAGTCTACGTTTAGCAGGTTATCCATTAGAGATAATTGATGTGTCAGAGAATATGATTAATACAGTGAGAATTATCCCGCTGTATTATCACCCACCCAGAGTTTAATCCTCAATTTTGAGCATAAAAATTGGCCGAACCACACGAGTTAAGATGTGGTCCGGCCGACGATTTCCTTCAAACGATGATGCTCCCCCAAGCTATAAATCTATCTACTCTAATTCACTATCTAGCCAAGCTATGCAGACTTTTTCGCCTCAAGTATACGACGCTTCTCAAGCGCCATTGGCGTTATCTGGGCATTCAGCGCCTTTTCTAAGCCCAACATAAAATACACTTCCGCCATTAAGAAAAATGGCCCAATTAATAGCTGATTTAAGTCATCCACAAAGGCTGGCTTGGCTTTTTCATATTGATGGCCGATTAGCTGGAACACCCAGCCCACCACAAATACCCCTAGGGCAAGCCAAGTGGCACCGGCGATATGCGCCGCCCACTCAGTCGTGAGCAGTACAGGTACCATAAATAAGATGAGCCCCATTGAAAGCCTTAAGTGTAAACGGACATAATAGGCCAACACGAATATACCGACTATCACTGCTAAACTTGTCTCCCCCATACTCCCCAGCGGAATACGCACTGTGGCCAGCAACAGGAAAGCAGACCAAATAATCAGTGGGATGCCAATAAAATGGGTCTGAATATTACGCTGATTTAAATGCACACTTTTGTAGGTCGATAACTGCTCTGCGGCGGATTTCATGCGGGTTCCTCTTCATTTGCCCCTGATTTTACCTGCGCCAAATTGAGCGACGCGCAAGCCATAAACTAACGTAAAACAATTAAACTGAACAGTAAAAGTAAATAAATTGTTGCATTCACTGATTTTGCATTTATTTAGATACCCATCCAGAAATGAAAAAAGGAACCCTAAGGTTCCTTTTTTACCACCAACAGACGCAAACTCGGGTTTATTGAGACTCTATGATTACCGTCGCAATCGCATAGGATTTTTCATCGGCAATAGAGATATGCCCAACCGTCGCTTTAAGATGCTGTAAGCGCGTAAGCGCCCCCTCGGTAAAGTGAATCGTCGGTGCACCATCCTCATTGTTGCCAATGTGAATATGCTGAAACGACACGCCGCGGCCAATACCCGTACCGAGGGCTTTGGCTGCGGCTTCTTTTGCAGCAAAACGCTTGGCAAGATAACGACTTGGCTGACTATGGGCAGTATAAATGGCTAACTCAGCCTCGGTCAGCACACGTCTAGCGAGCTTGTCACCTGCGCGCGCCACATGGACCTGAATACGCTCAATCTCGACGATATCTGTGCCTAGGCCGACAATCGCCATTATTCGCCTCGACGACCTTCAAGCATTAACACTTTCATGTCTTTCACTGCTGTCGCTAAACCGTCAATGGCGGCACGTGCGACAATCGCATGGCCGATATTGAGTTCATATAACTCAGGAATCGCCGCGATGGGTTTCACGTTGTGATAATGCAAACCATGACCCGCGTTAACCACTAAACCTTTGCCATGGGCGTATTTTGCCATTTCGCGAATACGCGCTAACTCAGTGGCTTCTTCTGCTTCCGTTTTAGCATCGGCATAACAGCCCGTATGAATTTCAATAAGCGGTGCGCCAGAGACAACAGCGGCATCAATTTGAGTTTTATCGGCATCGATAAATAAGGAGACTTGAATACCCTCAGCAGCTAAACGAGTCACTGCTGCAGTGATTTTATCTAATTGCCCCGCCACATCTAAGCCACCTTCAGTGGTGACTTCTTGACGTTTTTCTGGCACTAAACAGACATAGGTCGGCTTAATTTCACAGGCGATGTTAAGCATTTCTTCGGTCACAGCACATTCAAAATTCATGCGGGTTTTCAAGGTTTTTGCCAGCAGATATACATCGCGGTCTATGATATGGCGTCTGTCTTCACGCAAATGGATAGTGATGCCATCGGCGCCAGCATGTTCAGCAACGGCAGCAGCATGCACAGGATCAGGATAACTGGTGCCACGGGCTTGGCGCAGAGTAGCAATATGGTCGATATTCACGCCCAATAAGATACGGCTCATCGGGAACTCCTTAATGTTTAACGCTGATATTGCGGCCTATTGTACTTAGGCTCACGCTAAAAAACAGGAGCTAGGGCGAATTATTCCCATCAATCTTAGTTGGTACGGCAGTGCTGACGAACAATTGTCGACTCAACAAAGGTTTAGTCCCGAGTAATGGCGTCAACAGGGAGCGCATCAACAACTTAGCGCTCAAAAAATGTGCTTCGGTGAGCTGGTTATCGTTAAGCGCCGTCAACATTGCCCCTTGATAGGCATTGCGAGCACGGGAGTTGAGCACAAATTGAAAACCTAACTCAGGCACGAGCTGGTAATAATCGTCAGGTACGAGTGGTTCACCTTGAGTATCGCGGCTAAGAGAAGGCATAAAACCTAATTCCCGCAGCAAGGCAAGCTCAATATAACGCAGTTGGGATTGGCAAAACTTCGCGGCAAGGCCGACTAAGGCTTGATGATAAATGAGGAACAACTCTTCGGCATTGTGCTGTACAGACAAAGTGCGAACCAATAACTCATTGATATACATACCAGCAAACAAACTTTGGCCAGAAAGAGGCACAGCAGGCGCAGCGGCTTCGACTTGAGTTAAGGTTTTTAATTCTGACTTACCGCTAAATTCGAAGATCAGCGGTTGAAAGGGCTGGAGAATACTCTTGATAGAGCGCTTACCGCTGCCGGTTCGGGCAACCACATCAACCCGTCCAATGCCGTCAACTAAGAGGTTAACTAAGACACTGGACTCTCGATATGGGCGATGATGTAAAACGTAACCACGTTTCATCGGTAAGCGCGCTCGCTAGAATTAATGCTTAATCGTCGCCGTAACCTAAGCTACGTAAGGCGCGTTCATCATCGGCCCAACCGGATTTCACTTTCACCCACACTTCGAGGAAAACTTTATTATCAAACAAGGTCTCCATGTCTAAGCGAGCTTGAGTTGCGATAGTACGAATACGTTCGCCCTTGCTACCAATCACCATACGTTTTTGACCTTCACGCTCAACAAGGATCAAGGCATTGATTTGATAAACGCCATTTTCCATCATCTTGAACTGTTCAATCTCAACTGTCGCATCATAGGGTAATTCATCACCTAAGAAGCGCATCAGTTTTTCACGCACAATTTCCGACGCCATAAAACGTTGCGAACGATCGGTAACATAGTCTTCAGGGAAGAAGAAAGGTCCTTCAGGAATAGACGCCGCCGCTAGCTCTAAAATGCGCTTAACGTTAGTGCCTTTACTGGCAGAAATCGGCAAAATTTCATCGAAAGGATATTTTTTGGCGACTTCTTCCAAATACGGGAATAGCGATTCTTTGTCTTTGATATTGTCGACTTTATTGATCGCCAGAATTGTCTGACGCTCTTCACCGCCACGGCGTAATTTACTCAACACCATCTCATCATCGGCGGTCCACGTCATGCCATCAACCACGAAAATCACCATAGCCACATCGGCAAGCGAACTGGCTGCAGCGCGGTTCATCAGGCGGTTAATCGCCCGCTGCTCTTCTATGTGTAAACCTGGTGTATCGATAAACACGATTTGCTTCGGACCATCGGTATGAATACCCATGATACGGTGGCGCGTGGTTTGTGGCTTTTTAGAAGTAATACTTACCTTCTGACCAAGCAAACGGTTGATTAACGTTGATTTACCGACGTTAGGGCGACCAATGATCGCCACCATGCCGCAATAAGTGACATCGTATTGGGTCGATGGCGTTGGCGCGGCCGCATTCATCCTTGCCAGTAATTCATCTAAACTCGGCTCAGTTGCCGCTTTTGCAGCATCGATACCTGACAAGTCTGTTTTTTTGGTCATTTCTTTAGTAACTCCAATACTTGAGCGGCCGCGATTTGCTCGGCTTTACGGCGTGAACTCGCCACACCAATGACGCTTTGGCTCAAGTCTTCAATACGACATTCAACGGTAAATGTCTGATCGTGGGCATCGCCTTCTATGTTGATTACTTGGTAATCAGGCAGCGGCTTTTTAAACCCTTGTAAATGTTCTTGCAGTAATGTCTTAGCGTCTTTCTGGCTGATCCCTGGTTGGATTTCGGCCAAACGCTCGGCATACCATTTCAACAGTAATGCACGGCAAACTTCGAGATCGGAATCAAGGTAAACGGCGCCAATAATGGCTTCAACCGCATCGGCAAGAATCGACTCGCGTCTAAATCCGCCACTTTTCAACTCGCCAGGACCGAGATATAAATAATCGCCGAGCTTAAACTCTTGGGCGATGATAGTTAAGGTATCACCGCGAACTAAGGTGGCACGCATCCGGCTTAAATCGCCTTCGGTTGCCTTCGGAAACTGATGATACAAAGCATCAGAAATCACGATAGATAAAATTGAATCACCTAAAAACTCTAAGCGCTCATTATGCTTATTTGCCGCACTTCTGTGGGTCAGCGCTTGAGTCAAAAGCTCAATATTCTTGAACTCATAACCTAAAGTACGACACAAACGTGGCAAATTTTTAATCGGTTCCATGCTATTTAATTCCACCTACACGCTCAAAACGCACACCGCTAGGCACCCAAGTTGGGAGGAAGTCGGCTTTTGAACGGTCAAATTCAAAACTAATCCAAATCGCTACCGCTTTACCGACCAGGTTTTCTTCTGGCACAAAGCCCCAGAAACGACTGTCGGTACTGTTATCGCGGTTATCGCCCATGGCAAAGTAATGGCCTTCTGGCACTAAAAACTCACCCGCGGGTAAATTACCTTCGCGCTTAAAATACCCCAGCATGTCAGGTCGACTTGGGTTGATCAAAATATCGTGGGCAACATCGCCCAATTCCTCTTTATAACGCAGTAATGGCACACCATCTTGGCTGTAATCACCACGACTGATCTCTGTGCGGGCGATAACTTGCGGTTCTGGACAAGCTGTTTGCTCAACACCACAAGCCTTTTGGATCATCAACTGTTTATTACGGTAAATAATTCTATCACCCGGCAAACCGACTACACGTTTAATGTAGTCAATGGCAGGGTTTTCAGGATATTTAAATACCACCACATCACCGCGTTTGGGCTCGCCAGTTTCAACCAACTTGGTTCGCCATACGGGATCTTTAAGCCCATAACTAAATTTTTCCACCAGAATGAAGTCGCCCACTAAGAGGGTTGGCATCATAGAGCCCGATGGGATTTGAAATGGCTCATAAATGAATGAACGTAGGATCAACACAAAGGCAATCACAGGGAAGATAGAGTGCGCGGTTTCGACTATGGTCGACTCACGAATGATTTGGTACTCAGCTTCTTCAGTTAAATTCGCTTGTGATGCCTTTGCTAACGCTAAACTCTCACGACGCTTTGGCGCGAAAACGAGCACATCGACTAACCATATAAGTCCTGAGATCAGGGTGATTAGCACTAGAATAATGGAAAAATACGCTGCCATTGCTTATTGAACTCCTGCCTTAAAAATAATTAAAGGTGCCTAACTCAGCGAATATCATACTTTAGTTAACTTACCGTATTCGACCTTGGTAAACCAAAGTGATAAACCAATGCGATAACCTAACTAAAGCGCCGCAAACAGCGGCGCAATAGTCAACTAAATTGTCACTTCTTATGCTAACGATTACTCGTTTAGCTTAAGTACCGCTAAGAATGCTTCTTGTGGCACCTCAACGTTACCTACTTGCTTCATCCGTTTCTTACCCTCTTTTTGTTTATTTAAGAGTTTTTTCTTACGAGAAACGTCGCCGCCATAACACTTAGCCGTTACGTCTTTACGCAGGGCTTTCACGGTTGAACGGGCAATAATTTGACTGCCCACCGCCGCTTGAATCGCAATATCAAACATCTGACGTGGAATAAGTTCTTTCATCTTATCCACTAAAGCTAAACCACGGTGACGAATGTTTGATCTATGGATAACCATAGCCAAGGCGTCGACTCGGTCGCCGTTGATGAGAATATCTAAACGCACCATGTCTGCAGGATCGAAACGAATAAAGTTATATTCGAGTGATGCATAACCACGGCTAGTGGATTTCAAACGGTCGAAAAAGTCCATGACCACTTCCGCCATTGGCAGATGGTAAGTCACAGCCACTTGGTTACCGTGGTAAACCATGTTCACTTGGGTGCCACGTTTTTCAATACACAGGGTAATCACGTTACCTAAGTATTCTTTTGGCACTAAAATGTTGGCCTCAACAATCGGCTCACGCATTTCTTCAATGTTGTTAATCGCAGGCAGATCAGACGGGTTATCAACGTAAATCGTTTCACCGCTGGTCATGACAACTTCGTACACTACGGTTGGCGCAGTGGTGATCAACTCTAGGTTATATTCACGCTCTAAACGCTCTTGTACGATTTCCATGTGGAGCAGGCCTAAATAGCCAATGCGGAAACCAAAACCGAGTGCAGATGAACTTTCAGGTTCAAAGAATAATGACGCATCGTTCAGGCTGAGTTTGTTCAGCGCATCACGGAAGTTTTCATATTCGTCGGTCGAAATTGGGAATACGCCAGCGTATACCTGTGGCTTCACTTTCTTAAAACCAGGTAACGGCTTTTCAGCACCATTTTTGGCTAAAGTTAACGTATCGCCCACGGGCGCGCCGTGAATTTCCTTCAGACCCGCAATCACAAAGCCGACTTCACCGGTTTTAAGTTCAGTTTTGTCAGTTTGTTTTGGCGTGAAAATACCCACGCGATCCGCAGTGTGGTTTTGCCCTGTAGACATGACCTTAAACTTGTCACCTTTTTTCAGGCTACCGTGTTTAATTCGCACTAACGACACTACGCCTAAGTAGTTATCAAACCAAGAATCGATGATCAAGGCTTGCAATGGTGCGTCAGGATCGCCTTCTGGCGGTGGAATTTTGGCAACAATGACTTCTAAAACCTCATCGACACCGACACCGGTTTTAGCCGAACAACGCACAGCATCCATCGCATCAATACCGACGATATCTTCAATCTCGGCAGCAACACGTTCCGGATCGGCTTGTGGTAAGTCAATCTTGTTTAAAATGGGTACCACATCTAGATTCATATCCAGCGCGGTATAACAGTTTGCCAGTGTCTGAGCTTCAACGCCCTGACCCGCATCAACCACCAGCAAAGCACCTTCACAGGCAGCTAATGAGCGCGAGACCTCGTAGGAGAAGTCAACGTGACCTGGGGTATCAATAAAGTTGAGTTGATAGACAAGGCCATCTTTGGCTTTATAATCCAAAGTGACACTTTGTGCCTTAATCGTAATACCACGCTCACGTTCTAGATCCATAGAATCTAAAACTTGAGAATCCATTTCACGGTCGGTTAAACCGCCACAAACCTGAATAAGACGATCTGATAGCGTCGATTTACCATGGTCGATATGGGCAATAATTGAGAAGTTTCTAATTTGTTTCATTATGCTGCAATGACTAATACTGAAAATGGATACGGTTCAAAGGAGCGAAATTGTACCTGATTGCGGTTTCAATACCAATCACATTCACTCCTACTTAAGACAGGCCGATAAAACAACGTCCAAAACCGCAGTTAGCTGTTATTTGATAAAAAATAACACATTGAAATTATTGAGCTAATTCGTTTAAATTGATGCTCCTACCTAAATAGGCCAAAATCACAGGCTGAGCATCAACTTCTAAACGTTTGGCCTGTTGCTTACCAAAAGACCACGCAATCAAGGCACCAACGGCCGCAAAGCCCATGGCACCTAGGTTAGGATTAAACTCAAGCAACTGGCCTAAAAATTGTCCTAACGCCGCGCCGACAAACAGGCCAAACAGCGGCATTAAATAGATTAATGCTGCTGCTTTGAGGATCACGCTCTCGGGAAGGCCTAATTTGAGTAATTCACCAGCCTCACAGCGGCGGTCACTCTGAATAGAAAATTGCTGGGTTTTCGAGGAAAAAGCCTGAGCGACAGCAGAGGTCCCGCAAGACTCACTGTTACTGCAGCTCTTGCAGGTACTCTTAAGTTCCACTTCAACCGTCAACCAGCCTTGACTATCACTGGAGACGACTCTGGCAATTTCTTCCATCATAATCGGCGTCCTATTCTAGCGTCAGACTTTTAGCAATGCGCGTTAAGGTTTCTGTCGGCACTTTACCCACAGCAACCACTTCGGCATTACCGACTTTTTCTGAGACTAATGACAAGCCATTACGGGTAATTAATTCTTCAGGCAATGGACTTGTGCCCGCACGCGCCACATAAACAGAAATATTTGCCAGTCCATCGGTCAGTGCTATGTATTCCACCGCTTCGTGACTGCCAATTAATCTATGGTGGTCGCGCACTACCACAGTAAAACCTGCGGGTAACCAAGCAAATTGCCAGTTTTGACCGTCTTGGCGCTCGGCTTGATCGATAACTGCCGGCCACTCTTGCTTATAGGCCTCTTGCAAAATAGCTGGCGGCTCGCTGAATTCAATGAGTTCAATCACCATGATCTGCTCAAGTAATTGCTTATCTTGAGTCAGCATGTCGTATCTCAGCGGCAGATAGGTTTCCATATCAAGCCAAATTTGAAAGCCATAACGGAATTCATCATTAGGCAACAGGCGGATCATCTGCCCCGGACGCCCAGCGATACGGGTACGGCCACCGAGTACAAACTGATAACCCACTTCTAAGTCCGCCATATTGGCAGAGAAAGCAGCAGGCCAGACACCTTGAATATGATTAGAAACGATACTATACGCAGGCTCATCGTGCTCAATAAAGGTGACACGATTACCGACACGCACTGCATTTTTGGGTGGACCGTTAAGGTATTCTAGAAAGGCAACTTCTTGATTATTCACCTTACCATGCAGGTAAACCAAAGGCCGAATATGATCGGCCTGAAGTTGAATAATCGATGCTTTAAACTCTTTCTCTCGTAAAGCCTGACTCATTTTCTCGAGCCAAGCTTTGGCAGGCATGTCTTCCTGCGCGGTTGCAGGAAAGACCAAGGCTAATAAAGCCAACAGGATTAGACGCAAGCTAACTCCTCGTTATTGATTGACCGGAACGGGTACGACCTCGGTATTGTCCTCTACAACCGCACCAGTATTCAATCGTTGTTGCAACATATGATCTTGGATATAAGTATTAATTCGGCGACGTTGCTCATTCACCTGATCATTGGTATAGCCTTGATTCTGTTGTACAGGACCGGTTTGTAGGCTCACAGGTGATGCGCTACCAATAAGCGGCCTTGTAATTAACACGGGCGATGGTGACGCGGCATCATCGGCGGTTTGATTGTAATTCTGCACACCCACAATCGCAAACATAGCAACCGTCGCAGCAATGGCATATTGACCAAATTGCTTAAATAAAGGTACGACGCGGCTTTGCTCCGAATTGGCGGCAATTTGTGGCGTTACAGGTGCAGCAACGTTAGACGCATGATGCTTAGGCGCAACTATCGCTGGCTCAAGCTCAATGGCGGCAGCAATGCTAGCAGAGAGATCTAACACAATATTCTGCGGCAACTCGCCACGCATGGCATCGCCTATCATATGATAGTTATGCCATTTATCATGTGAATGTGTATCAGCAGATAACTCTGCCATGGTCTGCGCATCAGTCTCTCCATCGACTGCGGCAGATACCCATTCTTGACCTAATTTATCCATTTTTCACCTGTCTAAATATAAGGGTTTCTTAAAATAAGAATTTAGGCTTCCAGCAAAGGCTGGAGCTTTTTATCGATTGCTTCTCGTGCTCGGAAGATACGTGATCTTACGGTCCCGACAGGACAATCCATGACTATGGCAATATCTTCGTAACTCATACCATCGAGTTCACGCAATGAGATGGCCATTCGTAATTCTTCAGGCAAGGTCTCTAATGTATCGAAAATCACTTTTTTGATTTCATCCGATAACATTAGCCGTTCTGGGGAGGCAAACTCCTTCAGCGCGTCACTGCCTTCGTAATATTCGGCATCTTCTGCATCAACATCATTCGCAGGCGTTCTACGCCCCTGTGATACGAGATAATTCTTCGCAGTGTTTACTGCGATGCGGTACAACCAAGTATAAAATGCACTTTCACCGCGAAAGTTTGGCAAAGCTCTGTAAGCTTTGATAAACGCTTCCTGTGCGACATCAGCAACGTCCGCTTGGTTCCGTACATAACGGGATATCAAGCTAATGACTTTACTTTGATATTTAAGCACTAACAGGTTAAAAGCGTTTTTATCACCTTGTTGTACGCGCTCAACTAATTGTTGATCACTTAATTGTCCACTCATCCGAGCCGACTTCTCCTAAATCTAAAATGCTGATTTCTCAGTCGCTCGAATCATATTCACTTATGTAGACTCGCGGGCTTTGAAAAAGTTCTAAAAATTATACAAAAAAAGTAAGGTAAAAAGGAAAGTACCCATAATCGGTGAGTTGGTTTACCATAGTTGGCACTCTTCAGTCACATCATGATACCCGATGAAACAAGTAGTTGAACACCAATCTGACATATTAGTCATAGGTAGCGGTGCCGCAGGTCTGACACTAGCTTTGCATCTTGCTGAAAAAGCAAAAGTAATTCTGCTTTCAAAAGGCCCACTCTCGGAAGGGTCGACTTACTACGCCCAAGGCGGTATCGCCTCCGTCTTCGACGAAAGTGACACTATCGAATCCCATGTTGCAGACACCTTAATCGCAGGGGCGGGTTTATGTGACAAAGACGTTGTCACTTTCACGGCTGAAAATGCCAAGAGTGCGATGCAATGGCTTATCGAATGTGGCGTCGCCTTCGATAAAGAAGAAACCACAGACGGGAACGCAAAAGATGCACCTTACCATTTAACCCGTGAAGGCGGCCATAGCCACAGACGTATTCTGCACGCTGCCGATGCCACAGGCAAAGAAGTGCAAACGACACTGCAAGAACGCGCACTCGCCCACCCCAATATTCAAGTTTTAGAACGCTATAACGCCATCGACCTCATCACCACCCGTAAGTTAAATCGCCCAGGTAATCGTGTGTTAGGCGCTTATGTGTGGAATCGCAATGAAGAGCACGTCGAAACCGTTAAGGCTAAGTTTGTCGCGTTAGCAACAGGCGGTAGCTCTAAGGTTTATCAATATACCTCAAACCCCGATGTCGCTAGTGGTGATGGTATTGCCATGGCATGGCGTGCAGGTTGCCGCGTGGCAAATATGGAGTTCAACCAATTCCATCCAACGTGTTTGTACCACGCAGATGCGCGCAACTTCTTACTCACCGAAGCCCTGCGTGGTGAAGGGGCTTATCTGCGTCGTCCAGATGGCAGCCGCTTTATGCCGGACTTTGATGAACGCGCTGAGCTCGCTCCCCGTGACATCGTTGCCCGCGCCATCGACTACGAGATGAAACGTCTGGGTGCTGATTGCGTCTATCTCGATATCAGCCATAAAGATGCTGACTTTGTGATGAAGCATTTCCCGACCATCTATAGCCGTTGCTTAGATCTAGGAATCGATATCACTAAAGATGCGATTCCTGTGGTACCCGCTGCTCACTATACCTGCGGTGGTGTAATGACAGATATGCACGGTCAGACGGATCTCAATGGTCTCTATGCTATTGGTGAAGTTGCCTATACGGGCTTACATGGCGCCAATCGTCTGGCGAGTAACTCACTACTCGAATGTTTAGTGTTTGCCCGTGCGGCGTCACAGGACATAGAAAGCCAACTGCATAAAATTCAAATCCCGGGACAAATTCCAGCATGGGATGAAAGTAAAGTATCGAACTCGGATGAGGAAGTGGTCATCGCCCATAACTGGCACGAGCTGCGGTTATTCATGTGGGACTACGTTGGAATTGTACGCTCTGATAAACGTCTGGAGCGAGCACTGCGCCGCTGCCTGATGTTACAGCAAGAAATTCAGGAATATTACAGTAACTTCAGGGTTAGCAATAACTTGCTCGAATTACGTAACTTAGTGCAAGTGGCCGAATTAATTATTCGCTGTGCCATGGAGCGTAAAGAAAGCCGTGGGCTGCATTTTAATATCGATCATCCAGAGAAATTAGACGCGCCTCGCCCGACTATTTTACTACCAGAAAAGTAACCGCATACGCATAGGTGACTTCATCATAAACAGACTAAATCTCAGAATGAGGTTTAGTCTGTTGCATTTTAGCCCGCAGCAACAGCCGACATAAATGCCGATAGTCAGTATCATTTAACATATCAGCCCAAACCAGCAAGAGCCGCAGCTGAGTATCCACTTCGATATAAATCAAGCAAACAAAGGGCGTGACCCAAGTGCGTTTTAGTACCTGAAAGTGTTCCCCCGTTGACAAACGTCCCTCGCCTTTATCACTCAGCACAAAATCTAAACGCCAATGCTGCAGTCGCCACAACTGCGACAGCAAAAAAATACTGACAAGTACGATAAACAAATATTTAAGCAGAGATAAGGCGATAATGTCGCTTTGGGGCCAAAGCAGAAATGAGCTAGAACAAACGCCAATAAAAACGACCAACGAGAGTCGTTGGTCGAAAGAGGCTTTTACGCTGAAACTATGGTGCCGGTCTTCCACGGACTTTTACTATCATACGAGCCAGTTCAGTATCAGGGCACACTTCATGGCCCATAAACCAAGCAAACAATTCTGGATCTTCACATTCCAACAAACGGATAAACACGGTTTTATCTTCATCGGACATTTCTTGATAGAAGTTTTCAACAAAAGGTTGAAGCAAGACGTCTAATTCCAGCATCCCACGGCGACATGCCCAGCGAACCCTTGCGATGTTCATTAATTCCAAGGTATTTCTCCCAACACAGATTTGGCATTAGTCTATCAGTTCACTGACTAAAGTGTCGATTAACCCTTCATATTGACTCACAAAATTAGCATTGTTGTACTTGAGTATCGAGCCCCTCAAAGAGATCGCTGAAATCAGTATCCAATAATCGCTTTACCGCAGGATGTTGGATCATACGTTCGGCAAACATCACATGGTATTCCTCTTTCACATCGGTGGTTTCACCGAGCAAATTCATACCATGGGAAATCACTTCTTGGCGATAAATCGACGGTGTGACAAAAATACCTCGTTTAAGGTAACCAAAGGCTTTCATCATGGCCGCATCATCGAACTCGCCCAAAATACTGACTTTAAGGTTTTGCTCGTCAAACCAGCGATATAGCTGTTGTCCAAGTGATGTTCTGCGGCCAGGAATTAATAGCTGGCCTTGTTCTAAACAGGCAGGAAAATCTGCGCTATAAGTCTCAGCGGAGAAAAAACTCACGCCACATTCGCCCAATTTTTTAGATAAAATTTCAGGGTATTTCAGTGACTCACCTGCACAATCCGAAAGGATCATATCCAGTTTATGCTCACGTAAACGCGCCATTAGGCTCTCGTGAGTCGCCTCATAGCAGGCTAAGTGCATAGAATTGTCATTAGGCACTACAGATAATAACACTCGACTGACTAAAGCTTTAGATAAGGCATCGGCAATACCCACCTCGAATAACATGGCATCCGCTTTTTGATAATTAAGTAAATCGAGCATTTCATAGCTAAGGCTAAACATCTTATCGGCGTAGCGAAAAACCAATTCACCTAATTCTGTCGCCTCCAATGTCCGCCCGACTCGCTTGAACAGACTGCCGTTTAACCTATCTTCTAAGGCACGAATTTGCCCCGTTATCGTTTGCGGCGTCAAACATAGGGCTTCGGCCGCCTTCGCGACTGAGCCCTTTTTCTTAATCATCCAAAAATAATACAAGTGGTTATAATTTAAGTGCAGCATGCTAACCCGCTGTTAATGCTCCCTCAAACGCCAAAGCGCTGAGGGGTTACTGTGTTATTTTAAACTCGATTAGTTTAAAATCAGATGATTAAAAACCTGATGATTCCCAGTCAAGTTACTTTAAACGCTGGCAGTCGAGTAAGTTAGTAACTATGCCTTGTAACTGCTCCAAATCGGCAGCATTCCCCAGACTTACCGCTTCAGTGACTCCTGAAACTAAAACGTTACGTTCTGGAATACGTTCGGCGCAATAGGTTCGATTCGCTTCTTGGAAACGTTTACCACCGCGATACTTAAGTGCCCTCGATTCATAACCATTAGTTTCTAATCTCGCCCCTAAGGAATCAGATTTAAACATCAAAGCGCCATCCACTATTCCTTCAAGATAGCTTTGGCAAGTCTGCGAGTTTGCATCCTGATTACAGGCCGAAATTTGCGATGCCGTCGCGGTTGTCGATAAACATAAGAGCGTTGCTATTCCCATTAATTTCAACTTTATCATAGTTATACTCCTTTCTTAGGTAACACTTTTGATAACCAGAAATACCCGACTAACGCTGCCATAATCGAACCGATTAAGGTCCCTAGGCGTGCTAAGTCACCGTACATAGGGTCTGCATGTTCAAAGGCTAACGACGCAATAAACATAGACATAGTAAAACCAATACCGCACATGGCCGCGACGGGGGCAATTTGCTTCCAACCTACGCCATCGGGCAATTGCGCTAATTTTAGTTTCACCGCAATAAAGCTAAATAACATTACACCGATTGGCTTACCTAACATCAGGCCCAATGCAATACCAACAGGAACAGGAGAAATTAACGTCTCCAAATTCATATTGCCGACATAAACGCCCGCATTGGCAAAAGCAAACACTGGCAAAATGAGGAAAGTACTCCAAGGATGCAAACTATGCTCTAAGCCTTCTGAGGGTGAACTGCCATCCTTTGCCCGCAATGGAATACAAAAAGCAATGATGACGCCAGCCAGAGTCGCATGCACTCCAGACTTAAGTACGGCAACCCAAAGGATTAACCCTAAGATGCCATAGGGTAAAAGTGAGGTAACCCCTTTGCGGTTTAACCCAACCAAGCCCGCAATCGCTAAACTGGCAATCACTAAACTGATGGTTGATAAGTCAGTACTATAAAACAGCGCGATAATCACTATGACGCCTAAATCATCGATGATAGCTAAAGCAAGTAAGAAGACTTTCAGTGAAACAGGAACGCGGCTTCCGAGCAGTGCCATAATACCTAAGGCAAAGGCAATATCGGTCGCGGCAGGAATCGCCCAGCCCGCCTGTGTGACAGGATCACCATAGTTAAACAGTAAGTACACACCAGCAGGGACTAACATGCCGCCAATGGCAGCAAAGGTAGGCAGGGAAGCTTGAGCGACACTCGATAAGGCGCCTTCAAGTAACTCACGTTTCACTTCTAAACCAATCAGCAAAAAGAATATGGCCATCAAGCCATCGTTTATCCACAGGATGAGTGGCTTGTGTATATTGAGCTCGCCAATTTTGACTTGAACGTCAGTGCCTAAAAAGCCTTGATAAAGTCCAGATAAGGGGGAATTGGCCATCAGCATGGCTAAGACAACAGCAACCAATAACAGGATACCGCCAGCCGACTCTTGGCTCAGAAAATTTCTAATTGCTTTTTCCATCTTGCACTCCTAAAAATCATAATGAATTGAGTGTAGACGAATTGTAATAACAAATATAATCGTAAGTTTCTCCCTAACACCTCGGTTATCCCGAAGTGTTAGGTTAAAAAACATACATCACACAGCAACAGGGGCTTTGATATGAGGGTGTGGAGCGTAGTTTGTTAATTCAAAATCATCGAATTGATAGTCAAAAATCGACTCAGGTCTGCGTACAATAGTCATGGTCGGCAACGGTTTTGGATCACGACTTAACTGCAGTGCCGTCTGTTCCATATGATTAGAATATAAATGGGTATCGCCACCCGTCCACACAAAATCACCTAAGGCCAAGTCACATTGCTGGGCGACCATCATAGTTAACAAAGCATAACTGGCAATATTAAATGGCAAACCAAGAAACACATCACAACTACGCTGATACAGCTGACAAGATAATTTACCATCGGCTACATAGAACTGAAAAAACGCGTGGCACGGTGCCAAAGCCATTTTATCCAGTTCGCCCACGTTCCACGCAGAAACGATAAGACGGCGAGAATCTGGCTGAGATTTTATCTGGGCGATAACTTGCGAAATCTGATCGATAGCATCACCACTCTGGGTTGGCCAGCTGCGCCACTGGGCACCATAAACTGGGCCCAAATCGCCATTATCATCGGCCCATTCGTCCCAAATGCTGACCTTGTTTTCGCGTAAATAGGCAACGTTAGTTTCACCCTTCAGAAACCACAGCAATTCATGGATGATAGAGCGCATATGGCATTTTTTGGTGCTCACCAAAGGAAAACCTTTGCTCAAATTGAAGCGCATTTGATAGCCAAATACCGAGCGAGTCCCAGTACCTGTGCGATCCGATTTATCCACGCCTTCGGCTAATATGTGCTTCATTAAGTCTAAATACTGTTTCATTGCTGCTTACCTTGCTTACGAAAAATCAAGTACAAACCGATTAACACCATAGGCACAGAGAGTATCTGCCCCATAGTCATAAATCCCCAGTAGAGCCCCAACTGTGTGTCGGGTTGCCTCACAGTTTCAACCATAATACGGAACATACCGTAACCGACTAAGAACATACCAGAGACGGCACCGACTTTATCGGTACGTTTGCTAAACCAGTAAAGTAATAGGAATAATGCTACGCCTTCAAGGGCGAACTGATACAACTGGGATGGATGACGTGGGTCAGGCCCACCGGTTGGAAACACCATAGCCCAAGGCACATCAGTGGTTCGTCCCCAAAGCTCGCCGTTAATAAAGTTACCAATACGACCAGCGCCTAAACCAATAGGCACAACAGGTGCCACCATATCGGCGACAGCAAAAAAAGTACGTTTTTGTTTCCACGCGATATAAAGCATAGCCATAATCACGCCCATCAAACCGCCGTGGAAGGACATGCCACCTTCAGAGATTTTAAATAAATATAGGGGACTGGCGAGGAAATAATCGAAATGATAAAAAAGCACGTAACCGATACGGCCACCTAAAATCACCCCAAGAAAACCATAAAAGAGTAAATCTGAAACTTGCTCCCGCGTCCATATCCCCTTTGAACGGTCGGCTTGGCGGTTCAACAACCACATAGTCGCAACAAATCCGACTAAATAGGTAAAACCATACCAACGTAGTGCCGGTTCAAAGGTTTGTCCAAAAAGATTAAACGGTCCAAATGAAACGATCACGGGATCGATATTGGGGAAACTCAACGCCATAACACATCCATTAGCAGCCTCAAACTGAGATAAACATAAAAACTAGGTCAGAATTAACTTAAGGCCGACACATAGAAGTAACAATGCAAATATCTTTTTAAGTACAGGTGTTGGCCAAGTGCTCGCCGCTTTTACCCCCACAGGCGCCATCAAGACAGAAGTGATTACTAAACCAAACAATGCAGGTAAATAGATATAGCCTAAGGTACCATAGGGCAACTCAGGGGCATTCATACCTGCAATAATATAGCCGAAACTGCCAGAAAGAGAGATTAAGAAACCCATCGCAGCAGAAAACCCCACGGCTTGACGCATCTGTAAACCATAAAAAGTCAAAAATGGCACTATCAGTATACCGCCACCTATCCCGGTCAAACCTGCCAAAACCGCAACAAAAGCCGATACAACAAAAAGCACTACTGAATTAGGTAATTGACGATTTGATTCGGCCTTAACGGGGTAAGCCATTTGAATTGTCATTAAAATCACAAAGATGGCAAAACCTTGTTGTAACTTATCAGCGGGAATACGCTCAGCAATAAAACCTGAAGCCAGCGCGCCTATAATCAGGCCCGGTAACATTGATTTGAATAAATCCCAAGGCACATTGCCACGCTTATGGTGGGCACGTGCCGACGAAATAGAGGTGAGAATAATGGCTGCTAGCGAAGTGGCAATTGCAATATGGGGGAGCTGAGTAGAGCTAATACCGACCGATGGCAAAATATAAAGCAGTGCCGGCACTACAATCAAGCCGCCACCGATACCTAATAATCCTGCCATAAAGCCGACAAATGCGCCTAAAGCCAAGCAAATAAAGAACACCAACAACAAACTATCCACACGAGTACCTACAGCGTGATAAATTGAGGGCCTTAGCTTAACACGGCATTAGTTAATTAAGAATTGTTGCGAGACCCTGCTGGGTCAAATATTCTTTAACCAGCTCACGCACTTGGAAGCCGTTTGGTAGGCTCAGCGCTTTAGCAAGTAATTGATCTAAATCGGCCCGCGCAACACGTCGCAATAGATAATTGATCCGCGCTAAACTGCCCTGATTCATACTCAACTGATCGTATCCCATAGCCACCAGCAAAATGGCCCCCATAGGTTCGCCCGCTAACTCTCCACAGATACTAATATCGAGTTTATGGTATCGACAATCTAGGTGCGCCTGATGCAAAGCCCGCAATATTCCAGGATGATAACTGTCAAATAACGAGCTCACACGCGGGTTATTACGGTCAACAGCCAGCAAATATTGGGTTAAATCATTACTACCAACAGAGACAAAATCCACTCGTTTTGCCACATCATCCAACTGATATAACATGGCAGGCACTTCGAGCATAATGCCTATTCGTGGCATCACTATGTCGCTGTTAACATCGTTTTTTAATTCGACATAGGCTTGTTGCAAATATTCTAAGGATTGATCGATTTCATCTAAGTTGCTGACCATAGGCAGCAAAATACTTAACTGTTTACCGTCTCCCCCAGCCTGTAGCATGGCCCGTAACTGCACCAAAAACAGCTCAGGATGATCCAGAGACAAGCGAATACCGCGCCATCCAAGGAAAGGATTGTCTTCTTTAATCGGGAAATACGGTAAAGGTTTATCGCCCCCCACATCTAAAGTACGCATCACCACAGGTCGACCGGACGCTGCCGATAAGACCTGTTGATAGACTTTAACTTGCTCAGATTCAC
Organism: Shewanella sp. SW1; assembly: GCF_025653545.1. Lineage (NCBI taxonomy): Bacteria > Pseudomonadati > Pseudomonadota > Gammaproteobacteria > Alteromonadales > Shewanellaceae > Shewanella > Shewanella sp. SW1. The sequence continues at coordinate 258,727 of NZ_JAKKSG010000001.1, read as the reverse complement.
TCGGGAAGCGCTGTTGCAACATAAAAGGAATTTCAGTGCGATAAAGCCCAATACCGTCGGCGCCCTCTGCAATTTCAGAGGCCACACCACTGAGTAATCCCGCATTGAGATACAAGCGAATACGTGAACCATCTAAGGTTACAGAAGGCAGCGCTAATTCTTGGGCATACTGGCGTTGCAAGGCTTTTTGTGCCGAAATCAGGCTACGATACTCACCGACAATCGCAGGTGATGGCGACACCAATAACTGACCACGGCTTGCGTTGACGACTAAAAGTTTTTGGTCAATATTGGCAGATAACAGTTGCTCTACACCTGTAATAGCAGGCACACCTAAGGCACGGGCTAAAATGGCGGCATGGGAGTTTACGCCACCAAGCTCAGTGACAATACCCGCAAGCTTTTGCCTTGGGAACTCAGCCAACATAGTCGCATCGGCTTCACGGGTAATGAGGATTACAGGTTTATCAGGCTCAAGCTCTAGACGTTCTGGCTCAATAAGTTGGCGCAATACTTTTTGACCTAAGTCACGAATATCGCTAGCCCGCTCCTTAAGGTAAGGGTCTTCCATTGCTAAAAACTGTTGAATATAACGTAGAGACACTCGACTCACCGCCGACTCAGCAGCCCAGCCTAATTGCACTTCACGGGTATATTCGCCGCCTAAACTAGCATCATCAAGCAGTAACTGTAATGCATTGAAAATGGAGACAACTTCGTCATCTTGCTCGCGATCAAACCGTTGAGATAAGGCACCTATCGCTTCTTTACAACGCACCATAGCCGTGGTTAAGCGACTCGATTCATAGGCAATATCGTCAGAACGCACCTCAGGCTGTTCAAGGGGGATTTCCCCACCAAGTACGAAGGCATACGCAATGGCGATACCGTTTGACGCTGAAGTACCTTGAAACAGAATTTGTTGATGATGGGAGCTGACTTGTGCTTTTTGTTTTAACCCACGCACTGCCATCGCTAATTGGGCGGCGAGGGTCATCAGGAAGGCTTCTTCGCCCTCACTGAATTGACGAGCACTCGCCTGCTGTACCACTATCACCCCAACCACAGCCTTCTGGTAGATAATAGGTACAGCTAAAAAAGCGCGGTATTCTTCTTCGGCGACTTCAGGAAAAAGCTTAAACCTTGGATGAAGCCGAGCATCAGCTAAATTAACGGCCTCTTCTCGCTGGGCAGCGAGTCCAACTAAACCTTCAGTCAGCGGCATACGTACTCGACCAACGGCGCTTTTTTCAAGACCATCGGTTGCAGATAACACGAGTTCTTGCTCTTCTAGGATATAGATGGAGCAACATTGGGTTTCCATCGCCGCTTTAGTCGATGAAACTAAGATTTCTAATGCGGTTTCCAAACTGTGGGCAGATGCCACAGCCTGAGTAATATCCCTAAGCGTATTTAACACTGTTTTCAATCCTCTTTTGAAAATCAGCCCGTTGTTTTTTGTCTTCCCCGCTTCCTAGGTATTTCTAGGGTTTGGAATGACAATGCCGTTACCGCAAACTCTTTCATCACCTTACGATAAACATCACGCTTAAATGACACGACTTGCCGCACAGGATACCAATAACTTACCCAGCGCCAATCGTCAAATTCAGGATGCCCAGAAGAACTCAAATTAATCGCACTATCTTGGCTTTTCAGTTGTAACAGAAACCACTTTTGTTTTTGCCCGATACACACAGGTTTACTGTCTTGCCTCACTAAACGCTTTGGCAAACGATAGCGCAACCAAGAACGGGTCGAGGTTAATATATGCACGTGTTCAGGTCTTAGGCCCACTTCTTCATACAACTCACGGTACATAGCCTCTTCTGCTGTCTCGCCATCATCGACGCCACCTTGAGGAAATTGCCATGAGTGTTGACCGAAACGTCTAGCCCACATGACTTGGCCATATCTGTTACAAATTATAATGCCCACATTTGCGCGAAAGCCGTCGCTATCAATCACATGGACTCCAAATCACATTAAATTTTAATAAACTGATTGTTTCATAAAGCTAGTCTCTCAGCAAACCTCTATTTTATCCTAAGCTTTGGATAACATCTGACTTAAAAGACATTTATCAACAATGCTAGGGGATGGAATCCGGGGATATCCACATTTTCTGTGGATATCTCTGTTTGAAACTCAGGTGAACTTGTTATAACGTTCAAAAAACATCTATTTGCCATCGTTTTTAAAATTTAGAGTTAAAACTTAATAGCAAACAAATTCATAAACTTGCACGTTAATCACAATTTATTTCAGACTAAAAAACCAATAAAGCTCATTATTTGACCAGCAAGAAGTATTTATATCATTCTCGCGATATTACTCAACTTTATACACAAATAGTGTCCACAACTGTCCACAAAAGCCAGAATAAATGCACTTTATTCGCATTGACTTAGGATTTTTATTAGGTTAAGAGGCTCACTTTACTGAGTTATCCATAATATCTGTGGATAAGTATGTGGGGAACGCAAGGGAAAGCAGAGAGTAACTTTGAACACTTTTTTGCAAAACGGGGGGGAACACGGATATAAAATTGAAAATCAGTCACTTAGAATAAAAACATTCGGTACAAGTTAACCCACCCTGTAGAGCTCGTTTTTTAACCACCATTGCTAAGCGGTTATTTTTAAGTAAAATCCAGCCATGAATCGAATTATCCCCCCCGAAAATCTATCTGAACTACTCGAACGTGCCAACATGATGGCGGGCGTGAGTTTGGCGCAGATAGCCAGCCAAAGAAGCATTCGTGTCCCCAAGGATCTTAAACGCGATAAAGGTTGGGTCGGTCAATTAATCGAAATGGAATTAGGCGCAACGGCGGGTTCTAAACCTGAGCAAGATTTTCTACATTTAGGGGTCGAGCTAAAAACTATCCCCATTGATACACAGGGGCGACCGCTGGAGACCACTTATGTCTGCGTGGCGCCGCTATCGAATATCCAAGGATTAACCTGGCAAAACAGCTTAGTCTGCCATAAGTTACAGCGAGTACTTTGGGTACCCGTTGAAGGAGAGAGGCATATTCCTGTGGGTGAGCGCCGTATAGGTACACCAATATTGTGGGAACCAGATCCGCACGAGTTGCAATTACTGCAACAGGATTGGGAAGAGATCATGGAGCTTATCGCCCTCGGAAAAGTAGAGAGGCTTACAGCGCGCCACGGCGAAGTGCTGCAATTGCGCCCTAAGGCCGCTAATAGTAAGGCGTTAACACAAAGCATTGCCGAAGATGGTAGCCTCAAAATGACCAACCCTAGGGGCTTTTATTTAAAGACCAGTTTCACTGCTATGATACTTAATAAGGTATTTGGTTAATTTTTAGTAACGATATGGACTTGGATTGATCCAGATCACAAATTTCACTGGCACTAAGGTGACTCTTTTCTATAAACTACGGCATCCTGAAATCACAGCCGTATTCGGATACCAATCAAGCAGTGAGAGCACGTAGACAAGCGAAAAAACTCCTTTTTGCGATTTTAGCTTGGGCGATTGCCATGGCTGCATTCGTGTTTTTTCGATATGCCCAATCACCAGAGCTGCCCCAATGGGCGGTAAGTTCGGCTGATCTCGCAACACTTGCTATCTACATGGGGATAATTTTTGGCAGCTTACATTGGATGTCGAACGTCATTGCAGATTTCAGTGCAATCAATCGCCTCCCCTATGTGTTTTCAGTCATCTTTAAGGGCTTGTTTTTATTACTGGGTGCTACGACGTTAGCTTACATGACTCAGTTTTTAAATATGTGGGCCATCGAAAATCATATGTCGACCCTCAGACAAATGCTGACGGCGCACATTCTCTATAGCCCTTCATTCCAAGCATTGATCGTATATTTGGTCGTCGTACGAGTCAGCTTAGCTTTTGTCGAGCAAATGGCATTATTAGTCGGGCCGCGTATTTTACTCAACATAGGCCTTGGTAAATACCACAAGCCAAGATATGAGCAGCGCTTATTCCTCTATTTAGACATGGTCGCCTCAACCACACATGCCGAATCACTTGGCGATTACCGCTTTAGTCGATTGATCCAAGACAGCTTTAGTTTACTTTCAGATACAGTGTCCAATAACGAAGCTGAAATCTACCGCTATATGGGAGATGCAGTGCTGCTTCACTGGCCATTAGAAGAAGGGATAGTTCACGACCGCTGCATGAATATTTATTTTGAATTTAGCCAACAACTGAACTGGCAACGCCGCTACTTTGAAGAGCATTATGGCTTTGTGCCGAAATTTAAAGCGGCGGCTCATTGTGGCCAAGTCGTCGCTGCAGTTGTTGGTGTACAGAAACAAGAAATTAGTTTCTTTAGTGACGTGCTCAATACCTTAGCAAGACTGCAAGATCAATGTAATCCACTAGGACAGCGCATGTTGATTTCGGGCGCACTCGCGGGACGTTTAGATAACCCCAACACTCAGTATCACCTATCAAATCTAGGCCCAGTCAAACTCAAAGGGAAACAACACTCAATTGAAGTGTTTGGCGTTTCCCCGCTCTGATTTGTAATCGACTTTAAGCTTTAGCTTGAATTAATGCTTTGCAGTTACAGTCAGTTTATTCCCCGTCCTTAGTTAATAATTTTTGGATCATTAAACCTAAAGTGCGGAAAGTTAAGATGCGACTGGTGGTTTGACGCCAAACAAGGCCGATATCACGGTAAGGAGCTTCACCCGGTGGCGTCATCACCACTAAATCTGTGTCATTCAAAATACCCGCGTCAATGGCCATTTGCGGAAGAAACGTGGTGCCCAGTTTACTGTTCACCATCTGCACTAAAGTATGCAAACTGGTGGCGGCAAACGGATTGACTTTCGCACTATCACCTAGCTGACATGCAGTAATAGCATGGCCTGTGATGCAATGCTCACTTTGCAGAAGAAAAATGCTCTCGTCCGGCAGAGTTTGATAATCAATAGGTTGATGTATGCCACCCGCTAAATCTTTGTGGGCTACCATTTTGAAAGGATCTATGCCCACTTTCATGCTGTGGTAACCGCTAGTATCAACGGGTAGTGCTAGGATCAATAAGTCCAGCTCTCCTTTCCCCAAAGCATCTAGCAAACGCTCAGTGGTATCTTCCTTCAATAATAAACTCATCGCTGGATAAGATTGCTGACACTGGCGAATCACACGGCTCAATAGGAAAGGCGCAATAGTGGGAATACACCCTAAACGTATATCGCCTGTCATCGGCTCACCTTGATTTTTCACTAATTCCACCAAATCATCCACATCAGTGAGAATTTTACGGGCGCGCTGCACCACTTCTTCACCAATGGCGGTAAACATAAATGACTTATGGTCTCGCTCAATCAACTGATGCCCTAACTGCTCTTCTAGGTTTTGGATCCCACTTGAAAGCGTTGATTGACTGACAAAACACACCTTAGCGGCGCGGTTAAAATTCTGCTCTTGATGGAGATTCACCAAATAGAATAAGTTTTTTAAGCTAGGTAAACTTTTCATTTTCTCGATTGCCATTAAGGTTATGAATTAAGAAATTAAATCTACTTTAGCATAAGTGATGAGCAATAACGCGGCATAAGATATCAGGATTGTGACCCGAATCGATATTCAATCGGTTCGCCGTAAAACTTAAGTGGGAGTAACAAAATAAGATGGGAAAAGCGCTAACAAGAAAATGTCGAAAACAACAAACTTAATCGTAAAACCAATGCAAGATTCACTCAATTGAGCGCAACAATAGACATTATTGCTGCGCCTTAACTTACCTTAGCAAGTAATATTTTATGCTTTGGCTTGGAGGAATAACTTTAACTGTTGTAAATCTGCACTCGCGTGTTCAACGATGTCAGCAACCCAAGAGCCATGTTCAGCATCCCATCTTGCTTCTTCGCCATGCTGTAATAACTGGGCGATCTGCTGAATACGTTTTAACCCCACAGAACCTGCAGCACCTTTAAATTTATGTGCTTCTGAACATAAGGTATCTTTGTCTGCTGCGTCGTTAGCCTTCACTAGATTTCCAACATATTCAGGCATTAACTGCTCAAATAACACCACACTCTTGAGTAAGGTACCGGCACCAATGGCGCTGCAGTACTGTTCGAGAGTATTGAGATCTAGGATTGCTTCTAATTCAACTGTGGCCATAAGGCCTCCCTTAAGTGGTTCAATGCTTAAAACGAATTTATCACATGATACCCACTAAAATTGTCAGTGCAACTTATAGCGATATTCATGGTCTAATTCAGATTAAAATTAACAAAAAACAAACTAATAGTCGTAAATAAACGCTTACGACATAATAGCGACGACATAACATTTAGGGAGTAAATTTATCCCACTAACTTGCCTCTATCGTTGCGCTAATGCGTGCCCTTGTCCACCATAAAGCTGCAAATTATCCACAATCGCCACCAATCCATCCCAACGATAAGCGCACCAATCGGGTGCTAATAGCATAGGTTTTTTCGCATAAGCGGTGACACGGTGAAAAATCACTTCCGCGGGAGTATGGCGGATCATCTCACCGACACTGTGGGCATAATCCTCAAGACTCAATAAAGGTAAGCGCCCACTTCGCCACGACTTAGCCATAGTGCTACCTTCGACGATATGCAAAGGATGTAACTTCAAACCGTCAACACCCTGCTGCAATACAGCAGCTAAAGTCGCCATATAATCGCTATGGGTTTCATCGGGTAAGCCAAGAATAAGATGAGTGCACACCTTAAGACCGCGAGCTCTCGCCCTAGACACAGTGTCACAATAACAGGCGAAATCATGGCCACGGTTAATTCTACGCAGTGATTCATCTTTGGCTGTTTGCAACCCGAGCTCTAACCACACATCGACACCATTTTCCTGATAGCGCGCCAGTAAATCCAGTACATTATCCGGCACACAATCGGGGCGAGTTCCTACACATAAACCGACTATCTCGCCATCTTTAACCGCTTCATCGTACTTAGCAATTAACACTTGATATTCATCGTAAGTGCTAGTGTAAGCTTGAAAATAAGCAATAAATTTATCGGCTTGTGCCTGAGGCTTCGCCTCACGATAGCGGCTCTTACCCTGTTCGAGTTGCTCAGTAATACTCAATACATCGGCAGTTTGATGGCTAAATGACGCCACATTACAGAAAGTACAACCTCCACGCCCCAAAGTGCCGTCACGGTTAGGGCAAGTAAACTTGGCATCTATAGTGAGTTTTCGCAGTCGGGTGCCATATCGCGCCTTGCAAACAGCGCCAAAGGTGTTCACATATGCATCAAGCCCCATCAGAGCACCCACCAAATTTCATATCGCTTCATTGAGAATAACCAAGATAAAATCACAAATAGAAAAGAAAATACGTGAACAAATAGAAGAAAAAGCTTAGTGTAAATAAGGTAGCGAGAGTTTTCTTGGCGCTACATCAAATTCCCGCCTGACTCATACCGTTATTATCATAAATGTGCGCACCCTCAAATTAGCCAGCTTACCGCTGAGATCTTGCTCACATCGAAAAATGAATAACAATTCAACAATTTTAATTTTTTATCTATTTACTGTGTTTGCAATAAAAATCACTATTTCTAAATCAAAAACAATCCCATTAGCATGTTACACCTTGGTAAATTTTGAGTTTGATAGTTTTTAAAATTCTTTTTATTCATAATGTTATACGACACATTTTACTGTTGACGTTAACGTAAATCAATTGTGATTTGTGTATGAAACATGAATTAATACCCATGTTTTATGCAAATTTTTGGTTTGACCTTTATTGAATCTCAGGCTAATTTGGGTGGTTCGGGTGCATATCTATAGAAAGTCTTTACATTTTCTCCCCGAGTAGTAATCAGTTGAGGTCTAGGGAGGTTTTTGTATGAGCTTATATCATCCCAGTTTTGAGCGGGACAATTGTGGTTTTGGGTTGATAGCACAGATGGATGGCGAAGCCAGCCACCGTATAGTGCGCACGGCAATCCATGGTCTAGATCGCATGAAGCACCGAGGGGGCATTGCCTCCGACGGTCGCACTGGCGACGGCTGTGGTTTATTAATGCAATTACCCGTGCAATTTTTTGAAGCGATTGCCGCGGAAAATGATTGGCATTTGAGCAGAAAATTTGCCGTAGGTATGCTGTTTTTAAGTCAAGATGATGAACTGGCTGACCAAGCCAAGTTTATTCTTGAGCGCGAACTCGAGCGTGAAACCTTAAGTATTGCAGGCTGGCGCAAGGTGCCTGTCAATCCCGATGTGTTAGGTGAAATTGGCAAGGCTAGCCTGCCACAAATCTATCAAGTGCTGATCAACGCCCCCATTGGCTGGCGTGAAAAAGACTTGGAACGTCGCCTTTATATGGCGCGTCGCCGCTTAGAGCAGCAGATCACCGACGACAAAGACTTCTATGTCGCGAGTTTGTCAGGCCAAGTTATCGTCTATAAAGGTCTGATGATGCCTGTGGACTTGCCCGCGTTTTATCCCGATCTCGCGGACATTCGCTTAAAAAGCTCTATATGCCTATTCCATCAACGTTTCTCAACGAATACTTCTCCTAAATGGCCATTAGCTCAGCCGTTTAGATATTTAGCCCATAACGGCGAAATCAATACTATTACGGGTAACCGTCAATGGGCCCGCGCCCGTGCCTATAAGTTTAATTCACCGCTACTGCCAGATTTGCAGCAGGCCGCTCCCTTTGTGAATGAAACAGGCTCAGACTCTTCATCTTTAGATAACATGCTGGAAATGCTGTTATCCGGTGGCATGGACTTATACCGTGCCATGCGTCTATTGATCCCGCCTGCTTGGCAAAGTAATCCGGAAATGGATGACGAATTAAAAGCCTTCTACGACTTTAACTCTATGCACATGGAGCCTTGGGATGGTCCGGCTGGTATTGTGATGACCAACGGTCGCCATGCCGCCTGCGCCGTAGACCGTAACGGTCTGCGTCCATCGCGTTATGTGATCACAAAAGATCGTATTTTGACCCTAGCCTCCGAAGTGGGTATTTGGGATTACGCCGCCGATGAAGTGATTGAAAAAGGCCGTGTTGGGCCTGGCGAATTGCTGGTATTAGATACCTTGAACGGCCGCCTGTACCAATCTTTTGAAATTGATAACGATCTTAAACGCCGCCACCCTTACAAAGAGTGGATGGCGAAAAACAGCCGTACTTTAACGCCAGCGGAAGATTTAGCCTCTGAGCAGCACGGTGCCAGCGAGTTAAGCCCTGAACTATTGCTGCAATACCAAAAACAATTTGGCTATACCCGTGAGGAATTAGAACAAGTCATTTGGGTATTGGCGAAGCAAGGTGAAGAAGCTACAGGTTCTATGGGCGACGACACACCTATGGCGGTATTGTCGAAAAAGTCACGTTCACTGTATGACTATTTTAGGCAGAAATTTGCTCAAGTAACGAATCCACCTATCGACCCCTTACGTGAAAAGCACGTTATGTCATTGACCACTTGTATTGGCCGTGAACAGAACCTCTTCAATGAAACGACTGGGCATGCTTACCGGGTGATGTTCAATTCACCTATTTTATTATTCAGTGATTTTAACCAGTTACTGGGATTAGATAGCACTTACTATCGAGCCAATATTGTCGATTTAAATTACGAACCACAGGAAGGCTTAGAAAGCGCCATTCGCCGCATCACAGCCGAAGCCGAACGTTTAGCCCGCAGCGGCACGACTTTGTTGATTCTTTCGGATAGAGCCATAGGTAAAACGGCGCAAGTGATCCCCGCGGCCATGGCGGTCGGTTCTGTGCAGCAAATGCTGGTGAATAAGAGCCTGCGCTGCGACACCAACATTATTGTTGAAACCGCATCGGCGCGAGATCCGCATCACTTTGCTGTATTGCTTGGCTTTGGTGCCACGGCGATTTATCCGTATTTAGTGTATGAGTCAATTTCCGAACTGGCGAAACGCCATGACTTAGCCGATACCACGGCATTGATGTTGAACTTCCGCTACGGCATCGAAAAAGGCTTGCGTAAGATCATGTCCAAAATGGGCATCAGCACTGTCGGCTCCTATCGTTGCAGTCAGCAATTTGAAGCCATAGGCATTGCCAGCGAAGTGATCGAACTGTGTTTTAAAGGCGTAATTAGCCGCATCGAGGGTGCAGGCTTTGCAGACATCGCTCAAGACCAAGCGATTCTGCACAAAGCTGCCTACCGTGCCCATGTGCCATTACCGCAAGGTGGCCTGCTGAAATACGTTGAGGGCGGCGAGTATCACTGTTTCAACCCTGATGTGGTCAACACCTTGCAAGCGTCATTGATTGACAAAGACTTCGCGAGCTATAAAAAATTCACCGAACTCGTCGACAATCGTCCCGTGGCCACACTGCGTGACTTAATCGGTATTAAGGGCGCACAAACATCGATTAATGTCGCCGATGTAGAAGCGGCATCAAATCTATATTCACGTTTTGACAGCGCCGCCATGAGCATCGGCGCCTTGAGCCCTGAAGCCCATGAAGCGCTGGCTATCGCGATGAACCGCTTAGGTGGCCGCTCGAACTCAGGTGAAGGTGGTGAGGATGCTCGCCGCTTTAATACTGAACGCAACTCTGCGATTAAGCAGATTGCCTCGGCACGCTTTGGCGTTACGGCGCATTATTTAGTTAATGCTGATGTGTTACAGATTAAAGTCGCCCAAGGGGCAAAACCCGGTGAAGGTGGCCAGTTACCCGGCCATAAAGTGAGTGTTGAAATCGCCGGACTGCGTCATGCACGTCCTGGTGTGACCTTGATTTCACCGCCGCCGCACCACGATATTTACTCTATCGAAGATTTAGCCCAGCTGATTTTCGACTTGAAGCAAATCAATACTAAAGCGCTGATTTCAGTGAAACTTGTGTCAGAACCCGGTGTGGGCACTATCGCCACCGGCGTGGCCAAAGCCTATGCGGACATGATCACGATTTCAGGGTATGACGGCGGCACAGGTGCTAGCCCAATTACCTCAGTGAAATATGCGGGCAGTCCATGGGAGCTAGGGTTAGCCGAGGTGCATCAATCGCTAGTGGAAAACGGTCTACGCCATAAAATTCGTCTGCAGGTCGATGGCGGCTTAAAAACCGGTACCGATGTGATTAAAGCCGCGTTATTAGGCGCCGAAAGTTTTGGTTTTGGTACTGTGCCTATGATCGCTCTAGGTTGTAAATACCTGCGTATTTGCCACTTGAACAACTGCGCGACTGGCGTAGCGACGCAAGATAAAAACCTGCGCGACAACCACTACCACGGCCTGCCAGAGCGAGTGATGACTTACTTTGAGTTTGTCGCCGAGGAAGTCCGCGAGTGGATGGCGACCCTTGGGGTCAGTAAGTTTGAGGACTTAGTGGGCCGAAGTGAGTGGCTACATACCTTAGAAGGCCAAACCGATAAGCAACGCGGACTCGATTTAGCGCCGATCCTGTATCAGCCTAAGGTCAAAGCCAGCACATCGCGTACTTGGCAGGAAACCAATCCACCAGCGGATTTAGGGCTACTTAATCAGCATTTATTAAACGAATGCCAAAGTGCTGTCGATAAGGGCGAATCTTTCGATGCCGCTTACAGCATCAATAACACCGACCGCTCAGTGGGAGCAAGACTGTCGGGTTATATCGCGAGCACACTCGGCGTCAAAGGCACTAAGGCACCAATTAAGCTCAGCTTTAATGGCAGTGCTGGTCAAAGCTTTGGTGTATGGAACAGCCCAGGTCTTGAACTCAAGCTCTGCGGTGATGCCAACGACTACGTAGGTAAAGGCATGTCTGGCGGCCAGATAGTGATTTATCCGCCGATTGGCAGCCCGTTCCAGAGTGAGCGCAGCGCCATTGTCGGTAACACCTGCCTTTACGGCGCGACAGGCGGCAAGTTCTTCGCCGCGGGTCAAGCGGGCGAGCGTTTTGCGGTCCGTAACTCAGGGGCGATTGCTGTGGTCGAAGGACTCGGTGATAACGGCTGTGAATACATGACCAGCGGCATTGTGGTTGTCCTTGGTAAAACAGGGGTGAACTTCGGCGCAGGTATGACAGGCGGCTTTGCCTATGTTTTCGATCAATTTGGCCGTTTCAATCGCCGTGTGAACACTGAGCTTGTCGATACTCAAAAACTCGAATCACCTATTCATCAACAACATTTGAAAGGTCTGATTGAAGCCCACGTGGCCGAAACGGGCAGCGAACATGCCAAGATGATTTTAAGTGATTTTGGTAACTGGTTAGATTGCTTCGTATTAGTAAAACCTAAAAATATTGCCGTGGCCGATCTACTCAAGTTAGAGAAATCGAGCCCAGAATTAGTTGTAAAAGCGGGGTAATGGCGCATGAGTAACGATTTTCAATTTATTGAAGTGGGTCGTAAAGACCCCGCTAAACACCCTGCGGCTAAACGTGCGACTCAGTTTATTGAGATTTATCAGCCTTTTGCTCAGCCTCAAGTGGCTGAGCAAGCGGACCGCTGTTTAGATTGCGGCAATCCTTATTGTGAGTGGAAATGCCCGCTACACAATTATATTCCTAACTGGCTCAAGCTAGCGGAACAAGGTCGCATCATGGAAGCGGCAGATTTAGTGCATGAGACCAACACTCTGCCCGAAATCTGCGGCCGTGTTTGTCCACAGGACAGACTCTGTGAAGGTGCTTGTACTCTGAACGACGACTTTGGCGCTGTCACTATCGGTAATGTCGAAAAATACATTACCGACACAGCTATCGCCCAAGGCTGGCGCCCCGATATGAGCAAGGTCACGCCACGCCCTGAACGAGTGGCGATTGTCGGTGCGGGTCCTGCGGGTTTAGGCTGCGCGGATATTCTGTCTCGCAACGGTGTTAAAGCTGTGGTCTTTGATAAATATCCACAAATTGGTGGTCTACTCACCTACGGTATTCCGTCTTTTAAACTCGACAAAGCCGTTATGGCGACCCGTCGCAGTGTATTAGAAGGCATGGGCATTGAGTTTAAACTCGGTGTCACTGTCGGTAAGGACATCCCATTTACTAAACTGCTCGAAGAATACGATGCCGTCTTCCTCGGTATGGGCACCTATACCGCGATGAAAGCAGGCCTTGAGGGTGAAGATGCCCAAGGCGTATACCAAGCCCTGCCCTATTTGATTGGTAACACCCATCATTTAATGGGCACCCAGAATACTGAAACGCCCTACCTGAACCTTGAAGGTAAGCGTGTGGTGGTATTAGGCGGTGGTGATACTGCGATGGATTGTGTGCGCACAGCCGTCAGACAAGGTGCCAGCAGCGTAGTCTGTGCTTACCGCCGGGACGAGGCCAACATGCCGGGCTCACGTCGCGAAGTGCAAAATGCGCGGGAGGAAGGCGTTAACTTCCTGTTTAACCGTCAACCTGTGGCGATTAAAACCCAAGATGGCAAAGTGATCGGCATTGAATGCGTTGAAACAGCCATGGGCAAGGCCGATGCAAGTGGTCGTCAACGCGCCGAAGCGATTGCCGGTAGCGAACAGTTGCTCGAAGCCGATGCGATTATTATCGCCTTTGGTTTCCAGCCTAGCCCTGCCCCTTGGTTTGCCGAACACGGTATCGAGCTCGATCAATGGGGCCGAGTCAAAGCGAGCAAGTTAGACGAAAACCCATTCCAAACCACAAACCCGAAAGTGTTTGCCGGTGGTGATATGGTGCGCGGTTCTGACTTAGTCGTGACAGCCATTGCCGAAGGTCGCGATGCTGCTCAAGGTATTCTTAACTACTTAGACTAAGCGCTAAGCTTAAACGCCAATGTGTTTGTTTTATCGCTAAAAAACTGTTTTACCGCTGTCATTTAACAAGCACTGCAATGGCTGGACTTAGGCAAACAAGTCCAGCTTTTTTTTGTGATTTGTCGCCATCGGTTGATGGAAAAATAGATAAGTAAAATAGACAGATGAAATAGATAGATAAAAGTGCACCTCTTAGGGGGGCACTTTTCCGTTAACCCTCCCGCGTTTTACCCCGCGATTATCAAGCAATCCCAATCTCGCCATAACGACTGCATAAAACTGTGTGGTATATTAGCCAGCATTCCCATTTCCCACTCTTTAAGTGTTGAATCAAAAAAGGTCTCCCATGAAAATTGGAATTATTGGCGCAATGGAGCCAGAAGTCGCTCACCTGATCGCCGCCATGACAAATGCGACATCGCAAACCATTGCTGGTATTGAATTTATTGCTGGTACTCTCGCGGGTAAAGACGTAGTCGTGACTCGCTCAGGCATAGGTAAAGTCGCCGCAAGTATTGCAACCACGCTACTCATCGAAAAATATGCGCCGGATGCGGTGATCAACACTGGTTCTGCAGGTGGTTTTGTGGATTCGCTGGCCATTGGCGATATCGTGATTTCTTCTGAAGTACGTCACCATGATGTGGATGTCACCGCCTTTGGTTATGAAATTGGCCAAATGGCGCAGCAACCTGCTGCGTTTACTCCTGCCGCACATTTAGTTGAAGCCGCTAACAAAGCGATTGCTCAACTGGGTGAAGTCAAAGCGATCGAAGGTTTGATTTGTACTGGCGACAGCTTTATTTGCGATCCTGTTCGCACCCAAGCCATGCTCAAAAACTTCCCGACTATGGCCGCCTGTGAGATGGAAGGTGCGGCAATCGCTCAAGTTTGTCATCAGTTTGGAGTGCCATTTGTGGTGATCCGCTCTTTATCGGATAACGCCAACAATGACTCGCCAGTGGATTTCGACTCTTATATTGTCAAAGCGGGTTATCACTCGGCTCTGATGGTGATGTTGCTGCTTGAGCAACTGAATCCTAGCGCAATAAAATAATCACTTAAGTGGAAAGTACCGAATGCACACCTCTTTTTATCAACAACTTGTCGAGATAGATGGCGCTTTGTTTGAAGGCTTTTTGGTACTTTTTTTTGCTTTGTTATTGGCGCGGTTAGCGCCATTGCCACGGGAAATGCAGCCGCTTATTTGGTTTAGCCATTTAGCTAAGCAACTCGCAGCCAAGGTAAATCGCCCAGAACGCTCTCCAAGCCAACAAGCCACAGCAGGCTTTTTAGCTATGTTGCTGTTGCTGTTTCCATTTTGGGCCATTATCACCTTTTTGCTCGAACTGGCTGCCTTTCCATGGTTTTTCGAATTTTTGGTGCTTTATCTGTGTTTAACCGATGCAGGGTTTAGCCAAGTTGCCGATGAAATCGCTAAGGCCTTAAAACGTGGAGATAATGCCAGCGCAAAAAAGCTTTTACAGCCTTGGGTGGTGCGCGATACCGATAGTTTGTCGGAAATCGGCCTAGCCAAAGCCACCATAGAAAAACTCGCCACTGCACCTATTTACGGCACAGCATCGACCATTTTCTTTTTCGCTATTGCTGGAGCACCGCTAGTGCTAGCTGTGCGAATGCTCAAACAACTCGAATTGAGCTGGCCGCCCATTCAACCAAAGTATCAACATTTCTGCAGTACTGTGAATGGTGTATCCATTATCTTGCTGGCGATTCCGGCTTGGTTGTGGAGCCTGTCGCTCGCCATTCAAGGCGGGCCTAAGGCGTTTGCAAAACTTTTTAGAGCCCCTAAAAATCATCACGCTATTCGAGGTTATGTTCTCAGTGTGAATCTCGTGGCCAGTATTTTGAGAATCGAGCTCGGTGGACCACAGAAGTTTGCTGGCGTGCGTATCAATGTGGATAAATTGTGCTACGGTCCGCAGCCAACCTGTGATGACATCACGCCTGCAATTAAGCTGACCTCACGTGCCTGTGCTATCTGGTTTAGCTTTATCATTATACTGCCCTTGTTATGGGCAAGTTTACGTTGGTTACAAAGCCTGTGATATGATGCCGCATTATCTCAACGTGAAGTTAAAGGCTGACCATCTTGCTCGAAAACATGCATGTTTCATTAACAACACCTGCGTTGTTATTTCCTGCTATCTCATTGTTATTATTAGCTTATACCAATCGTTTTTTTGCCTTGGCCGCATTAATCCGAAATTTAAGCAATGGTGAAAAACCCGTACATAAAGATCAAATTAAGAACCTGAGCCAGCGTATTACCATCATTCGTCGAATGCAGGAAGCAGGCGTGTCAAGCTTTGCCCTATGTGTACTGTGTATGATTTTTATCTATATCGGCTTTAATAAAACCGGCTCAGTGATTTTTGGCGCTAGCCTACTGCTCTTGCTCTATTCACTGATTTTATCTGTGATTGAAATCCGCATCTCTGTTGACGCATTAAATATCCATATCAAAGAGATGAGTAAATGAGCCAGTGGATCTACTTTTTTGATTTATGGGGTACCGCTGTATTTGCATTATCCGGCGCACTTGCCGCTGGACGCCATAGAATGGACCCCTTTGGCGTTATCGTGCTCGCCTCGGTTACCGCTGTCGGTGGTGGCAGTATTCGTGATGCCTTAATTGGTGCAACGCCAGTGTTCTGGATCCGCGACCCGAATTACATCATAGTGATCCTCGCGACCGTGCTCGTCTGTTTGCTATTAGTCCGTCGCCCTCGTAAAGTACCCGAGTATATTTTACCCGTCGCAGATGCCTTTGGATTGGCCCTCTTTACCGTGATAGGTGCTGAAAAGGCCCTCAATATGGGCTTGAGTGGGATGATTGCCGTCGTAATGGGCTTGATCACAGGCGTGGGAGGAGGCATTATTCGAGACTTACTGTGTAGACAAGTTCCGATGGTCTTACGCACAGAAGTCTATGCCACAGCTTCGATCATAGGTGGTATCGGCTATACCGTGAGCTTAGCCTACGGTATGGGCGAAAAAATGGCGCTGTTTCTGGCGATGGCCAGTGCCCTGTTAATCCGTTTAAGTGCCATCAAGTGGCATCTTTCATTACCGGCCTTTGATCTCAAGACCAAGAGGGAATAGTTTGCGAATATTGTGTTTTATTTTGTGCCTCATTTTTGTTCCAGCCCTCAATCCTGCAGCGGCGCAAGCCAACTCAGGTGAAATGCCACAAGAACAGCAGTTAGCCGTAAAATATATGAATGCGCTAACTGAACACGACTATAAGACACTGCGCAAATTCTATAACCGCGAAAGCGTCTTCTTCGACAAAACCGCCAACCGCAAATACACCGGCGGCCGCTTCATCATCGACTTCCTTGAGCGCGCCCACGAGGGCGTGCTCGAGTACAACTTCAACATAGAACATATGTATAACGCAGGCTCTTTAGTGGTGATGATAGGTAACTACCATTTCAAGGGTCCAGGTGAACAATTTGGCAAACCGGGGAAAATCATCGATGTTGCGATACCTGGTGTAACAAGCCTTAAGATCGACATGCTCAATCGCAGAGTAACGGAACATGTCGACCTAATCGATTACCAGACCATGTCAGACCAATTAGCGATGCAGTAGTCACAAAATTTATCCGTCTTTGAAACTTGATCCCTAAAAACGAGTCGAAACTAACAATGAGTCAATACCACTGCGTATTTCACCTTTGAAAAATTGACTGAGCCGTTTCGTTTCAATGAGGTTTGTATGAAGTTTTTTGGATTGATAGCCCTACTCGCCCTTAATGGCTTAATACTGGCCCCCAAAGCACAGGCCTTACAGCCCATTATCGTTTCCTACGCCGTTCAGCCTGTAAGCCATTTTAATCAACAACTACGTGCCGCTCAGGCGCAACATCAGCCTTGGTCGGAAGATCCCAATAAAATCAGCAGCCAATATGCAGGCAACAAATTTACCTTAGTGCGAACTCAAACCAATAAAGACGGCATTTTAACCTATCAAGTGAGCGAGCTTTCCAAGCAGCATCCACAGATGCTGTTGATTATCTCACTGAAACAAAACGCTAAACTTTGGCAGGTAAGTTCGGCCCAATTGGCATGGAAATGCAGTGGTGGGCAACACTTTGGCACCGACAGATGTAATATCGCCGAGCATGAGGCCAACACAGCGCCTTAATCTTGTTTTATGAAAAGATTCAAAAACAAAGAGCGCCCTAAGGCGCTCTTTTTGTTCGTTTAAACTTACTATAGCGTAAACCTAACTAAACCAACGTCACTATACCAAAGTCACTTTGGCAAACTTACGTTTACCGACTTGGAATACAGCAACAGTACCCGCGAACAAAGTCATACGGCTATCTTCTAGCTTTTCGCCGTCCATCTTCACCGCGCCTTGCTTGATCATCCGCATCGCTTCTGAAGTCGATGACACTAAGTCCGCGTCTTTCAACAGATTGGCAATCGCAATACCTTCACCGGCAGCTAACTCAATTTCTTCGATATCATCGGGGATCATGCCCTTAGCACGGTCAACAAAGGCTTGATGCGCACTTTCGGCAGACGCTGCATCATGGAAACGTGTGATAATTTCCTTAGCTAAGGCGATTTTAGTGTCACGTGGGTTAGACCCATTCGCCACGTCTTGCTTAAACTGTTCAATTTCAGCCAATGGGCGGAATGATAACAGCTCAAAGTAGCGCCACATCAAGTCGTCCGAAATTGACATCAGCTTGCCAAACATTTCATTGGCAGGTTCGCTCACGCCAATATAGTTATGCGCCGATTTAGACATTTTCTTCACGCCGTCTAAACCTTCGAGCAGCGGCATCATGATCACAGCTTGTGGCTTTTGGCCTTCGGCTTTTTGCAGTTCACGGCCCATTAACAGGTTGAACTTTTGATCTGTACCACCCAGCTCAACATCGGCCTGCAGCGCAACTGAGTCATAGCCCTGAAGTAAAGGATACATAAACTCATGAATCGCAATCGACTGACCCGAGGCATAACGCTTCTTAAAGTCATCGCGCTCCATCATACGAGCCACAGTTTGCTTAGACGCGAGACGGATCATACCTGCGGCGCCCAATGGCTCTAACCAGCTTGAGTTGAATTCGATACGAGTCTTAGCAGGATCGAGGATCTTGTAAACCTGTTCTTTATAGGTTTCTGCGTTTGCTAAAACTTGTTCACGGGTGAGCGGCGGACGTGTACTATTTTTACCACTTGGGTCCCCCACCATACCAGTAAAGTCACCAATCAAAAAAATGACTTCATGACCTAACTCTTGGAATAATCTTAATTTATTCAAGATTACTGTGTGTCCAAGATGGATATCCGGAGCGGTAGGGTCAGCGCCTAACTTAATACGGAGTGGACGTCCTTCTTTGAGTTTTTCCAGCAGATCCGCTTCGAGTAAAATCTCATCGGTACCACGTCTAATTTCTGCTAATACTTGGTCTAAATCAGCCATCTCGGCAGGGACTCCTAAGGCCATGATCATAAAATGAAGAGACTTATGTTACTTGTTAGCCACCACAATTGAAAGTGTGTACACTAACGGGATTATTTAAGTCTCTGGTTATTGGTATCGGCGTCAATGGGAAAGGTTATAACGTTATTTAAATTGTTGCCTAAAAAGCATCAAATTCTCCTTAGCATTCTTTCAGTTATCACAATGATAACCATGCTTCTACCTTCTGAAGAAGCGCAAGCTTCAAGACAAACCACTAGCATTGATGACCAAGCTCAAATCAACACCCGTTATGATGTGCCCTTAGCTTTTCGCTCGCCTGAACGCCCTGAGTTACTAGAAGGTCAAACAGATAATGCTCCGACAACGGCTGAACCGTTATCCTCACCCGATGCGCTCGCTGCAGCTGGAGCTGGAGCTAATAATCAAGCCGCAGGATCCCACGAAAGCGCTCTCCACAGAGATGTCGAACATTTTAACGTCAAAAATGGTGATACTTTAGCCGCGGTATTTGACCGCGCTGGCTTAACCAGCAAAGACGTTTATGAAATCACCCAGTTGCCTTTAGCCAAGCAAAACTTACTTAAGATAATGCCGGGCGAAGAAATTGTGATTTCAAAGGATGCAAACGGTAATTTGACTGAAGTACGTTATCGGGTCGATGCTATTTCCACGCTAGTCATCACTAAAAGCCAAGAGCAATACAACGAAAAAATCTCCGAAAAGGATGTGGAAATCCGCAACCATTTCACCAGTGCCAAAATTAAGAGCAATTTCTGGAATGCCGCTGTGGATGCAGGCATGTCTGCTAACCAGATATTACAATTATCGACCGTATTCGGCTGGGATATCGACTTTGCCTTAGACTTACGCGAAGGCGACAGCTTCGCCATTATTTACGAGCAAGAATATGCCGATGGTGAATTTTTGCGGAATGGCAATATCTTAGCTGCAGAATTTGTTAACCAAGATGAGCGCTATACTGCCATTCGCTATACCGACGGTAACTATTATTCCGAAAATGGCACTAGCATGCGTAAAGCCTTCCTGCGCTCACCGGTCGATTTTAAGTATGTCAGCTCCAACTTTAACCCAAGACGTTTGCACCCAGTGACAGGCCAAGTCAAAGCCCATCGCGGTGTAGACTATGTCGCAGCCATTGGCACGCCCATTAAAGCTGCGGGTAGTGGACGCGTTATTGAGTCTGGTTATAATCAATTCAACGGTAACTATGTGTTTATCAAACATAACGATACCTATACCACCAAATATCTACACCTCACAAAACGTAATGTCAGCAAAGGCGCCAACGTTAAGCAAGGACAAATTATTGGTACTTTAGGTAAAACAGGCCGTGTCACTGGGGCTCATTTACATTACGAATTTATCGTCAATGGCGTACACCGCAACCCGAGAACGATTACGCTACCGAAATCCGAATCAATTGCGAGAAAAGAAAAAAATCAATTCGATGCACTTAGCAAGCAATTGATGACTACACTTTCGCAAAACAAGCAAACGCAATTGGCAATGCAATAACGACGGATGGATTCCTCCCAATGAAAAACGCTTATTATATTGGACTTATGTCAGGCACCAGCATGGACGGTGTCGATGCAGTATTGGTCGACTTTTCAGGCGCACAGCCGCAGCTTATCGCCAGCCATACCGAAGCTATTCCGAGCCATTTGCTCAAAGGTCTACAGCGCCTGTGCTTACCCAGCTCAGATGAAATTAACCGCCTCGGCCGTTTAGATCGAAATGTGGGTCAGCTGTTTGCCTTAGCAGTCAATAATCTGATGGCTAAAT
The DNA here is from genome assembly GCF_025653545.1 of Shewanella sp. SW1. Lineage (NCBI taxonomy): Bacteria > Pseudomonadati > Pseudomonadota > Gammaproteobacteria > Alteromonadales > Shewanellaceae > Shewanella > Shewanella sp. SW1. The sequence continues at coordinate 237,731 of NZ_JAKKSG010000001.1, read as the reverse complement.
GTACTATTGCGAAAGAAGATATCATCGCCATTGGTAGCCATGGTCAAACTGTGCGCCATATGCCAAACCTCGAAGTGGGTTTTACCTTACAAATTGGCGATCCTAATACTATTGCGACCGAAACAGGCATAGATGTCATTGCCGATTTTCGTCGCAAAGATATTGCCCTTGGTGGGCAAGGCGCGCCCTTAGTACCCGCATTCCACCAGCAAACCTTTGCCCAAGTCGGTAAAAAACGTGTCATTCTCAATATTGGTGGTATTGCCAATATCACCTATCTGCCGGGCAATAGCGAAGAAGTCTTAGGCTTTGATACAGGACCAGGTAACACCTTAATTGATGCCTGGATGCAACAGGTTAAAAGTGAGCCCTTCGATAAAAATGGCGAATGGGCTGCATCCGGAAAAACTGATCAAAGCTTATTAACTCAGCTGCTTTCGCATCCGTATTTTTCCCTTGCTTACCCTAAAAGCACTGGTCGCGAACTGTTTAACCAAGCTTGGTTAGAGCAGCAATTATCGCCCTTTAATCATTTAGATGAAGAAGATATTCAATCAACTTTATTGGATTTAACCTGCCACAGCATAGCCCAAGACATTATTAAACTATCCAATGAAGGGGAATTATTCGTCTGTGGCGGCGGTGCATTTAATGGTCAACTGATGCAGCGTCTTGCAGCCTTATTACCAGGTTATAAGCTGGATACTACCTCGGCCCTTGGCGTAGATCCTAAGTGGGCAGAAGGCATCGCCTTTGCCTGGCTCGCCATGCGCAATCACTTAGGTTTACCCGCTAATCTCCCTGCAGTAACAGGCGCCTCCCGCGAAGCCGTACTCGGCGGACGATTTAGCGCTAAGTAATTGGCCTTCGCAAAATACTAAAGCGATAACCTAAACAAGAGCTTCTACATGAAGCTCTTGTTGTCTTTAAAAGACAAACTAATCTTTTCCCCTCTTCCTGCCTAAATTTCTCAAGAAAATCAGCAGCTATTTTAAAGCCATCTATTCTTAATTACTGAAGCATTTAGTGACAGAAGCATGAGTAAAAAAGTTTCGTCACTGAAGCTTAATCAAGTCTCACTATAGTAAAAACGGATACAGGATATTGCTCTAAACAGCTCAAACACTTAGGAATAGCCTCATAGGCGTCCAATAAGAAACTGGTTTTAAGGGAACTCGTGTCTACAGCGCGATTTTGCTCACTCAGACAAGATCCGTTAATAGGCAGGTAAATTAGGAATAAAGACGCACTGATTAACAAGCAAGCGTCTTTAAAAGAATAGGAAATCAAACAATGAACATGTCACAAAAAATGGCGGCAGAATTTCTCGGCACCTTGTGGTTAGTCCTTGGAGGGTGTGGTAGTGCTGTACTCGCCGCTGCATTTCCCGAGGTGGGCATAGGCTTACTCGGTGTCGCGCTCGCATTTGGCTTAACGGTTCTGACTATGGCCTTTGCGATTGGCCATATTTCAGGTTGTCATGTCAACCCTGCAGTGTCATTCGGCCTTTGGGCTGGGGGACGTTTTCCGGCAGCAGAATTATTGCCCTATATCATAGCCCAAGTCGCGGGCGGAATTGTTGGCGCAGGCATCTTGTATCTCATCGCTTCAGGACAAGAGGGATTTTCACTCGCTGGCGGATTTGCCTCTAACGGTTTTGGTGAGCACTCACCAGGTGGCTATAGCATGCTGTCGGTGATGATTTGTGAAATCGTTATGACACTGTTCTTCTTGATTATTATTTTAGGTGCCACCGATGAGCGAGCGCCTAAGGGATTTGCCCCAATTGCCATAGGGTTAGGTTTAACCTTAATTCACCTTATTAGTATTCCTGTGTCCAATACTTCGGTGAACCCAGCGCGTAGCACAGGCCCTGCACTGTTTGTCGGTGACTGGGCGGTATCACAACTCTGGTTGTTCTGGGTAGCACCGATTGTCGGCGCCATTTTGGCGGGCTTTATCTATCGCTACTTCCGTGCGGAAGAATAAAAGCCGAAGATCTAACACAACAGCGCTCTCTTGGCGCTGTTGTTCTTTTTCTAATCCCGCTCTAATGTTACCATTTAGCCAACTGGCGAATTTTGCTGTGCGACTAAAGACACAACAGGCTTCGCCCTATCCAAGCAAAAGAGATATTTTTCATGAGCAAGACTGTTAAAAACCTCGCTGAGACAGCAGCAATGACGCCAGAAGCCCGTTACGATTACCTCGTTGAACAAGTTAAAGAACACAAAATACTTTGGACATTACAAGATCAAGACGGTTGCGTGATGTTAACCACTGAAGAAGAAGATTGCATCCCAATGTGGCCAACCGAAGAAGCCGCTGATTCTTGGGCTGTGGATGAATGGAGTGATTGCCAAACGTTAGCGATTCCACTCGACGAATTTCACGAAAGATGGGTGCCAGGCATGGAAGATGACGACCTCTTTGTCGCCGTATTCCCAGTATTAGATGATTTAGGTGTGGTAATCCCGCCTTATGAGTTAGATCAAAGATTAGCGCCTAAGCAAAGCCACTAATCGCTATCGCTAAACGAGAATGCCTATGAGCGAGCAAAAATCGGCGATACCGACACCAGAGGCAAGTACAGCCCTTAGTCAGCACTTTCCGAAACGACTCATTGCACTATTGCTAGTGTATGTTGTTGCGTCAGTGAGTGGCTTAATCGCTAAACAAGGGGTGTTATTTTGTCTGCTAACCCTCCTGATGGTGATTGCCATTATCGGTCGGCAAAAAGCAGGGCTTATCATGCTGCGCGGCTACACAGTCGTGCAGCTTGGATTGATTAGCATGCTGCCAGTGATTATGTACGATCCGGGCAACTTAGTGGTAGGTCCAACGACAGTGTATCTAGGTGAATGGCAGGGAAAACTGCCTGACTATGTGATTTTTATCGCTTTGATCGTCTTGTCATTACTGCAAGTTTGGATAGCCTTTGATAAAAAGGTAAAGGCATGGTTTAAGCCTAAGCTTAACCTGAATATCATGAGCTAAGCTCTTGTAGAAAATAAATTTAGCCCAACAAAAAGCCGTCATTGTGACGGCTTTTTTGATCTCACTCCACGCCTAAAAAGATGCAAAGTTAGTCATCATTAAACAGAAAAACTTTTTTACACAGAGAAACTGGCACCACAGCCACAGGTCGTGGTTGCGTTAGGGTTTTTCACGAAGAAGCGAGAACCTTCCAGTCCTGAAGTGTAATCCACTTCACCACCGACTAAATATTGTAGGCTCATAGGATCGACAACCAAGAGAACGCCTTGTTTTTCTATCGTAAAATCGCCGTCATTGACCTTTTCATCAAAGGTAAAGCCGTACTGAAATCCAGAACAACCACCACCAGTCACATAGACTCGTAGCTTAAGTGCAGGATTTTGCTCTTCTTCCAGCAAACCTTTCACCTTAGCGGCTGCCGCATCGGTAAATTGGATTGGCATTGCTGTATCAGCTTGATCAGTCATTACTACCTCTTACATCAGTTTTCTGGGGCAAATTATCCTTTACCTGACTGTTTTGTTCAAGTATTACCCGTGGTTCTTTTTCACCCTGTAATAACTCAGGGGCACTATAGACATGTTCGGTCTGCGAATTCTTAGTCCAGCGGCTCGAAGGCACCAGCACTTTGACTTTCACTTGTTGTAAATTAAAGCCAGCAGGAACAGTGACCTTGGTATCTATGACTTGAAAATAGCGAAAATCAAATTCCAACTTAGAACCCGTGAGTTTGTTCACACTCAAGCTAACAGATTTGCCATCTTGCACACCAATGAGTGTCAATTCAGTTCGACCTTGAATAGCTTGCTTACGCTTTTGCAACTGAGTCAACACCAACTTGAGATGATATTCATCGGCCAAAGCGCCCGGCGTCATTTCAAGTCCGTGAATAGCGACACCTTCAGCATTATCATCCGGTGTCATAATGCTGCGGTAAAACGCCAGCTCATGTTCCAATTCTTTTTGCTTTTTCATTTGCTGGCCAAACATTTCTTGCATTTGGGTATTAGCCTCTCGCTCGACGGACAGCTCTAAATTTCGGGTTGCAAGTAGTTGGGTCTGTGCCTCTAACTCAGCGGTCAAGCGTTGAGTCTTGCTGCTGATATGCTTAACAACAGGCTCATCGCTACTTAATAGCAGAAAACTTATCCAAGCCCCAAAAAGAATAGAAACTAACACTAAAAGCGATAAATACACTGAAGATGGACGATACTTGAGATCCATCACTTGCAGCCGATCTAGCCAACGATGATAATTTGGCATTAGGTAACAGCCCCTTATATAAAATACAATCAACTCAAGAACGAGTTCGATACAATACAACTCAGGCCAATGTAGTGCAATTAACGATAAATAAAGTCGCTATCCAACATGCCATAGTCACAGCCAAAAAGTATTTAACCAATGAGCTACGTGACCATTTATCTCAAGCCCGCATCAGTGCACAGCTGTGCATACTGGCACTGTTATTTGCTATTTTTGCATCCTGTGTGATCTTACTGTTTCGACTCTTGCTCGTTTGGGCTAATCATTACACCCAAATACAGGCGCTGGATTTTACGGGGAACGTCGCCGACTGGCGAGCCCTGTTACCCCTTTTAGGCGCAATATTAATTTGGATAGTGGCGAAGTTGGGCTCCAAACGCTACAAACGTATGGGAATAGCCTATGTGTTACATAGAGTTAAACTGCATTATGGTAAAATCCCCCTACAATCCGCCGCTGGGCAATTTTTTCAAGCACTCTTTGCCCTAGGCACAAATTTCTCAGTCGGCCGTGAAGGTCCTGCCATTCATCTGGGTGCTGTCAGCGCCAGTTTTCTCGCTGAAAAATTCAATCTTCCCGATAATAGCGTACGCATCATGTGTGCCAGTGGCATTGCAGCAGGGATTGCCGCCACTTTTAACGCGCCCTTGGCGGCGGTGATTTTTGTACTCGAAGTGATAGTACGTGAATATAAAATCCATTACTTTTTCCCGATTATGCTCTCCGCAATTTGTGGCGCGGTTTCAAGCCAATTAGTGTTTGGTAATGTGCACGAATTTGACCGTATTCAAGTGATCCACATTCCCTTAGATCACTACCCTATTCTCGCCATCGGCGGCGTAGTATTAGGCTGCGCTGCGGCGCTGTTTAATTACTCACTCTTAAAAGTTACCGCGACGGGGCAAAACTGGCCACTGATTTACCGACTATTACTGGCGGGCAGTGTCACCACACTAATCGGTCTCGTGTTGCCGCAAGCCCTTGGCACGGGCGATCTCGCCATTAGCGAAGCCATTAGCCAACATCCAAGCCTGTTACTGTTAATCGCCCTGTTATTTGCCAAAACCATCGCCACTATTGCGGCGATTGGCTTAGGTATTCCCGGTGGTTTGATTGGTCCACTTTATGGTATCGGCGCGCTGCTCGGGGCGATTTTGGCGCTGATCAGCGCTATCTTATTCCCCTCCATCGCCCCTTATGTAGGGCTTTACACTGTAATCGGCATGACAGCCATGATGGGCGTGTGTTTAAGCGCGCCGCTGGCGGCGTTAGTCGCCCTGCTAGAAATGACTAATGATGCCAGCATTATTTTACCGGCAATGTTTGTAACAATTCCGGCTTTTTTAATTGCTTATCAGGGTTTTAAGACCGACTCCATTTTCTTTAAGCAATTAGAAATCATGGGGCTAGGCTATAAAGTTGCACCAGTAAATTTAGCCCTGCAGAAAAAAGGTGTGCGAGCCTTGATGGATAAACGCTTTGTTATCGTCAATAACAACGATGAATTGTTACTCGAAGTGCTTAAACGCGCCGAAGGTCGCCCTGTGTTAGTGCGTAACGCCGATGGCGTTATCGAAATGCTCAGCCTTGAAATGCAATCCTACGATGACAGTACCACGCTATCACGCCATCCCATGCAAGGCTTAAGCGACAGCACTACTCTGAATGAAGCCTATTTACTCTTGTCACCCAAGCGCAGCGGTGAGGTGTTTATCTATCAAGATACGCCCGATAACGTGGTCGGGGTGATCAGTTGGTCAAACCTGCAACAGGAAATTCGCTTAGGCCAAGCCTAGTGCCAATTAATGACATCGATTTAAAACCTGATATCAATTTAAAATCTGATAGTGATGCAGAATCTTATATTGATGCCAAACCTGAGGCGGCAGATTAAAAGCTTTGGGCTTCATCGCAAAAATCTAACACAGTGGTAATGTGGCTATTTCGTTGCCCCAGTGTTTCTGCTACAATCGCGCCTCAGCCACCCTACATAACATCAGGGCAGATAAGCGCGATACCGCAGCTTAAAATGCCCCCTAGCAAATTGGAAAACAGGCTGATGAATCAGTTCGAAGGATCCCATATCCTCTCCGTAAACCAGTTAGATCTTGACTCAATCCAAACTATTTTTAATGTCGCTAGCCGCATGATGCCCTATGCACTTCGAGAGAAGCGTAATAATGTGCTCGATGGCGCCATTTTAGGTAACCTGTTTTTCGAACCTAGTACCCGTACCCGCGTGAGTTTTGGTTGTGCCTTTAACTTGCTCGGCGGCCATGTACGTGAAACCACAGGCATGGCTTCATCGTCTTTATCTAAAGGTGAATCCCTGTACGATACGGCGCGGGTGTTATCCACCTATTCTGATGTCATTGCCATGCGCCATCCAGACTCTTACTCGGTCAAAGAGTTTGCTGAAGGCAGCCGCGTCCCAGTGATCAACGGCGGCGATGGTTCGAACGAGCATCCGACCCAAGCTTTGCTCGACTTATACACTATCCAAAAAGAACTCAAGTGTGCTGGCCGCGGTATCGATGGCATGCACATCGCTATGGTCGGCGACTTAAAATTTGGCCGTACAGTGCATTCACTGTCGCGCTTACTCTGCATGTATAAGAACATCAGTTTCACACTGATTTCACCTGCTGAATTAGCTATGCCTGATTATGTGATCTCCGACATTGAAAATGCTGGCCATAGCATCAAAATAACCGACCAGCTTGAAGGCCATTTAGATCAAGCAGATATTTTGTATCTCACTCGCATTCAAGAAGAACGCTTCCCTTCACAGGAAGAAGCAAATAAGTATCGCGGCAAGTTCCGCTTAAATCGCAGTATTTACACTCAGCATTGCAAATCTAACACTGTCATTATGCATCCGCTTCCAAGGGATTCACGTGCGCAAGCCAATGAGTTAGATAATGATTTGAACAGCCATCCCAATCTCGCCATCTTCAGACAGGCGGATAATGGGCTGTTAATTCGCATGGCTTTGTTTGCATTGACACTCGGCGTTGATCATCAACTCGAAAAATATGAGTGTCCGGTTAATTGGTATTCACGTAAAGCCGATCGCTAATTGGCTACAGACTTTAAGGACTAAACATGACCCGTTCCGAAGCGCTATTTGAACAGGCTAAAAAAACCATCCCCGGCGGCGTTAACTCTCCGGTTCGTGCATTTAATGGTGTAGGCGGTTCGCCCCTGTTTATTGAAAAAGCTAACGGCGCTTATATTTACGATGCCGATGGTAAAGCTTATATCGACTATGTCGGTTCTTGGGGCCCGATGATCCTCGGCCACAACCATCCTAAAATCCGTGCAGCGGTATTAGCAGCGGTAGAAAATGGCTTATCTTTTGGTGCGCCAACTGAGCTTGAAGTGCAAATGGCCGAAAAAGTCATCTCTATGGTGCCTTCTATCGAGCAAGTACGCATGGTGAGTTCAGGCACGGAAGCCACTATGAGTGCTATCCGTTTGGCACGCGGTTTTACCAATCGTGACAAGATCTTAAAATTTGAAGGTTGTTACCACGGCCACGCAGATTGCCTATTAGTGAAAGCGGGTTCTGGCGCACTAACTTTAGGTCAACCTAGCTCACCAGGTATTCCAGAAGATTTCGCCAAACACACCTTAACGGCTGTGTATAACGACTTAGATTCTGTAAGAACCCTGTTCGAGCAGTATCCAACTGAGATTTCTTGCATCATCATCGAGCCCGTTGCTGGCAACATGAACTGTATTCCACCTGTCCCAGGTTTCCTTCAAGGCCTGCGTGATATGTGTGATGAGTTTGGCGCGCTGTTGATTATCGATGAAGTGATGACAGGTTTTCGCGTATCACTAAGTGGCGCTCAAGGTTACTACGGCGTCACACCAGACTTAACCACACTCGGTAAAGTGATTGGTGGCGGTATGCCAGTGGGGGCTTTCGGTGGCCGTAAAGATGTGATGCAATTTATCGCCCCTACGGGTCCGGTTTACCAAGCGGGTACGTTATCGGGTAACCCCATTGCGATGTCAGCGGGTCTGGCACAAATGGAAGCCCTGTGTGAAGAAGGTCTGTACGAAGCACTGAGCGCGAAAACCAAACGTATTGCAGAAGGCTTTAAAGCGGCTGCGGATAAGCACGGTATTCCAATGGCGATCAACTATGTTGGTGGTATGTTCGGTTTCTTCTTCACGGAACAACCCAAGATCACTCGTTTCGATCAAGTGACCCAATGCAATATCGAACAGTTCCGTATTTTCTACCACGGCATGCTAGATGAAGGTGTTTACTTAGCGCCAAGTGCCTATGAAGCAGGCTTCCTGTCAATGGCCCATGGCGAAGAAGAGATGCGCTTAACCTTAGAAGCGGCAGATCGCGTATTGGCGAGCATGAAAGCGGCAAGCTAAGCCTAAGCTTTAGTATTTAAGCCGTTTAAACATAACAAAGGGACGCCAATGCGTCCCTTTGCTTTTATTCGATTTAGTTAGCTTTGTGTCACTTTAATAACGATCAGACTTTTTAGAACCTAAAGCCGATTTAAATATTATCCCAGCCACCATGAATTGTAAGGTCAAGTGGATATGCTCAATAACGTGCTAAGGCCAACCCATCACGCCCAGCGCAATAAGTTGCTTACCACAATACGTTAACCAAACGAGTGAGCCTAAAAGCAAAAGATTCCGGATAATAAATGTCATTTTCCTCTACTTCAAAAACACAATATCCAGTATTGATACCCAAACAAGCTCAAGACGCAGAATTCTGCGGGACTGAGTGCTAAGAGCACTCAACTTCCGAGCGGGCACTAATTCAAAAGGTAAGCATTAAAAATGCCTGCCTACATAGGCATGACAATTCAGGAATATCGCCCTGAATAAAAATTAATTGAAGAATATGCAAACTAACTGCTTAGACTTTAATCGTAGATCTCACTTTTAACGCGGTAATCAAATCAAACAATACAGTTAATAACGCTGTAATAATCACAAAAACCAATATATAAAACTAATTAGCAACCCAAAAGCATGAGATAGACATCACAAAGAAGCATTAAATTGAGTTACAGCTAACAGTTGCGTTCTCTAGCCCATTATGTTCTGATCCGCACGCGCTAACACGGCTAGCTTAATTTAGCCTTGATATGCCCAATCTTTAGGTTGACTCAAGTCGCCCTACGACATCAAAACAGCAGTTGGAATTGCAGTTATGTTAAATACCTTTCTCATCTTACTGGCCGTGCTCGCATTGCTCAGTATTATTTTCGAAGAAGTGACCCACCTTAATAAAGCAAAAACCACCTTATTCTTTGGTTGTATCTCTTGGGTAGCGCTGTTTATGGCTGCAGGGGAACCGGCTAATGAGAAAATCGTTGCCCATCAGCTCAATGAAAATTTGCTCGAGATTGCCACACTTTGGCTCTTTCTGATGTCGACCATGACCTTCGTAGCATATTTGAATGCTAAGGGTATGATCCAAATCATGGTGCAAAAGCTGTTTCCGCAGAAAGTATCAGTGCGTATGTTAATGATCCAAGTTGCCCTGTTTGCACTCGTGCTCTCAGCATTTTGTGATAACGTCACCGCGACTTTAGTGTCTTTAGGTTTATTAACCACCTTTAAACTCGACAAGCAAATGCGCCGTAGAATGGCAGTGTTGATTATCTTCGCGGTGAACTCAGGCGGTGTGGCCCTGATCACTGGCGATGTGACGACACTGATGATCTTCTTAGCTGGACATGTGCATATGTCTGAACTATTGATGTTGTTTATCCCTTCAGCCGTCAGCGTGATTTTACTGGCAACCCTATTCTCACTCAAAGCCGAAGGTGTTGTGAGCACGACGCCAATCAAACATACTTATCAAACCGTTGATGTATTGATTGCCCTCGTCTTCTTCTGCACCATTTTAATGACCATGCTACTCAACATATTGTTTGGTATACCGCCGGTGTTAACCTTCTTAACGGGTCTATCAATTATGTTCCTGATTGGCCATACCACGCGCAGTGATAAAGAAGAAATCAAGATCCTAGAGTATATTCGCCAAGTTGAATATGACACCCTGTTGTTCTTCTTAGGTATTTTACTGCTCGTTGGTATGCTTAAAGAAATTGGCACCTTAGACATGTTGACTGAAGCTTATACTCAGTTTAATCCAAACATCTCTAACTTCGTCACGGGTATGGGCTCAGCCTTAATTGATAACGTACCGCTAACAGCGGCATTGTTAAAAGCCAATCCAGTGCTGAGTACTCCTGAATGGCTTGGCTTGACTTACAGCGTCGGAGTCGGTGGTTCACTGCTGATTATCGGTTCGGCATCAGGTATTGTAGCCATGAGTAAAGTGAAAGAACTGACTTTTGTGAGTTACTTGAAATATGTTCCTGCACTTTTCCTCTGCTACAGCGTCGGTTACGCACTGACCCTATTCTTAGCCAACAGACTGTTTGATTAAGTTGAGATTAGCTGAGATCAAAAAAGGCGCCTAGTGCGCCTTTTTTTATCAACTACTTATTCATTGTTACCACAAATAACCGCTAGCAGGACTTATCGTAATACCTGATTAGATTGCGGGCACCTTAAACTGGGTTCCTTGAATATCTAACACTATGTCCCTTGGACGAATAGAGATGATTTTCAGCTTACCAGCAATCATATCCCCTTCTTGTAACTCGGCACCGTCTACATTCAGCCATCTCTGGGCAGGGTCGCTGGAATAAACATGAGCAACGATATTAAATTCAGGCACTTGTAATTGCAGACCTGCAGGTAATTGGCCGTATTTCGGAATTTCATCCACAGCAGTTTTGGGGATAGGATCTAATTTAGCTTCAGTGATATTCGTCTCTGCAGCATTAACATATTCCACATCCTTTAATGCATTTTGAAAGGAAGCCACTAACTTATCTTCATCGCGACTTTTATTGGTCTCTAAACCGACATCTTCCGCCGCGGCACTGACTTGCTGACGCAGGGCTTCAAGACTCGCTAGACCCGACTCATTGGCATTAGCACCTAACATCATAGGCTGCTGTGCTTGCGTCTCTGCTGGCACAACCGCTTCCTGAATTGCAGCATCGACTTGGGCTGACGTCGACATATAATCTGCGTAGCTTGAATCACTAAAACCCGAATTGCTATCACTTTGAGCCGGCATGCCAACAGAATTTGTCGTTATATTCGCGCTAGCATTCATTTGAGGCGCATTTGATACTACAGTCTCAGCCTGAAATTGCGGCGATACCGTTAGCTCGGGTAAAGTCTGCGTCCGAGGAAGCGCCACTTTCCCAGCAAGCCGAACACCTGAAGCAGCACTGGGCTCAACTTGGAGCTCAGAGGCAGCTCCTACCGTAGACTGAAGCTCATTTTTAATCGCAGTCGAAGCTGGCAATGATGAAATTGATGGCAGTACATTAGCCACTGCCACAGTATCACTTTGGGGAGGTCGAGTTTTATCCCAAACGCTTAATCCCCAAGCCACACCAATTCCTGCGGCAACTGCAACGACTAATATAGACAGTTTTCCTATCGGCACACCCGATTTACGAGGCTGTGGATAATTCGCCCTTGGCGTCATCACAGCATCAGGTAACGGTGATTGTTGCTGTTGTTTATTGCGGGTTACGGCATCGAGTAAAATGGACATCAGCTGCGCGCCCCATCATCAGTTAACCGTGGGCCTTGCTGACTTAAATACAAATTTAATCTCACTAATGTTTGATTCCCTGCAATACCATCGGCTTTTAATCCGTGCTGACTTTGGAAGGTTTTAAGATCATTTTCCAATTGCACATCAAATTGATTAACCCGACGGGGGCTACGACCATTCACATGGGCTAACGCATTCTCTAACCACTGTAATTGACCAGGACTCGATTTTTGACTGATATCCATCATAGGCAAATTAGGTGCTTGCCATAATATTTCGAAGGTGCCACTGAAATGTTGATTAAACCAAGCTCTATCAACCCAAAGTTGTTGCTCACCCAGTTGCATCAGTAATTGTTCCCCCTCTACCGCAAGCACAGCACCATAAAAATCTTGTTGCTTGTCATCAACCAAATACACGACAGCCGGATAATTAAGCCGAGTCAGTGACATCCAGTTACCCTGCTGTTGATAGCAAGCTAATCCTTGCTCAACCGCCGATTGGCAAGCCGTCAAGCCTTTATAGGGCACTTTGCCCCACACGCTAAACAAACCTGCAAAAGCAGTATCGATATTGCGACTCTGATTAATCGCCTCGTTTAACAGACGTTGATTTGGATCGGGAATGGAAGTCTGACCGCTTGGTTGATTAGTCGGTTTTACTGACTTATCAGCGACGCCTTCACCACCCAAGGTTTGAGCATTTAATGACGCCACATTTGTTGGCACAGACTCAGTAACCAAATTGGACGCTGGCGCCGTATTGACTGACTTATCAGTAAATAACCAATAAGACACACCAAACGCAACACATAACGCCGCTGCGGTTGCTGTCGGCCACAGATACCTATTTTGAGTCGGTTCTTCTTCACCTAATACTTCAGCCGCGGCTTGCCGCACCATATGATGATCGATGGGCACCCGCGATTGTGCATAGCCTGCCATCAGTGAACGTTCACATAAAAGGTTAATTAATCGAGGGATGCCGCCGCTGTATTTCTGCAAAACGTTAACGGCTTTACGGGTGAATAAAGGCTCAAACCGCCCAGCCACTTGCAAACGATGCAGCACATAGAGGGCGATTTCATCTTCATTGAGCGGCAATAAATGATAACGAGCCGTGATCCGCTGGGCTAACTGACGCAATTCTTGGCGCTTCAATAACAGCTGTAATTCCGGCTGACCGATTAAAATCACCTGCAGTAACTTCTTAGTGTCCGTCTCCAAATTAGTCAGAAGACGCAATTGCTCCAGCACCTCAGGACGTAAATGCTGTGCTTCATCGATAATGAGCACGGTATTACGACCTTTGCTGTGATTCGCCAATAAAAAACGGCTCAAGTGATCAGTCAATTGCTTGAGTGTAGGATTATCGCCGTAGGAAATCTTAAGCTCATCACAAAGCGTTGCGAGTAATTCAAGCTCAGTTAACGACGGATTAAGGATAAAAGCAGTATCGGTATTGTCGGGCAATTGCCCAAGCAAACAACGAGATACTGTTGTTTTACCCGTACCGACTTCCCCTGTTAACAACACAAAGCCGCCCGTTTCCCCTAACCCATAGGTTAAATGGGCTAACGCCTCTCTGTGCCTATCACTCAGAAATAAATAATGGGGATTGGGTGCAATTGAAAAAGGGTTATCGCTGAGTCCATAAAAGGCCTTGTACATACCACCAATCATCCTAATTTAAAAATAACGCCCCACGTTAAAGCGTCCCAATGTTATTGTCAAAATATCTGCAACATCAATGTGACAGATAAGTGCGCAAATATCTCGCGACGACTTTATCCATCATCTTAATGAGCGTGATAAGCTATGTTCATGACACATTAGCCGAATCTTGCCTGTGAAAATATATCTCGTCGGCGGTGCTGTACGTGACAGCCTGCTCAATCTTCCCATTAAAGATAAAGATTACCTCGTCGTTGGAGCAACACCAGAACAAATGCTGCAACAGGGTTACCGCCAAGTGGGTAAAGATTTCCCCGTATTTCTACACCCCAAAAATCAACAAGAATATGCTTTAGCCCGAACCGAACGAAAAATTGGTCTGGGTTATGGTGGTTTTAGCTGCCACGCCAGCCCTGATGTGACTTTAGAGCAAGATTTGTTGCGCCGAGATCTAACCATTAATGCGATCGCCCAAGATGAAAAGGGCAACTTATATGATCCTTTTAATGGTATTGAGGATATTAACGCGCGCCTGTTACGCCATGTGTCGGATGCTTTCGTTGAAGATCCACTGCGAGTGTTACGCGTCGCCCGCTTTGCCGCAAGGTTTCATGCCTTAGGATTTCAAATTGCTGCAGAAACCCTGGCACTGATGCGTCAAATTAGCGCAAGCGATGAGCTTAGCGCTTTAACGGCGGAGCGAGTTTGGCAAGAGGTTGATAAAAGTTTAGGCGGACCTCACCCAGAAGTCTTTTTTGAGGTACTGCACCAATGTGGCGCACTCGAAGTCCTATTCCCTGAAATTCACGCCTTATTTGGCATACCTCAACCTGAAAAATGGCATCCTGAAATAGATACTGGCGTGCATACCTTAATGGTGCTCGCTCAAGCCGCACTGCTCACTGGAGATAAAAGCGTTCGGTTTGCCGCCCTAGTACATGATTTGGGCAAAGCACTGAGCCCAAAAGAGCATTTACCAAAGCATCACGGCCACGGCCAGAAAGGCTTGCTACTCATAAAAGCCCTCTGTACACGTTTACGAGTACCGAATGAGGCACGCGATCTGGCGTTGCTCGTCAGCGACCAACATCAGAACGTCCATCAGGCATTCGAGCTCAGAGCCGAAACTATCGTTAAAATATTCGATAAAGCTGACTTTTGGCGTAAACCAGAGCGCTTAACGCAACTTATATTAGCTTGCACCGCAGATATGCGCGGCCGCACAGGATTTGAAAACATCCCATATCCTCAGGGAGAGTATTTAACTCAGTGCTTCACTGTCGCCAATAATGTCGATATTGCCGCCATCATTGCCACTGGTTTCCAAGGCGCAGAGATAAAACAAGCCTTAAATTTACATCGAGTTGAAGCCGTCAGTCAGTTTAAACAAAAAATGCAAACAAAACTGCCGATGGACAACCAGTAATTTGTAAAGGATTTGTAAGTCGTGCATCACTGCATGGTGAATAATGCCCCTTTTTACGATTAGAAATGTCGATATCACATAGAAAAAAAGCTTTTAAAAAAAATTTATATGCCTATAGTGGTTAAACACATTAATATTCGTAGCAAATTAAAATAGCTATGTCATAATTAGGCAGTTTCGCTTACAAAGTAACGAAACATTCAAATCCAACCTATTTTAAGGGATTTTTTACAATGAACAAAAAAGTACTGATGATTGCTGGTTTAGCAATGACTGCCCTACTAGGTGGTTGCGCGAACACTACTGCTCTGGAAGAAAGCGTTGCAACTCTGGGCAACAAAGTTGATCAATTGTCAGCTGATGTTGGTTCTCTGAAATCAGAGCAAAGCAAACTGTCTGCAGACGTTAAAGATGCAAAAGCAGCATCTATGGACGCACAAGCAGAAGCTAAACGCGCAAACGACCGTTTAGACAACGTTGCTTCTCGTTACAAGAAGTAATGAAAGGTAATTTAGCTTACTATTTAGTAAGTTAAGACAAAAGGCTTAAGAAAGATGAAAGCGATAAGCACATCAATCTAAGCCTTTTTTTATGCCTGCAATTCAAGATTGCCATGCAAAGAATAGCGAGTGCGGCAATACAAAATCGCTAAATTGATTTTAAACTTCCAAAGGCATGTTAAAGGCGATTCGCCTACCTCCCCCCTAAAAGTTAGCCTTGGCATACTTCTGTATAAACGAGTGCTATCCCTCTTTTAAATAAAGTCGCATTATTAATCTAAACTTCTCGTTTGCGTTTTTAAGCATCCCTAACAATCAGCCTCATTTATCATAAAAAATGTATTTATGGGAAATGAAAGCTATTAATTTAAAGCACAGCTATAGATAAAAAAATCGAGGCTATATGGGAAACAAAGGCAATAAGAAGGTTGTATTTGTCACTGAACAAATAGGCCTAAAGTTAAAAATAATAACACCTTCAGCCTATCCAACATAAAAACAACATAAAAACGTCAAGCAGAATCATAGACTTGAGTAATATAGCCTTTTAAAACATCAAAAAAACATCTAACTAAGCCTATGAATTGTCTTAAAATTAACCGCATCGACTGCAAGTTTTAACCTATAGCGATTCACTCACGCCTTTATGTACTAAGACTAATACATAGTCAATTTCTAGCAACTCAAAATGATTAGCTTGAATATCGTGTTTCATCTTGTCAGTTGCACGCCACGCATAGGGTGCCATATCCAATAACGTTAATGCCTGTTCACCTGTAACTGATAAAGTAAAGCGCAGTGACTGAGTTTCTTTTACCAATAATGCTGAGGGTAAATTCACTTGGAAAGGTTTTTCAGCCAAGTCGGAATAAATATATTCTCTGAGTTGCCATAGATGTCGTGGCCCAGGCATAACCAGTAACATGGTCCCATCGTCTTTCAATACCCTGACAGACTCTTTTCCCTTTAACGGCCTATCAATAACAGTAATAAAATCCACACAATTATCGGCAAAGGGTAATTTTTTAGAAGAGCTTAAACACAAGATCCCAGGAGTCTGCGCTTTTGCTGCAGCAAAAATAGCATTTTCTGCGTCCGCTACACCCACGTACTGGACGTTTCGCGGATTTTCGACCTCTGCCAACTTGGAGGCTAAAGCACGCAAATAGAAGCCCTCAGCGCATTCATAATCCAATAAACAAGCGTCAGGCTTGATAGAGCCGGTGATTATCTCAGCCAATTTATCGATTAAAGGCGAAAAGATGCCTGATTCGAGAAGAAAACGCTTAGCCCTAACTTGCTCGCGCGAATCCCCTGTCGGCTTTTGGCGTTGTGGTTTAGTAAAAACCCAATAACCTTGCTCATTTCGATCAAAATGATGCTTATTTGCACAATAAAAACCTTGGGAGGCTTTGTGTTGTTTTAACGCAAGTCCGCAGGTTGGACACTGATATTCGAGACCCATATAAAGCTCCAAAAATAAGTTAAGCTTCAGAAAAATGAGGAAGCTCCAAAAACAAAAATCGGGTACTTGACCCGATTCTATTATTCATAATTTCACTATGATGACTAAACTGGAATGACTACAAAAAAATAAATCCACACAACACAGCTCCCAGTGCCAAACGGTAAATAACAAACGGGGTCATTCCCATGCGGCTGATGATTTTCAAGAAATAATGAATACATGCATAAGCTGCAACAAAGGAAATAAAAGTGCCTAAGATCAATGCTTGATAATCAATTGGCAGCGCGCTTTCCGCTAAATCTTTACCGACTAAAATTGCCGCGCCTAAGCTCACAGGCACTGACATTAAGAATGAAAAGCGAGCCGCAGCATCTCGACTCAAACCTAGCATTAGCGCCGCTGTCATAGTGGCACCAGAACGTGAAGTCCCAGGGATTAAAGCAAGCGCCTGCGCGAAACCAATTAACAAGGCTTTGCGCCATCCAGTCTGATAGATTGTTAAATCGCGGCGCGACATCTTATCAGCCCACCACAATAATAAACCAAAAACGACTGTCGTGACCGCGATAACCTCTGTATTACGTAGGTGAGTTGCAATAAAATCCTTAGCCATAAAACCAAAAAATACAGCGGGTAACGTCGCCAGAATAATCCACCATGCCAGCTTGCTGTCTTCGGATTGCTGACCTTTAAAAATGCTTGCAACCCAAGCATTAAACATAGTCCATAACTCGTGTCTAAAATAAATCACCACAGCAAATAACGACCCCGTATTCACCGCCACGTCGAATGACAAACCTTGATCTTCCCAGCCTAAAAGCTGAGCAGGCAGAATTAAGTGGGCTGAACTAGAAATAGGCAAAAACTCAGTTAGCCCTTGAATAAGCGCTAAAATAATGACCTGAAACGTATCCATGACAATCCTATCAATAAATTAAAACGTCAGCCCTTGGGGCCATTCAAACATCACAGGCCAAAGTCGCTGTGACTCTTTATCATACTCTTGCCACAAACTGGCATAGCTTTTATCAACCAACGGATGAATCAATTCCGGCGCTAACTCGGCTAATGGCCATAACACAAAGGCATTATTAACTATCTCTGCACGGGGGAGCGTAACGGGCGTTTCACATACCACATGGTCATAAAGCAGCAGGTCTAAATCTAAAGTTCTTGGGCTAAATTTCTTCGCCCCGACAAGCCGGCCGTGATTCTGCTCGATTTGCTTAAACTGCGCAACTACCGCAGCAATATTAAGGTCAGTTTCAGCACTAACAACCATATTCAGAAAGTTAGTGCCACTAAAACCTACCGCTTCACTTTCATACATAGAAGAGAGGCGCAGCGGCCCAAAACACGCTCGCAGCGATTTTAATCCCGCTTGCAGATGTTGTTCAGGCTCGATATTGCTACCTAGACTGATATAAATACGTGCCATGCAATGTCCAATTTATCTGAAGATAAACATGATTTCTTAATCAACAGTCGAGTTGATCAAACTCTTATCTAACGTGAACGCTCTATCTCAACGCCAACAGACGCGGCAGTAGCGACTGCCCCCGGCTTCATCACGACAACTTTCACCCAAGTCACGTTAAATTCTTGAAGTAAGCAATCCGCTACGCGCTCGGCAACCGTTTCGATTAACTCGATTGGATACTCAGTAATAAGTTCTGTTAATCGATTGGAAACTGTCTCATAGCAAAGCGCATATTGATAATCGTCTGTCGCAGCGGCAAGTTTGTTATCCCACGCCATATCTAAATCTAGCAACAGACTCTGATGGATTGTCTTTTCCCACTCATAGACACCAATCACAGTATCGACGCGTAATTGCCGTATAAGTACTTTATCCATGCTTTCTCCAACTAACTTACTACTATGAGGTCTGATAAGCTAAAAGCGATCCTAGCTGTATAATCCGCAATCTTCTGACAGATAACTAATTTGCTTTCTACTCGAGCCAATCCACAGTAGGATAACGCCCTAAAAGGATTTGCTCATTCAGAAAATATCTCAACCTCAAATGGGCGAGTTATTCCACAAACCTATAGCGGGATTGGCAACTGAGTCAGCTTTTTAAATTGTTGCGCGATAATACCTTAAGACGCGTAAGGAAACCAATGTGAGTCCATTAACACTGACACTTTTGATGATTTTGGCCGCCTATTTGGCTGGTTCAATCTCGAGTGCTGTGCTGGTTTGTAGAATGAGGGGTTTACCCGATCCAAGATTACAGGGTTCAGGTAATCCGGGAGCTACCAATGTACTGCGAATTGGCGGCGCGAGTTCGGCTGCCATGGTGTTGTTTTTCGACATGCTCAAAGGCGCCCTGCCATCTTATTTAGCCTATCTGATGGGCATAGATGCAGTCTCACTCGGACTTATCGCTATCGCCGCCTGCCTTGGGCATATTTATCCCGTATTTTTTGGATTTAAGGGGGGGAAAGGTGTCGCAACAGCTTTTGGTGCTATGGCTCCCATTGGCGATGATTTAGCCATTTGCTTAATGGCATCTTGGATTGTCCTCCTCTTAATTAGCCGCTACTCGTCCCTTGCTGCCATTCTGACGGCCTTACTTGCACCACTTTATACTTGGTGGTTAGACGACAGATTTACCATTCCCGTTGCCATGCTATCGACGCTTATCATTATTCGTCATAAAGACAATATCCAACGGTTACTTAAAGGTGAAGAGTCAAAAGTTTCACGTAAAAAAACGCCTAAAAAATCTTAATGTGACAACATTATCCCAATAAAAAACTGCGCTATAAGCGCAGTTTTTTTGTCTCAACATAAACTATCAACATCAAAGGCGTTTTATGCCACAGGTGGCAAGGTATCTAACGGCCATCTTGGCTGACCTTTTACCGCCAAATCTTCGTGCTGCCCCGCCTTTAAACGCTGCAATCCTGCAAAGGCAATCATGGCGCCGTTATCGGTACAAAACTCACCACGGGGATAAAATACTTGCCCACCAAGCGAGCTCATCATTTCAGCCAAGGTTTCTCTTAAGCGCGTATTAGCACTCACGCCACCGGCGATCACTAAGCGGTTATAGCCTGTTTGCTTCAGTGCACGGCGACATTTAATCGCTAGCGTATCAACCACAGCTTCTTCAAAAGCACGCGCAATATTGGCACGAGTCTGTTCATCCTTAGGTTCGGCAGCAATGGTATTAGCGGTAAAGGTTTTTAGACCCGAAAAGCTAAAATCGAGTCCAGGTCTATCGGTCATAGGCCGCGGAAACTTATACCCTGCAGGTAAACCTTTAGCAGCAAGCTTTGCTAAACGCGGACCGCCGGGATAATCCAGCCCCATTAACTTAGCTGTTTTATCAAACGCTTCACCCGCAGCATCATCAACAGACTCGCCTAATACTTCATAGCGCCCAATTCCATCGACTTTAACCAACATAGAATGGCCACCAGAGACCAATAAGGCCACAAAGGGGAACTCGGGCGCGTCATCTTCAAGCATTGGCGCCAGTAGATGTCCTTCCATATGATGCACACCAATAGCAGGCTTGTCCCAAGCAAACGCCAGTGACCGCCCCACACAGGCGCCAACAAGCAAAGCACCAATCAAACCTGGGCCCTTGGTATAGGCAATCCCATCGAGATCAGCAATTTCAGTATTCGCATCTTTCAGCGCTTGACGAATAAGCGGCACAATTTTGCGCACATGGTCACGTGACGCCAACTCAGGCACCACACCACCATAGTCAGCATGCAGCTTAACCTGACTGTATAAAGTATGAGATAATAAGCCCAGTTCATCGTCATAGACGGCGATACCTGTCTCGTCACAGGATGTTTCAATACCTAAAACCCGCATGGTGTCTCATCAATTGCTAACTAAAGGGCGCCAATTCTACCTGCAAGCGCTCGATTACTCCAGTCGCGCAGGCCATATTGAGCCCACTATAGGACTGAGCTCAGTTTTAGGGCTTTACAAGCCTAGGTGTCTCGGTATAAAATTCCGCACCATTTTAAATAGACTTGGTTCGAGCAATTGAACCAGAACAACCTACACCTAAGGGGTGATGGCGTATGCCAATTATTAAAGTACGTGAAAACGAACCATTCGACGTAGCTCTGCGTCGTTTCAAGCGCTCTTGTGAAAAAGCTGGTATTTTAGCCGACGTGCGTGCTCGTGAATTCTACGAGAAGCCAACTACTGCACGTAAGCGCGCAAAAGCAGCTGCAGTTAAACGTTTAGCTAAGAAGCTTTCTCGCGAAAACGCACGTCGCGTACGTTTATATTAATCTCATATGAGCCTAATTGATCAGCTAAAAGACCATATGAAACAGGCCATGATCGCCAAAGAGAAGGCGCGCTTGAGCACTATTCGTATGGCATTAGCCGCCATCAAACAGATTGAAGTGGATACCCGCGAATCTCTGACTGATGAACAGGTTATAGCGGTCTTAACCAAAATGGTGAAACAACGTCGTGACTCGATTGCTCAATTTGAAGCAGCGGGTCGTAACGAGTTGGCCGACGTGGAAGCAGCAGAGATTCAAGTTATTGAAGCTTTCCTGCCTACCCCTCTTACAGAGGCGGAAATCGCGGCGCTCATCGATGCAACTATTGTAGAAGTAGGTGCATCCGCCATGGCGGATATGGGCAAAGTAATGGGAGCATTGAAATCTAAAGTGCAAGGACGTGCAGACATGGGCGCTATCGGCGCTATGATCCGTGCTAAATTGCAATAATTAGCGTTTCACTGTATGAACAAGCCGTGCCTATGCGCGGCTTGTTTGTTTAAATTCGCGCAAGGCGGGATTTTAAGCACTCAATGGCAATACCTCGTGATTTTATCAATGAGCTAATCGCTCGCACTGACATAGTCGAACTTATCGATCGTAAGGTGCCCTTGAAAAAGGCGGGTAAGAACTACTCGGCCTGTTGTCCTTTTCATAGCGAAAAATCACCTTCGTTTACCGTCAGCCGTGATAAACAGTTCTATCATTGCTTTGGCTGCGGTGCTCACGGCAACGCCATCGATTTTATGATGGAATATGACCGACTCGATTTTATTGATGCCATTGAAGATTTGGCGGGCCAGCTTGGATTAGAGGTTCCCAGAGAACAAGGCACAGGCAAGCGACATGATGACGGTTTAAGTCGTGACTTATATCAACTCATGGAAGAAGCGAGCCTTTACTTTCAAAACCAACTTAGACAACACCAAGATAAACAAAAAGTTATCGATTATCTTGCCTATCGCGGTTTATCCGATGATGTAGTAGAACATTTTGGTATTGGCTTTGCGCCAGACGGTTGGGATGGCTTATTGGGCCGCTATCGTCAGAATCAAGATGCGCAGGATAAGTTACTGACTGCGGGTATGTTAATTAGCAACGACAGTGGGAAACGTTACGACAGATTTCGTGACCGCCTCATGTTTCCTATCCGCGACAGGCGCGGACGAGTCATTGGTTTTGGTGGCAGAGTTTTAGGTGATGGCACACCCAAATACTTGAATTCTCCAGAAACGCCCATATTTCATAAGGGCAATGAGCTTTATGGTCTCTATGAACTAAAGCAGCGCTATCGCGATCCAGACAAAGTACTGATCGTTGAAGGCTATATGGATGTGGTGGCATTGGCGCAATTTGGCGTCGATTATGCTGTCGCATCATTAGGCACCTCAACCACAGCAGAGCAATTTCAGCTTTTGCTGCGCAGCGCTAAAGAAGTGATTTGCTGTTACGACGGCGACAGAGCAGGTACTGAAGCGGCATGGCGCGCCTTAGAAACGGCATTGCCATTATTAAAGCCGGGCGATCAAGTGCGATTTATGTTCCTGCCTCAGGCCGAAGATCCTGATTCTATGGTACGTAAAATTGGTAAAGATGCATTTGAAACCTTAATGGACTCTGCCATTGCACTACCCGAGTTTCTATTTGACACGTTAGCGACAAAATACGGTACAGATAAAGGCAACTTAGCAAAACAAGCTTTTATCTTAATTGAAAAAATTCAAGACACTGTGCTGCAAAATTTACTACTTGAGAACTTAGCTCACAAGTTAGGAATGAACAGCTCAGAAGATATGAAAAAGAAGCTAGGCTTTAGCGTGAAACAAGCTAAACCAATGGCAAGTAAAGGATTAAAAGGACGCGGTACACCATTGCGACTCGCCATCGCACTGCTAGTACAACATCCAAAACTGGGTATGGGTTTACCCCCACAACCCGCACTCGCCCACTTGCAGATGCCAGGCATAGAATTGCTGCCACTGTTATTGGAGATGACTCGAGAGCAAACGTTAAACAGCGCACAACTACTTGAACAATTCCGAGAGCACCCCTACAACGGCACTCTCCATAAATTGGCCCAATGGGACCATCAAGTGGCGGATGAAAACTTGCTCGAAAAGTTTAAACAAACCCTGGTTTGGTTGAACAATCAATATATTGAACAACGATATCAGGAATTGAGTCTAAAGCAGACTCATACAAAAGAAGAGAAGATGCAGCTCTCGAAGCTGATCTCAGTCATGAAAGGGTTAAACTGAGGCAAAAATGTCCTCATTCGCTACCCCAGTGACTAGCACAGATATGTGCACACGGCTATAATTGACGATTTGCGCGGCACTTGGCTTATGCTAAGTGTCCGTCGTTGTAACAGTTTCCCAACTTGGATGATATCTATGGATCATACTCCGCAGTCGCAACTTAAGCTGTTGCTTGCCAAAGGTAAAGAGCAAGGTTACTTAACCTATGCAGAAGTGAACGATCACTTACCTGCAGACATGGTCGATTCTGACCAGATCGAAGATATTATCCAGATGATAAATGACATGGGTATCCGGGTGTTCGAAGAAGCCCCCGATGCCGATGACATGATGATGTCGGAAGACAACACAGACGAAGATGCAGCAGAAGAAGCCGCCGCAGCACTGGCAACAGTAGAAAGCGAACTTGGCCGCACAACCGATCCCGTGCGCATGTACATGCGTGAAATGGGTACCGTTGAGCTTCTGACCCGCGAAGGCGAAATTGTTATCGCCAAACGCATCGAAGAAGGCATCAACACAGTTCAAAGTTCAGTCGCCGAATATCCACAAGCGATCGCTATGATCCTTGAGCAATTCGACCAATTTGAAGCCGACGAACTGCGCTTATCTGATATTATCTCTGGATTTGTAAACCCGGACGAAGATGACGTCGCCCCGACCGCCACTCACATCGGCTCAGAATTATCTGAGGAAGAGCTGGACGATGAAGATGACGAAGAGGATGACGATGACAGCGAAGATGAAGAAGAAGGCAACAAAGGGCCTGATCCTGAAGAAGCTCGTGAAAGATTCGGTCAACTTAGAGCCGCTTACGAAAGCGCACTGAAAATTATCGAAGCTAAGGGCCGTGAACACCCTGAATCGGTAAAAGCCCTCTTCGAAATCGGCGAAATTTTCAAAGAATTCCGCTTAGTGCCTAAGCAGTTTGACCGTTTAGTCAAAAGCATGCGCACTATGATGGACCGCGTGCGTGTTCAAGAACGTTTAGTGTTAAAACTGTGCGTTGAACAAGCCAAAATGCCGAAGAAAAACTTCGTCAAATTCTTCACTGGCAACGAAACCAACCTCGATTGGTTCAACACTGAGAAAGCCTCAACGAAACCTTATGCCGAAGGCCTAAGAATGGTTGAAGATGACGTCATTCGTTGTCGTACCAAGCTTGCAGCAGTTGAAGAAGAAACCGGCTTAGCAATTTCTGCCATAAAAGACATCAACCGTCGCATGTCAATCGGTGAAGCCAAAGCTCGCCGTGCGAAAAAAGAAATGGTTGAAGCCAACTTACGTCTGGTAATTTCTATCGCGAAGAAATACACCAACCGTGGTCTGCAATTCTTGGACTTAATCCAAGAAGGTAACATTGGCTTAATGAAAGCCGTAGATAAATTCGAATACCGTCGTGGTTACAAATTTTCGACCTATGCTACTTGGTGGATCCGTCAGGCGATTACTCGCTCTATTGCCGACCAAGCGCGCACGATTCGTATTCCAGTACATATGATCGAAACGATCAACAAGCTGAACCGTATCTCTCGCCAAATGCTACAGGAAATGGGCCGCGAGCCTTCACCTGAAGAACTGGCTGAGCGTATGATGATGCCGGAAGATAAGATCCGTAAGGTACTGAAAATCGCCAAAGAACCTATCTCCATGGAAACCCCTATCGGTGACGATGAAGATTCGCATTTAGGTGATTTTATCGAGGATACTACCCTCGAATTACCACTGGATTCAGCGACCAGCGAAAGCTTGAAAAACGCCACTCACGAAG
This sequence comes from Shewanella sp. SW1, assembly GCF_025653545.1. Classification (NCBI taxonomy): domain Bacteria; kingdom Pseudomonadati; phylum Pseudomonadota; class Gammaproteobacteria; order Alteromonadales; family Shewanellaceae; genus Shewanella; species Shewanella sp. SW1. The sequence goes on along the minus strand of NZ_JAKKSG010000001.1, from coordinate 212,465 downwards.
TGTTAGCAGGTCTAACCGCCCGTGAAGCGAAAGTGCTGCGTATGCGTTTTGGTATCGATATGAACACTGACCACACACTTGAAGAAGTGGGTAAACAGTTTGACGTGACCCGTGAACGTATTCGTCAGATTGAAGCTAAGGCACTGCGCAAACTGCGTCACCCTTCACGCTCAGAAATCTTAAAATCGTTCCTAGATGAATAGGCTGTTACAAGCCTAAAGTCAGCTAAGATGGATTGAAGCCCTGCCCATGCAGGGCTTTTTATTGTCTTTATCACCTCAATTTATGCACAAGCACAGCATCGAAGCCTTAAATTCAGGCGACGATTGCATTTAAGTTGATTAACAGATAACCAATTGAATCAGTTGCGTGAATTTCCAGCCAAAACACGGGTGACAAGCGTAAGTAAGCTTAGTATACTTCCTCCCGCTTCAGGTAATGACGATTACCTTAAGTCGGCCCCTTAGCTCAGTTGGTTAGAGCACACGACTCATAATCGTTAGGTCCACGGTTCAAGTCCGTGAGGGGCCACCAATTCAGATAAGCCGTAGTAGGTTAACCCCTACTACGGCTTTTTCGTATTTAAAATAGTCGCGTTGCTTATTGGTTCTATAAGTAATATTCTTTCTACGTGATATAAATTACGTAGAATAACAACGTGATAAATTTAATTTATCTAATAAAAAACTCTTAGATGAATCGCCTTCATTCTAAGAGTTTTTAAATACATAGAACACTGTCAAACTGACGTTTAGGTTTTTAACTTACCTAATTCTTCATGTTGTTGTCTAACTAAATCCGCCAATACCACACTGCTTCGCTGTGCTTCATCGGCAAGATGAGCAAGTTCAGATGCGGACTCTGAAATCCCAGTAATATTACGGTTAACCTCCTCAGTTACGGCACTTTGCTCTTCTGCTGCAGTTGCTATATGTGTAATTTGCCCTGATATTTCCTCAATTTGGCTTACCATTGAATTCAAAGAAGATAAAGCTTGTTCTGTCTGAGTCACGGCCATTTGCGCCCGTTCAGCCCCTTTATCGATAATATTTGAAGCACTATGTACTTCTTTTTGGAGGGCATCGATAAGCACACTAATATCATCGGTGGAGCTTTGAGTCTTGGACGCCAACGCCCTGACTTCATCGGCAACGACGGCGAAACCACGACCTTGCTCACCCGCCCTAGCGGCTTCAATTGCCGCATTCAAAGCGAGTAGATTTGTTTGCGCCGCAATCGAACTAATCACCTCAAGAATTCGACTAATATTGGTGCTACTTTCGGCCACTTTACTAACGGCTATTTTAGCTTGCAATGACTCTTTCGACATCGTGTCTACATAATCCATTGCTTTAGTTAAACTTTCCTCACTTGCACGAATGTTACGCGACATCGCCTCTGTTTCTACCGCCGTTTGCTCTGATGCTTTAGCGACTTCGAGCGCTGTTGCGCTCATTTCATTTACTGCAGTAACAACACTTTCAATCTCACCATGTTGTCGTTGGACGCTATCACGAGTTAATTGGGCTATTTCTGCTGATGATTGGCTTTCTTGCTGAGTACGACTCGCTAAAACTTTTAATTCTGCAATGAGACTCTTTAGCTTATAAATAAAGGAGTTAAAGCCTTTTGCTAGAGCGATGAGCTCAGCATGTGAGTCGACTTCAATCGATTGGGTCAAGTCACCCTCTGCACTAGCAAGATGCTCTACTCTATTTTGAATCATCTTCAGTGGCGAAATAATGCTGCGAAGCACCAAACTAATGGTGATAACGGCAATAACTGATACGACTAACCCCACTATCAATAGTAGGCTGCCAAGTGATGTAGCCATTTCATCCATTTTATTATTGAGTTCAATTGAGCTTTTATAGGCTTGAGCGTTAGGGACTTGAATAACAAGTGACCATTCAGTATTCGCGAGTGAAATTTTAATCGGATAAGCGACAATAATTTCATCGCCGTCCGTCATGTATTGACCATTCTTATGCAATGAACTAATTTTAGTCGCTAATTTAGGATCTATTGATTCTGATAGAGGACGGGCTTTTTTACTGTCATAGCTGGACGCAACAATAAAGCCATGATTACTCAGCAATGTGACCTTAGCTTGTCCGTCATAAAGGCTCTTTGCTAATCGATCAATTAACGATTGGAATACCGGTAAGTTTACATCAATACCTATTACACCGATGAACTGCTTATGCTTGACTATCGGTACTGTCAGGGAGGTCATTAGCTCAGTATGACCAGGGCTGATTTCGTCTAAATATGGCTCCATTAAACAAGGTTTTAGCGTTTCTTTAGCGCACAGATACCATTCTGCATCACGCACACCAAACTCATTCAGGCTAGTAAGATATTTTTCTTGTGAATCATCAACTTGCCTTTGTTTCACACTGCCATCACTATTACGGGTGTAATACACTTCTAATGCACCAGAAGATGCCACACTATGACTAATCTCTACATTTAAAAATTCGCTATCGAGACCATCGTAACCATTCGGTTCAAATTGCGCGAACATAGAAGAGGTTTGCGAACTTTTCTTTAGCACGGCCGCAAGAGCAAGCTCTAACCTATCGCGCTTTAAGGGTAATTCTTCAGCGGTGCTTTCAACAATCCCCGCAAAAGAAAAAGGAATACGAGAAGCTTCATTAATAAACCCCGCAACCATTTCACCATACTCGCCTGCTCGTGCTTCTAGCTTATCGCGAGTCTCCAGTTGCAGGGTTTTTTGTACTTGTTCAGAAACCTGGATATTTTGTGCGGATAATGCCTGCCAAAGACTTATCGTTAAAATTGCAACAATCAATAAGAACAATGCGGAAGTAATCCACAACAATTTAGTACTGATGGATAAATGCTTCATCTAGTAAACTCCCAAGAGAACGACAATAGCGTAATTATTTTGATCTACTTTATTTTTATACTTTCTATACAGCATTAAAAATAGCACTTAGGGTAAGAATTACCAGTACTTAAGATAAAGAGTTGTCAATGAAATGTAAAACTTTTGAATGACTAAATCAAAAAAAGGCCAAATTCAAATAAATGAATTCAGCCTTTAATATCAAACACTATTCTTGATTGAGTCTAGGATTAGCGTCCCCACAACCAAGCGGCGCCACGCACCCCAGATGAAGCACCATAATAATTTTTAACAACGGGTGTGTGGCACTCTCGGCCAACCACATAGAGCGGCAAAATTTTCGGTAATTCGGTATAAATAGCATCGATGTTAGACACGCCGCCACCAAGGACGATAACATCAGGATCCATCATATTGATCACATGGGCCAATGAACGGGCTAAACGATCAATAAAGCGGTTAAATGCTTGAGTTGCCAGCGGATCTCCCGCTTGCATCATTTGGGCAATTTCAATACCGCTGTCAGCAATACCGCCCGCAGCGCGAAAGTCGCGAACAAAGCCTGTTCCAGATATAAACGTTTCGATACAGTCTCTATTACCACAAAAACACGTCGTGGTATTAAATTCATCGGCTTTCATCCACGGTAAAGGATTATGGCCCCACTCACCACCAATACCATTGCCACCATCATGTACTTGGCCTTTAATTGCGATACCAGCACCACATCCCGTTCCAATAATGGCACCAAATACAACTGACTTTCCTGCGGCAGCGCCATCTACCGCTTCTGATACGGCAAAACAGTTCGCATCATTAGCAATTTTTACTTTACGATTTAATCGAGTCCCCAGATCCACATCAAGTGGATGACCATTGATCCAAGTTGAATTAGCGTTTTTTACTAGGCCAGTAAAAGGAGAAACAACCCCAGGAATACCTATTCCGATAGTGGCGGTTTGCTGCAGGCTGTCTTCGACTTCAGTTACCAATGCAACCAAAGCATTGACTGTCGCAACATATTCTCTCGGTGTCGGGATGCGTTTACGAAAGACTTCGTTACCATCGCTATCTAATGCGACTACCTCGATTTTTGTGCCACCAAGATCGATACCAATTCGTAACATTCATATACTCCGTTTAAATATATTTAACGCAAAGCGGTGCATTAACAACCTGATGCATATCTGCAACTGTAGAGACGCTGCTAAGTAGAACTTTTCGTTTTAAAGTTATCTACATTAGAATTTCCAAGCGCACTATGCCTGCTGGACAAACAGCAATCAACCTCAATGTATTTAAATACACCATAGCGCATACCCGCACATGCCATTCTCTGCTTATCCGATAGTACTGCGAATGTTCCTTGATTTATCCGCAGCAGAAAAACTTGGATAGAACTGTCCCCGCTTAAATCCACCTTAAAATTGATAAGGTCATTTGTAACAAAGTCTGTTTTTGCCTATGTCTGCCATTGGTTTGAATTGGTTATCGCCTTATACTTTTGAGCTCAAATATTAAAACAACAATGTTGGAAGCAAGCGATATGACTATTGGGACTGCTCCGGTAAGTAAAACACATTCATTTATGACTGTGTCTCTTATCGAATTATGGGAACGCTTTGGTTATTACGGCATGCAAGCGCTGATTGTGTACTTTATGGTGCAGCGCCTTGGCTTTGATGACTCACGTGCAAACTTAGTATGGAGTGCCTGTGCGGCACTTATTTATGTATCACCGGCAATTGGTGGCTGGGTTGGGGATAAAATCCTCGGCACCAAACGCACTATGCTGCTCGGTGCGGGGATCCTCTCTCTGGGTTATGCGCTAATGGCCGTACCCACTGAAAATACGTGGTTTATGTTTTCAGCGCTCGGCGTGATTGTGGTCGGTAACGGCCTATTCAAGCCGAATGCGGGTAACTTAGTCCGTAAAATCTATGAAGGTGACGATTCTAAAATCGACAGTGCTTTTACCATCTATTACATGGCGGTAAACGTGGGTTCGACCTTCTCTATGTTGCTCACGCCTTGGATTAAAGATTACGTTAACGCCCAGTATGGTAACGAATTTGGCTGGCACGCAGCATTTGCCGTGTGCTGTGTCGGTATATTGGTGGGGTTAGGTAACTATGCACTCATGCGTAAGAGTCTAGTCCATTACGGTTCTGAGCCAGACACTCGCCCAGTGAACAAGAAAAACCTCGCGATTGTATTGGGTCTATCCGCATTGTCAGTTGTCGCTTCAGCCATTATTCTTGAATACGAAGCGGTTGCGCGCGTCTTCGTTTATGCAGCAGGCGTAGCCGTATTGGCAATCTTCTTCCACTTGATCCGCACCAGCGAAACCAGTGAAAGAGCTGGACTGATTGCAGCACTGATCCTTACCGTGCAAACCGTGTTCTTCTTTATTTTCTATCAACAAATGTCAACGTCACTCGCGCTGTTTGCCCTGCGTAACGTGGATTGGGATTTTCAAGTTTTTGGTACCCACTTGTGGACTTGGTCACCTGCCCAGTTCCAAGCATTAAATCCATTATGGATTATGGTATTAAGTCCAGTACTCGCATGGAGCTATTCGTGGGCTGGACGCAATGATAAAGACTTTTCTATCGCGGCGAAGTTTGCTCTTGGTTTTGCCGTTGTGGCGATTGGCTTCTTTATCTATGGCTTTGCGGGCCAATTTGCCGTCAACGGTAAAACCTCTTCATGGATCATGATCTGGGGCTATGCCTCTTACTCTTTAGGTGAATTACTAGTAAGTGGTCTTGGTCTAGCCATGATTGCCCGCTACGTACCTGCGCGTATGGGCGGCTTTATGATGGGCGCCTATTTCGTCGCCTCAGGTATTTCACAGTATCTGGGCGGTGTGGTCGCTAACTTCGCCAGTGTGCCAAAAGATTTAGTCGACCCACTGCAAACCTTGCCCGTATACACAAGTCTGTTTAATAAATTGGGTATAGCCGCTGTGGTCTGTACCTTTATCGCACTTGCGGTATTACCTCTGATGCGTCGCCTGACTGAGACTCACCATTCACATAACAATGCTGCTGATCATGATATTAATGAAAGTGCTGCGGCATCGCTACGGGATGTGAAAGCCGAGCAGTAATGCTCGACTGACAATAGCGATTTTTCTATTGCATAACATTAACTGCCGATAGCCCTGCTATCGGCAGTTTTTTTATCACTTCATTCAACATCGTTTATACCCTTATATTGCTACTCATAACCAAATGAGCTTTAGCGAAAGTCATGCAATTCTACTGTGACTGGCTTAGCGCTGAGTTGCTGAGAATAAGAACTTCAGTTCCACATTATCGGCCCTCACACGCAGATGACTTCAGTCCCTCGATTTGTTACAAAGCAAGTATGGACTCGGACGCACTCGGTTTAATAGCGCTGCTCAAGTGCAAACTCAAATTGACATGACTAATGAAATAACGAAGGGAAAAGAGTCAGTCGTTCAAGCTTGAGAAGCATGGAACTTAGCCCCATATCAATAACACTGAATATCTTTTATTCATCAAGACTGAGCCATTAACGCTTGTTCTTCACTATGCGACTAACACAGTTAGCGCCTCTTGTTGTCGCTAGCAAAAACGGCAGTCACTTGGAGACACTATGTCAGAACAGACATCAATATTGGCCGATATTCCCTTCTCGCTATTGGAACTCGCGCCCATGCGCCAAGGCTCAACCGTGGGTGAAACACTGCACAGCAGTTTGCAGTATGCCAAGGAAGCCGACAGACTCGGCTTTAATCGTTTTTGGTTTGCCGAACACCATAATATGCCCGGTATCGCTAGCGCGGCGACCTCGGTATTAATTGGCTATATTGCTGGCAATACTCAGCGTATTCGCGTCGGCGCGGGTGGGATTATGCTGCCAAACCATGCGCCTTTAGTGGTCGCCGAACAGTTCGGTACCCTTGAAAGCTTATATCCTGGTCGAATCGATTTAGGACTGGGCCGCGCGCCCGGCAGCGATCAAATTACCAGCCGAGCACTGAACCGTGATACCAGTCGCGCCGAACAATTCCCTGAAGAAGTCAGTGAATTACAAACTCTACTTGGCCCTTACAATGGTCGTCATGCGGTGCGAGCGATTCCCGGAGAAGGTACTAATGTGCCAATTTGGTTATTGGGCTCGAGTCTTTTTAGCGCACAGTTAGCGGCGCAGCGCGGCTTGCCCTATGTGTTTGCGGGCCACTTTGCACCACGCTTTCTCTACGATGCGATTGAAATCTATCGCCGCGACTTTAAACCTTCTCAAGTGCTTGATAAACCCTATGTGATGCTTGGCTTACCGTTAGTTGCCGCCGATACAGATGAAGAGGCGCAATATTTGGGCACGACCTCAAAACAGCGCGTGCTGGCACTTATCCGTGGTCACGAGTTATGGCTAAAGCCACCAGTTGATACTATGGATGGCTTATGGAGTGCGCAAGAAGAAACCTATGTCGATAACTTCTTAGGTTTATCAGTTACTGGTGGCCCAGCGACGATTAAGCATCGTTTGGAAATGATCGTAAAAGAACTCGGCGTGAATGAGTTTATCTTTACCAACGACTTGTATGATCTTGATAAACGCAAAAAAGCATTACAGATCCTAATGGATATTAAAAAGTAGTGATTCATTTAACTGATGAGTGCTGAAAGTCATTGGCAGTAAAAATGGCTGCCAATGGAACCATCCTCAAAACAATTGCCCCATAAAAAATCCCGCCGAAGCGGGATTTTTATTATGCAAAACTGTCATCTAAAACTGTTTTATATCAAAGTGATATTAGCTTTTCAGTACGGCATTGAAGCTGGCGCTAAGAATACCAAGGCCTGCATCAATTTGTGCATCCGGCGCCGTTAATGGCACCAAAATACGCAGCACATTACCGTAGGTACCGCAGGATAATAAAATCAATCCACGGTCACGGGCATCGCTCAACACTTGCGCGCAATAGTGCGGCGCAGGTTTGCCCTCTTCCATCAATTCGATGGCGATCATAGCGCCTAAACCACGCACATCGGCGATTTGCGCATGTTCGACCTGCATTACATTCAGGGCAGACTTAATGCGCTCACCAATGGCATTAGCCCTTTCTAGCAACTTTTCTTCTTCAAACACTTCAATGACTGCAAGCGCAGCGGCGCACGCTAACGGATTACCACCATAAGTACCGCCAAGACCACCCGGCCCAATGGCATCCATGACTTGGGCGCGGCCAGTAATGCCCGAAAGTGGGAACCCACCCGCGATAGATTTAGCAAAGGTCGTGATATCTGCAGCAACCCCCATTTGCTCCATAGCGAAGAAAGTGCCTGTACGGCCCGCGCCTGTTTGCACTTCATCGGCGATAAGCATTATGCCTTCACGGTCACATAATGCGCGTAAACGTTGCATAAAGGCGGGCGATGCAGCGTAGAAACCGCCCTCGCCCTGCACTGGCTCTAAAATAATGGCGGCGATATCACTCGGCTCAGCATCATTTTTAAAGATACGTTCAATCGAGGCCATAGCATCATCATCGGACACGCCATGCATTTCGCACGGGAATTCAGCGCGGAACACATTCGCCGACATCAGCCCCATACCTTTACTGTAAGGCGCGACTTTTCCGGTCAATGCCAAAGCCGCAATAGTGCGACCATGGTAGCCCGAGGTAAACGCAATCACGCCAGCACGTTTGGTATAGGCACGCGCCACTTTAACTGCGTTTTCAACCGCTTCTGAACCACTAGTGAATAGTGCCGTCTTCTTGGCAAAATCCCCAGGCACCAGTTGATTGAGCTTTTCACACACTTGGATATAGCTCTCGTAGCCGAGCACCATAAAACAGGTATGGGAGAAATTATCCAGCTGAGCTGCAACCGCCGCCTTAACCTTAGGATGAAGGTGACCCGTATTGAGTACGGCAATGCCACCCGCAAAATCGATAAACTCGCGACCTTCAACATCCCACACAGTCGCATTTTCGGCGCGGGCGGTAAAAATAGGGTGAATTTGCCCGACACCACCCGCAACTGCGGCTTGGCGACGTGCCATCAATGAATCATTGGTTGTTGTCATTTAGTCTTCCTCACTCGCCAAATCGGGCCGTATTAAACGGACATACAGATATATTTAATTTCTAGATATTCTTCGATACCGAACTTAGAGCCTTCACGGCCAAGCCCTGAAGATTTCATCCCACCAAAGGGCGCGACTTCCGTCGAAATCAAGCCAGTGTTGACCCCAACCATGCCATATTCCAAGGCTTCGGCGACTTTCCACACCAATGAAATATCGCGACCATAGAAATAGGCGGCGAGGCCAAATTCAGTATCATTAGCTTGTTTAATCACATCGTCGACATCGCTGAATTTAAACAGCGGCGCGAGTGGACCAAAGGTTTCTTCGCGGGCAACAAGCATGCATTTATCGACATTGGTGAGCACGGTTGGCTCGAAGAAATTACCGCCAAGATCATGAACTTTGCCGCCCGCGATCACAGAGGCGCCTTTAGCGATAGCATCGATAAGGTGACTTTGTACTTTCTCGACCGCGGCAGCATTGATCAACGGACCCGTAGTGATGCCCTCGTTGATGCCCTCTCCGACCTTAAGCTTGCCAACAGCAGTGCTAAGTTTTAAGGCAAACTCGTCGTATACACCGTCTTGCACATAAATGCGGTTAGCGCAGACGCAGGTTTGGCCGGCATTACGATATTTAGCTATCATGGCGCCTTCGACAGCGGCATCGATATTGGCATCGTTAAATACGATAAATGGTGCATTGCCGCCAAGCTCTAGCGACAGTTTTTTTAAGGTAGGCGCACATTGCGCCATTAATTTAATACCGATATTGGTTGAGCCAGTGAAAGACAGCTTACGCACTATCGGGTTGCTGCACATTTCATTACCAATCTGCACCGCATCACCCGTTAACACACTAAATACGCCCGCAGGAATACCGGCACGCTTAGCAAGTTCAGCCATCGCTAATGCGGTAAAGGGTGTTTGGTGCGCAGGTTTTACCACCATAGTGCAACCCGCAGCTAACGCTGGAGCGGCTTTACGGGTGATCATAGCAGCAGGAAAGTTCCACGGCGTAATCGCGGCGGTTACACCGACAGGCTGCTTAATTACCATCAAGCGTTTATCCCCTTGATGCCCAGGAATGGTATCGCCATAAATACGTTTCGCTTCTTCGGCAAACCACTCGATAAACGAAGCGGCATAGGTTACTTCACCTTTCGCTTCAGCCAGCGGTTTACCCTGCTCAGTCGTCATGAGTAATGCTAAGTCATCACTGTTTTCATTGAGTAATTCAAACCAACGCCTTAACTTAGCACCGCGCTCTTTGGCTGTGAGCGATCGCCATGCAGGTAAAGCCGCTTCTGCCGACTTAATCGCCATTTCAGTTTCAACTTGTCCCATATTAGGAACGTAGCCAATCAGGGCATTGGTTGCGGGATTAACCACCTTTAGCGTGTCACCAGAAACGGCATCACACCATTGACCATTAATAAAAGACTGTTGACGTAGCAAACTCGGATCATTTAATTGCACAAGGATTTCCTCGTATTGTGAAGCTACCTAGCTTCTTAAAAGTGATGATGTTAGAGACCTAGTTTGTCTCTTAACGTGTAATACCAAGCTCCGATAGCACTAAAAGGGACGCGAAGTGCGTGACCGCCGGGAAAAGGATAATGTGGCAATGCAGCAAAGGCATCGAAGCGCGTGGCTTGGCCGTTGAGCATCTCGGCCAGTAACTTGCCCGCCAGATGGGTATAAGTGACACCGTGGCCACTGCAACCCTGTGAATAATAGATGTTCTTACCGATACGACCGACCTGTGGCAGGCGCGATAGCGTCAGTAGGAAGTTACCTGTCCACGCATAATCGATCTTCACATCCTTTAATTGTGGGAAGGTTTTGAGCATGTTCGGAATAATGATCGATTTGATATCCGCCGGATCGCGGGCGCCATACACTACGCCGCCACCGTAAATCATCCGCTTGTCGCCAGACAGACGGAAATAATCGAGTAGATAGTTACAATCTTCGACGCAGTAATCCTGTGGTAATAAACTCGCCGCCAGATCGGCACTCAAAGGCTCTGTGGTAATCACTTGCGTGCCGCAGGGCATAGATTTCGCCTGCAACTCAGGCATTAACTTACCTAAATAAGCGTTACCTGCCACGACCACAAACTTGGTTTTTACACTGCCCTGCGCCGTATGCACAACTGGGCTATCGCCTTCATCGACACTCAGCACTGCTGAGTCTTCAAAAATTTTACCGCCGAGGGATTCAACCGCTCGCGCTTCGCCTAGGGCTAAATTAAGCGGGTGAATATGGCCACCGCTTTTATCGAGCAGACCACCGACATAGCGCTCAGTATTTACCACACCGCGAATGCCTTTGGCATCGAGGAGTTCGAGCTGATTAACATGGCCGTGGCTTTCCCACAGTTGTTTTTGATGGCGTAAATGGCCCATTTGCTTTTCGTTCATCGCGGCAAACACGCCGCCATCTTTTAGATCGCATTGAATATTATACTTAGCAATACGATCGCGGATGATTTGCCCGCCCTCAAAGGCCATTTGGCCAAAGAGTTTACCTTGTTCTTTACCGACTGTTTTTTCAATAGTATCAATGTCACGGCTATAACTATTAACGATTTGTCCGCCATTACGGCCCGAGGCGCCCCAGCCAATGCGAGCAGCTTCTAATACCACCACACTCATGCCAGATTCTAATAAATGCAGCGCGGCAGAAAGGCCTGTATAACCTGCGCCAATCACACAAACATCGGCTTCAATCGATTCCTGTAGACGCGGACGTTCAACCTTATCGTTGGCCGATGCCGCATAATATGATCCAGCGTGAGCTATGGCAGACATGTTGTTCCCTTGAATTCTAATGTTCATTATTTTAAACAGCCATCACATCCTACACCTTCATAAAACGAAACACTAGCCAGAAAAGCGCAATAATTTACATTTTGTTTGATATATCAAACACGAGATTATTTTTAGCTCAGTGATTCAATTCTGATGATCTTGAGTAACAGGACTAGCCTGCAAAGCAAAGCGGGTGATGGGAGCGGTGACAAATATCAAGGATGGCTTTGGCAATACCAAAGCCATCCCAAAATTAAGCTAACTAGTTCATTGGTGTACGGTCGCGCTTCTCTGCCCGTCTTGCCATATACCAAGAAAGGAAAGCGATGAGTGAAACACACAGTATGATCAGCGTCGCTAAGGCATTGATCTTAGGAGAAACCCCTAAACGTACCGAAGAGAACACCACCATAGGCAAGGTCGTTGCACCAGGGCCTGAGGCAAAGCTTGCGATCACTAAATCGTCTAAGGACAAACTGAATGACAACAACCAACCCGCCACCAGCGCCGGCGAAATCATAGGCACAGTGATCAAGAAGAAAGTCTTGAGCGGTGTTGCCCCTAAGTCCATCGCCGCCTCTTCGATTGACATATCAAGCTCGCGCAATCTTGAAGACACCACCACAGCTACATAGGCAGCACAAAATGTTGAGTGTGCAATCCACACTGTCATCATGCCACGCTCCCTAGGCCAGCCCAACAAATCTGCCATGTGCACAAACAGTAAAAGCAAAGACAGACCAGTGATCACTTCAGGCATTACCAGCGGTGCAGTAATCATGTTCGACAGGGTCAGTTTTGCCCATGAACGCTTAAAGCGTGTCATCACAAAGGCTGCCATAGTGCCGATAATGACCGCCATAGTTGAGCTATAAAACGCTATCCGCAGGCTGGTCCATACTGCATCTAAAATCTGTTGGTCTTGAAATAACTCGCCATACCATTTAGGTGAAAATCCGCCCCATACCGTCACTAATTTAGAGTCGTTAAAGGAATAAATCACCAGCACTAACATAGGTGCATACAAGAAAAACAAGCCAAACCAGAGCATCACTGAAGAAAAGCTTAATTTTTTCATAGGTCTTTCTCCAAACTACGCGCCTGATAGCGATGGAATAAAGTGATCGGAATAATCAATAGACCCAACATCACAATCGCCAGTGACGAAGCCACAGGCCAGTCGCGGTTATTGAAAAATTCTTGCCATAACACTCGACCTATCATCAAGGAATCGGGACCACCGAGTAGCTCTGGGATCACAAACTCACCCACGGCAGGAATAAACACCAACATAGAACCGGCAATCACACCACTTTTTGACAGCGGGAAGGTGATTTTCCAGAAGGTATTCAAACGGCTTGAACCTAAGTCAGACGCAGCTTCAATCAAACTCATATCAAGTTTCACTAAGGTGGCGTACAAGGGCAGAATCATAAAGGGTAAATACGCATAGATAATGCCGATATACACGGCAATATTGGTATTGAGGATCTGTAACGGCTCAGAAATAATCCCCAACCACATCAGTGAATTGTTGATGATCCCTGTGTTACTTAAGATCCCCATCCAAGCGTAAACACGGATTAAAAATGAGGTCCAAGAAGGCAACATAACTAACAGCAGCAGCACGGTTTGCAACCGCGAAGGGGCACGGGCAATGGCATAGGCCATTGGGTAGCCAATAATCAAGCAGCCCAAGGTCGAAATTAACGCCATTTTCAATGAGCTGAGATAAGCCATGTAATATAGCGAATCATCGAGCAACATCAAATAGTTACCCAAATGCAGGAAGATATTTAATACATCGTCAGCATATTGGAATGTTGCTTCATAGGGCGGGATAGCAATCGCCGCCGTCGAAAAACTCAGTTTAAGGACAATCGCAAACGGTAAGGCAAAAAACAGCAGCAGCCAAGCGTAGGGAATACCTATGGTCCAGAAGCGGCCCTTAAGCCACTTTAATTTAATGGGTTTCTTCATGATCTCAACACCACGCCACTGGTGTCCTCCCAACTAATGAACACTTCGTCATCCCATGTGGCATGATCGGCGCGGCGTTCACGGTTAGTCATACTGCACTGTACGATTTGACCATTCTCTAAACGAATGTAATAGACTGAAATACCGCCTAAATAAGCGATATCATGCACGATTCCTTTTGCCCAGTTGTACTGACCTTCAGGCTGTTCACGGCTAATAATGGTCTTTTCGGGACGCACTGCTAGCCAAACATTCTTATCTTCAACGTTAGTCGTGACGCCATAACCGACATAGAAAGATTGAGCCAAATCATTAGATTTAATGATCAGATGGTCAACTTCATCTACTTCAATCGCGCCACCAAACAAATTCACAGTACCGATAAACTCGGCAATCATACGACTGTTCGGGCTTTCGTAAATATCCATTGGCGAGCCAGTTTGAGCAATCCAACCATCACTCATGATCGAAATTCGACCAGCCATTGTCATGGCTTCTTCCTGATCGTGGGTCACCATCACGCAGGTCACGCCGACACGCTCAAGGATTTCAACCACTTCTAGCTGCATTTGGGTACGCAGTTTTTTATCCAATGCGCCCATAGGCTCATCGAGCAGTAATAATTTAGGTCGTTTCGCCAATGAACGGGCCAGTGCAACACGCTGGCGCTGACCACCGGATAACTGATGCGGTTTACGCTTACCGTATTGCTCCATATGCACGAGTTTCAGCATATCTTGCACACGCTGTTCAATTTCGGCTTTAGGCAACTTGTCTTGCTTCAAACCAAATGCAATGTTTTGTGCCACTGTCATGTGGGGAAACAAAGCATAGGATTGAAACATCATATTGATGGGACGTTCGTATGGCGGTAAATCGGTGATATCTTCCCCATCAAGGAAAATACGGCCAGAGGTGGGCTTTTCAAAACCCGCCAACATGCGCAGTAGTGTTGACTTACCCGAGCCTGACCCGCCAAGTAAGGCAAAAATTTCGCCTTTATTGATAGTTAATGACACATCGTCGACAGCCCGCACGTCATCGAATAATTTGCTTACCCGCTCAATCTTGAGCAGTACTTTTTCTTGCGTCTTTGTTGTCGGTTTATTGGTGACGCTCGAGGTGATTGCCATAGTACTTCTCCACCCGAAAATGAGGCGTAGATACGCTCAAACTCTAGGTTCAACACGATTAATGAATGAAAAGTGGTTAAACAAACTGTGTCAAATCCTATACGTGGATTAACTATGCATAGGATTGGACATAGAAGTTTGCCAAGCTGGGGGCAAGCTAGGCTTGCCCCCTATCGACTATTGTCCTGACTTCACTTTGGTCCAAACACGGGTTAATACGCGCTGAATTTTCAAAGGACGAATTTCACCGATATAAAGTTTGTCTAACACTTCTTGTGGTGGATAGATTGCAGGATCGGTACGGATAGCCTCATCAACCAGAGGTTGAGCGGGATCGTTCGGGTTAGCATAGGCCACATAGTTAGAGATAGGCGCTATGACTTCTGGACGTAGAAAATAGTTAATCAGCGTGAGTGCATTATCGACGTTCGTTGAATCAGCAGGGATAGCTAACATATCGAACCACAGATTGGCACCTTCTTTTGGAATGGAGTAGCCAATCTTATTGCCATTTTTTGCTTCTTCAGCACGGGCCTTCGCCTGGAATACGTCACCGGAGAAACCGTAAGCGACACAGATGTCACCGTTCGCTAAGTCAGAAATATAACGTGAAGAATGGAAATACGTCACATAAGGACGAATTTTTTCCAGTAACTCACCCGCTTTTTCATAATCTTCAGCCTTAGTGCTGTTAGGATCTAAGCCTAAATAAATCATCGCCTGTGGCACCATGTCGTCGGCAGAGTCCAACATAGCAAAGCCACACTTAGAAATTTTTTCAGCGTATTTAGGATTGAAGATCAGTTCCATTGAGTTAAATGGCGCATCTTCCCCCACGGCGGCTTTCACTTTATCTATGTTGTAACCAATGCCATTAGTTCCCCATAAGTAAGGCACGGCATATTGGTTACCCGGATCGGCTTTTTCAAGCAACTTCATCAGGGCTGGATTTAAATTTTTAAAATTAGGTAACTTAGCGCGGTCTAAAGGTTTGAAAGCACCCGCTTTGATTTGCTTAGCGAGAAAGTGGTTAGAAGGTACAACGATATCGTAGCCACTACGACCAGACAGTAATTTAGCCTCAAGCACTTCATTACTATCAAATACATCGTAAATTACCCTAATGCTCGTTTCTTTCTTGAAGTTTTCTAAGGTATCTTCCGCGATATAATCTGACCAGTTATACACGCGAACCACTTCTTCCGCTTGGGCCACTGCGCTCGCAAATACGCTCGCAGTCACCAGCGCTAATGTGGTCATCTTATTAAATAGCTTCATGCTTTCTCCTTTCTCGGGTAGCAGAACTGCTTAAGCAAATTCTGACATTGTGTCACCGGGCTGCCCGGATATTGTTGTTATTTTCGACCAATGCTACACCTTAAAAACCGCATCGGCAGTCTCTACGGCATGATAACCATGCCTACTTTATATCTTGCTGCAATTTGTTAAGTATCAGGTTTCGTGCCAAATTTTCGAGGCATCGGTATTGCATTAACACTCAAAAAAATAGACTAGATATGACACTGCTTGTACATTTTGCAACATTAAGGCAAATGCCTCAAGTCCCTAAGCAATCGCAAAAAAACACTTAGATAAACACATTTTAAATATGACTAACAATTAGTTAGCAACGCTAGTAAGCGAACAACTTAAAATTGTTAAGCCTATTTTACTTCCCTAGCAGACAAGCGATGGAATTGAATATTCACTTTAACGGACAAGCCATTAAAAACCATCATAGAATTTAACAAGCGAGTTGCACCAGTTAAGTGCAACCTCACTAAAACAGTGCACACATCAGTATCGTTATGGCCAACGTTAACCCCTTATTCCTTGGGTTAACGCGGCAACACGGTCAGTGCAATCAATCCAAAACATTACACAGTGAGTAATAGGAATTCACGTTCCCATGAGCTGACAACACGGCGGAAGTTTTCAAGTTCAGCTTGTTTTACCGCAACAAATCCAGTGGTGAAGGATTCGCCTAAATATTGCTTACAGGCATCACTTTCTTCCATCGCCGCTAATGCTTCCTCTAATGTCAGCGGTAAACAATGGGTATTATTGCTCCGGCTTTCATTGGCTTTACCTTGCACTGGAGTCGAAGGTTTTAGCGACTCAACCATGCCGATATAGCCACACAACAAGCTCGCGGCAATCGCCAAATAACAGTTAGCATCGGCGCCAGGAATGCGGTTCTCAATGCGACGGTTTTGTGGTGAAGATTCTGGAATGCGTAAACCACAGGTACGGTTTTCATCGCCCCATTCTAAGTTTACAGGTGCCGAAGTGCCGGGGAGGAAACGACGGAACGAGTTCGCATTTGGCGCCATCAGTGGCAGCAACTCAGGAATGAATTTTTGTAGGCCTGCAATATATCCCAAGAATAGCTTGCTCTTAGTCCCATCTTCATTGGTGAAAATATTCTTGCCAGTCTCTTTATTGATCACGCTTTGATGAATATGCATCGCACTGCCAGGTTCATCCGTCACGGGTTTTGCCATAAAAGTGGCACACACATCGTGCTTCAGCGCAGCTTCACGTAAAGTGCGTTTAAAGATAAACACTTGATCAGCTAAAGATAATGCGTTGCCATGGCTGAAGTTAATCTCCATCTGTGCGGGACCATCTTCATGGATTAAAGTATCGATATCTAAACCTTGAAGCTCACACCAATCGTACATGTCTTCAAACATAGGATCGTATTCGTTGGCAGCATCAATAGAGAATGACTGGCGACCCGCTTCGGGGCGGCCTGAACGACCAATTGGAGGCTTTAGGGGTAAATCGTGGTCGTCACTACGACGAGTCAAATAGAACTCCATTTCGGGAGCGATAACAGGTTCCCAGCCCTGTTCGTCATAGAGAGACAACACTTTTTTCAATACGTTACGTGGTGAAAGCTCAATAGGATTACCCATTCTGTCGTAGCAATCGTGGATAACCTGTGCCGTGGCTTCGATGGTCCAAGGCAACATAAAAACGGCATTTTCATCGGGTACACAAACAAAATCGATGTCGGCTGCATCGAGCAAACTGTAGTAAATCTCTTCGTCGACAAAATCACCCGTCACAGTTTGCAATAACACACTTTCGGGCAAACGCATGCCTTTTTCATCGAGAAACTTATCGACTGGAGCAATCTTGCCGCGGGCGATGCCAGTCATGTCACTGATAACACATTCGACTTCTGTGATTTTTCGTTCTTTTAAAAAAGCGATTAGCTTATTCATTATTATTTCACTCGAGTTGTAGCCCTACGTCGGCATGCATCACCGAAGGCATTGAAAATGGAGAGGTAAAACGGATTCTCGCTCACCTTCCACTCTGGATGCCATTGCACACCGAGGGCAAATTCTTTAGTACCAATTACGGAGAAAGCCTCCACTAACCCATCTGGAGCATAAGCTTCTGGCCGCAACCCAACACCCAGGCGCTCCACGCCTTGAGTATGTACAGAGTTAATCTCTGCAGAGTTACGGCCCCAGGCCTCGTAAATAAGCCCCCCGGGCTCAACAGTAATACTGTGAGAAGCCCCATACTGCACATCTAAGGATGCGGTTTTATCTTCTCGATGTTCAATAAAGCCACCCACCTCATGGAGCTTCTGATGCAAACTGCCACCAAAAGCCACATTCATTTCTTGAAAACCGCGACAAATACCTAATACAGGTACCCCAGCAGCAATAGCAGCGTGGATCAGCGGCAAAGTTGTCGCGTCACGTTTAGGATCATGGTGTGTACCAAGCTCACTCGGCTGGCCTGCATAAAGATGGGGTTCTACATTAGAAGGAGAGCCAGTAAACAAAATACCGTCAAGACGCTCTAAAATAGCGTCTATCGGTAAATCGCCACCTAAAGATGGGATCACTAACGGCCAGCCTTTCGCGCCATTAACTACGCCTAAAAGGTATTTTTCACCAACAATATTAAAGGGGTGTGATCCCAATTGTTGATTGCATGCAATAACACCTATGAGGGGTAAATCGGCTGACATATCTCACCTTTAGAATTGATTTTACTGGCATAACGAACACTTTGCCTTTAAATGTTCATTTTTTCACACAGTACACCGAAATTTAGCACTAGGCAAGAGGTTAAACACTTGTTAAAGGTTATTTAATCCACTTATTCTTAATAAGCATAAATAACATGTAGTTAAATGTATATTTTTCCCATTTCACGCTAATTCATGTATATAAACCAGCGGTTACACCAGCATAAAGCTCACTTTTTACTGAGTAAATTAAACCGTATTCGAACCAAATTTGAACCAATATTATTTACACAAAGAAGAGGATACATAACCAATATGACAGGGTTAAAAAGTAGGTAATACCAATCGTATTAAATATCTGTTCATTCAGCGGGAGTTCAACGCGCTTTAGACAAGGCGAAGGCTTGAAGGCATAGTGGCGCTCTGTCGAAAGCCTTGAACGTAGTATAAAGCGCGTTGCCATGTAGTGAACATCAGCCGCCCTTCGGGAGCCTCACAGGCATCCCACTCCCGTGTTGCATTGACTTAAAAGGGAATGACCATTTCTGCGTCAATGCGCCTTGGATTGAAATACCTGTGAGGCTCTGAACTGATTAGATATTTAATGTGATTGGTATAAATCCGCAGGAATGTTGAATAACAGTATTACGCCACTCACTTTTAGTGAGTAAGTGGCCTAATATGTTGAATAATAGGGTAAGTTAATGACTTAATTAGAAGTTTGCAGGCGTAGTCGCACTCACTAGGCGACAAGGTTCATCGAAGGGATTGCGGAATCTATGGGGCAATTCACTGTTAAAATAATAACTGTCACCCGCTTCCAAAATATACACTTCATCCCCAACAGTGAGTTCGAATTTACCTTCTATCACCATAGCGGCCTCTTCACCTTCGTGCTTTAGCATCTCTTCACCCGTATCTGAACCGGGTGGGTAAATCTCATTCATCACTGACATTGCGCGGTTCGGGTAATCACGACCGATCAGTTTAAATTCAAGTGGTCCAGTACCGATATTCAGTAATTCATTGGATCGATAGACGACCTTTTGCTCACTATCCGTTGAGGCTTCAATGGAGAAAAAGTCCACTAAAGACATCGGGATACCCGACAGCACTTTTTTTAAAGAGCTGACTGACGGGCTAACACTGTTTTTCTCGATCATTGAAATCGTACTGTTAGTCACACCAGCACGTTTGGCTAATTCTCGTTGAGATAAGCCTTTCATTTTTCGAACAGTTTTGAGGCTGGCTCCAATATCCAAATTTCACATCCCCCTAGAGGCTCGGGTCAATCCCGATAGATGACGAACAGGTTGTTCAGGATAAACACCATCCAGAACGCATTTTCGCCCAAAAAGCGCGTGTTTTACTGCTTTCATTGTATTCTACATAAAAAGCGTGTTAAATAAAACGAACACTTTTTTGCGTCATGTTAAAAGTGTGATGAGTATACTGAGACAAGTCCAATTTACAATAAAAACAATTTTTGGGAGCCATAATGGCAAGCAAACCTCCAGTGCACAGTGAACAGTATCCACACTCTTATTATGTTGATACTGCTAAAGAAATTTATGCGCACCCACAACTCGAAGGCAATATCAATGCCGATGTCTGCATAGTGGGCGGCGGCTTTAGCGGTATCAATACCGCCATAGAACTCGCACAGCGCGGTATGAGTGTCGTGCTGTTAGAAGCGAGGCGAATTGGCTGGGGCGCATCGGGGCGTAATGGCGGCGAACTCATTCGCGGCATAGGCCATGACCCTGCACAATTTCAAAGTGAAATCGGCACTGAAGGTGTTCAAGCAATTCAACAAATGGGCTTTGAAGCCGTCGAGATAGTGCGAAATCGCATACAAGAACACAGTATCGACTGCGATCTGCAAATGGGTTACTGCGACTTAGCGGTTAAACCTCGTCACATGGATGAGCTTGAAGAAGAATTTAGCGCACTCAAAGCCATGGGTTATCAGCAAGAAATCAAGCTGTTAACTAAGCCACAATTAGGTGAAGTCATAGGCTCAGACTTTTATCAAGGCGCGCTAGTTGATATGGGTAGCGGTCATCTACACCCACTTAATCTTGCCCTCGGTGAAGCTCGCGTCGCCCGCAATCTCGGCGCTAGGTTGTTTGAGTACAGCGCTGCTGAAAAAATCATTCAAGGCGCCAAACCTAAGGTCATTACCGCTAAGGGCGAAGTCACATGCCAATACGTAGTGCTGGCGGGCAATGCCTATATCGGCCACAAACTTAATAGCTTTGTAGGGGGGAAAGTATTACCTGCTGGCAGTTATTTATTGGCAACAGAGCCCTTAACTGAGGCCCAATGCGCGAGTATTATCCCGCAAAACATGGCCTTCGCGGATATGCGAATTGCCCTAGATTACTTTCACTTATCGGCAGATCGTCGTTTGCTGTTTGGCGGCCTTTGTACCTATTCGGGTAAAGATCCGAAAGATATTGAAGCGGCACTGAGACCGAATCTTGAGAAAGTTTTCCCGCAATTAGAAGGGGTACGTATCGATTATGAATGGGGCGGCATGATAGGTATCGGTGCTAACCGTATGCCACAAATTGGTTGCCTTCCTGATGCCAATAATATTTTTTACGCCCAAGCCTATGCGGGACATGGTGTGAATGCCACTCACATGGCGGCAAAACTGCTTGCCGAGGCCATTTGCCAACAGGCGGGACATTTCGATGTGTTTGCTAAAATCAAACACATCACCTTCCCCGGCGGCCCGACGTTCCGCTCACCTATGCTCGCTGCAGGCATGCTGTATCACAGATTTAAGGACTTGTTTTAAGTCGCTTGTTACGCCTTGCCCACAGGATAAAAGGGATAGACCCAAGATAATGCACGACTAAAGCCACCAAGACGCCAAAGCCAATACCACTAGAAGTTAAAGGTATCCCTGGCTTAAAGTTACTGATGGTTTTCTCAAGATAATCAAAGCGAACAGGGTTAAACATATAGGCAGTTTTCTCAAACAAATTGCCCGTATTAAAGATCGCCACGCCCTGTGTTAACGCTTTATAAAGCGCCAGTGTCTGTACCTTTTGCTCAGCGTCGGCACGCACACTTGGCTCCTCATTTTGCTGGTGGCTGGCAATCATGGCATCAACATCGGCGTAATGATATTCCTTAGCCGTTGCCTCGTAACCGTCTACCTGCCATCGAGTCGATTCATAAAGGCCTGATAAAAATTGCTGATAATGATCAGCCAGTTGTGGTAACTGTAAGGCAATCACTAAAATAAATCCAAATACCAACTTGTCGATCAATCTCGCTATCAAAGGTTTCTCCTTGGCATTTCGCCAAACGACGTAAAAGTCACATGATGTTCAACAAAAACCACGCTAACTTAATTAATCTACAGCACTAATTTCAATGGTGATACTCAATTAACACTCTATCGGCAGATCGTTACGGCTGCCCCAATCCGCCCATGAACCGTCATAGAGGATAGGATTTTTATGCCCCGCGGCGACCGAAGCTAAGATCAAAATACACGCCGTAATCCCAGAACCACAGCTGAATATCCTTGCGGATTTATCCGCTGCTAGCCCTTGATAAATAGACTGTAGCTCACTGGTCGTTTTGATTTTATTGCCATCGAGCACTTGAGCGAAGGGTAAGTTAACTGAACGAGGAATATGCCCTGAGCGCACACCGGGGCGCGGCTCACTCACTTGCCCTAAAAAGCGTGGCGCACCACGGGCATCGACAATCGCCGTTTCGGCATCTTCAATTCTTGATAGGACAGCTTGCGCATCCATCACAAGCTCAGGGTGGTATTGCAGCACATCCGCCAAAGTATCGATATCCGTCGGGCCATAATCGACGCCTTCGGCTTGATAACGCGATGAGGTAATGCGGTCTTCTTCAATCCATTGAGGCAAGCCACCATCAAGCACATAGACTCGATTAAAGCCCATGACTTTAAAGGTCCACCACGCCCGTGGAGATGAATAAATGCCTTGGTTATCATAGATAACAATAACACTGTCGACCTCAATCCCAAGTTGAGCTATCCCTTGGATGAACTGCTCAAACGTCGGCAAGGCATGAATTTGGGTTGAAGTCTTATCGCAAAACACATTTTCCAAGTCGAATCGACGTGAGCGCGGAATGCAAATAGGCTCATCGTAAACTAGGGGTTCTTTACCAATAACGGTTTCCATACTGGCATCGAGTAAGACTAAATGGGGATCGGTGAGGTGTGCTTCGAGCCACTGCGTACTAACAAGTGGGTATTCCATAGCGGGTCCTTTTACTGTTATCCAAATCTGCCGATAGTCTCTCACCAAATGCCGTAAAGCCCAAATATCAGCTTAACAAATTGTCTGCTTTGGGATTTTATTTAAAAGCGCCGGCTCGGTTTTATGCGCTCAATTATTAGTGCATTCAATCATTAGATTGCGACGAAGCCGTGTTTTGAAGAGAGTGCTTTCAAAACGATCCTGTTGATATGGCCGTGTTCGAGATAGCCGTTTTCGCAAAAGTCCGTTTCGAGACAACTGTTTTCAAAATAGCCGCTATTTAATGACTTCTATTTTCACGTCAATCAAGCCAGAAGAAGTATTGCCTATACTACTGAACGCCGATTTAGACAGATCAATAATGCGGCCACGCACGAAAGGCCCTCTATCATTGATTTTCACAATCACACTTTTGCCATTATCGACATTGGTGACCTTAACACTCGAGCCAAAGGGTAACTTTTTATGCGCTGCTGTCTTTAATTTATGTTTGTAAAGTTCACCACTGGCCGTCTGCTTATTCTGATGTTTATCCCCATAAAAGGAAGCCTGACCAGCTTCAGTGAATCCCACCCAGTTACCATTTTCACCCGTCTGCATTGAAGAACAGCCGGCCAAAAAGCTTAGCAATGCCAGTACAAATAGTTTGACGACATTGAACTGCCTAATTGGGTTTTGAAGTGCATTCACATGACACCCTCTCTAATGAGTGAACGCTTTGCTGACGAGTGATAGGCTCAGCAAAAATCACAGGGAAATAACGAACAACCTTAGATGGCAAAGCTCAAGACCTGCATCCTAAAAGATCAAAATAAGAAACAATAAATTTCCACGAGGCTACAGCAGTTGCACGCTAAAATCACGTATTTACAGGTGAATGCTCTTACGTTGAGATAAAATATGCAGTCATAACGAGGCTTTGTTTCCTAATTTAGATCGGTAAACAAAGCCCTAACGAGTTAACACTTCATGGATAATCTCAAATTTGGGTTCTTTACCACTTGGCCATGTAGGTTTCTTTATGGGGTTTTCAAAGGTGGTCAGCCAAATATCAAGATCACTGGAACCAGACAAACAACCCATAAACGCAAAATACATTCCACTATTTATCATGTGACGGGCAAACTGAATAGCGTCTTCAAGAGTGCCCTCTTCCCAGTTATGTGTGAACGTTTCATCATCCCATACCCATTTAATGGGGACTCCACTTTCATCACAAGCGAAGAACCTTACATTTCGATAACCTTTACTTGCTGTTTTTAGAGAATTTATAAAACTTTCTCTGGTGTTATCAAATCTTTTTTTGAACTCTTCAATATCTAGATCTTTGCTAATAAAGTTCTTCATACTTGCCCTAGAGATAAATACTACCAATGGTATGACATAACCACACACAAAAAATTCTATCCAATGAGCCCAGTGACTGATGTCTTTTAGCTCTGTTAGAAGCTAATTATGCCAAAGATTGGTATTCATTGCTGCCATTATGAAAGAACCTAATTTCGATACATTTTATTTCTTTTTTAGAGGAAATTAATTGCTCCACCAACCAAATATAACCGATTTCATATAGCTTATTTTGTAGGGAGAACAAATCATCTTCTGGCATATTGTCTATATCAACATTCAATAATTGATACCAATTAAAGGCTTTAAATTCAGAAACATCCTCAAACTCACATTCTGCGGTTAAAAGCCATGCGCCATTCACCATAGAGGCGATGTTGACAAAAAAATCGCATATTCCCTAACAAGTTCCATAAAATCAGATTTGTAACTATCGAGAGCTTTACTGACGATTGCCCCAAACTCTTCTACGTTGTTCATACTTGTCTTCTTATTCAATGATCTAAGCACCCTATAATATCACAAATAACTTACAACACTTTTCACACTATGCCACTACACTATGACTAAGTGCATTAATGGTAATGTTTGAAAGCCACAAATTTATAAGCGATAGCATACGATATTTATGAAGCTGATAAGAATGGAAGTAAATTGAGATATTAATGGGAGTGTTTAAAGTCAATATTCTATCGGGTATAAATGAGCAACAACATTACGAATCAAGACGGTAACATTTTATTTACGGTAACAGATGCAGATTTTACAAGTGAAATATGGCTTAGAAAAATGGGGACGCCTTGAGCTACAAAAAATAAAAAACCTCTTTCCATGTAATATGAAAAGAGGTTTTAGTATTGAGCGAAAGCGGCTCCTTCTCTTATATAGACAAATATAGACAAATATAGACAAATATAGACAAATATAGACAAAAAAGAGCGGTTATAAAAATAGTCCGCTTATAGCACGATCCAAGTCGCTTTCAGTTCTGTGTATTTGTCGAAGGAGTGCAGAGATTTATCTCGGCCATTACCAGACTGTTTATAGCCACCGAATGGCGCTGTCATGTCGCCGCCATCGTAATGGTTGATCCATACCATACCAGAACGCAGAGCTTTAGCGGTTTTATGGGCCTTGCTGATATCCGATGTCCACACGCCAGCGGCTAAACCGTAGATGGTATCGTTGGCTATTGATATCGCTTCTTCCATGCCATTAAATTCAATAACAGATAACACTGGGCCAAAGATTTCTTCACTGGCAATTTTCATCTGATTGTTTACGTTAGAAAATACCGTTGGCTGCACATACACACCGCCAGTGTCGGCCATAACTTGGCAGCCACCGTGGACTAAGGTTGCACCTTCATCTTTACCCGCTTTAATGTAACTGAGCACTGTGTCTAACTGTTGTTTATCGACAACGGCGCCGCTCACAGTGGCGGGATCGAGTGGATGCCCCGGATGCCATGAGGCTAACTCCTCTGCGATAAGCGCGATAAGCTCATCTTTCACCCCAGATTCCACCAGCAAACGCGAACCTGCGGTGCAGACTTCACCTTGGTTAAAAGCAATGGCTTCGGCCGCAGCTACAGCAGCGGCTTTCAGATCTGGCGCGTCATTAAAGACGATATTGGGGCTCTTGCCTCCCGCCTCTAACCACACGCGTTTCATGTTCGACTCACCAGCGTAAATCATTAATTGCTTGGCAATTTTGGTGGAACCTGTGAAAACCAGCGTATCCACATCCATATGCAACGCTAAGGCTTTACCCACGGTATGACCAAATCCTGGCAACACGTTGAGTACGCCTTGTGGGATCCCAGCTTCAATAGCCAATTGCGCCATACGGATAGCCGTTAAGGGTGACTTTTCAGAGGGTTTTAACACCACACTATTACCCGTGGCCAGCGCGGGCCCGAGCTTCCAACACGCCATCAGCATTGGGAAGTTCCACGGAACAATCGCGGCCACAACCCCCACAGGCTCACGGGTGATCATGCCAATTTCATTGTGAGCCGTTGGCGCGAGTTCATCGTAAATTTTATCAATCGCTTCGCCAGACCAGCGAATCGCACGGGCAGCCCCCGCCACATCCACCGCTTTGGAGAAACGAATTGGTTTACCCATGTCGAGGGTTTCTAACAGCGCGAGTTCATTGGCATTTTCTTCCAGTAACTCGGCGAAACGTATCATCACTTGTTTGCGCTTTACCGGAGATTGCTGCGACCAAACACCAGACTCGAATACGCTGCGGCCATTAGCAACCGCAAGATTAGCATCTGCAAGATCGCAACTCGCCACTTTTACCAACAAGCGACCATCAATAGGACTAATACAATCAAAGGTGTTACCCGAAACGGCATCTTGGTATTCGCCATTGATAAACGCCTTACCATTAATAGACAGGCTGGCAGCCAGACTTTCCCATTCGCTGCGTTTCTTCGGTGTGCTCATGATGACCTCTTAATAATTCGTATAGGTGTGGTTTATCGTTCATCGACAAGAAAATAGTGGTCTGTGACGACTTTAACGCAAATGCTAAACATCATCACAGTCATAATCCGAGCTTCAGGTTACGCTGTTTAAGCAATAAAATTCAATATTTTTTACAAAAATAGCTTTTTTGCCACAAATAACTGCACACGGCTCTTCCATGTTCATTATTTCTAACATAGCATAGCAAATATTAGCCACCCTAAAACAAGACCTGAAAATACAGGACAAGGTAGACACTATGGCCGATTTGCCGCTCAATTCCTCAAGCGCACCCTCACTTGAACATTTCTGGATGCCTTTTACCGCTAACCGCCAATTCAAAGCCAGTCCGCGGTTACTCGCCAAGGCCGAAGGCATGTATTACACGGATATTGATGGTAATAAAGTGTTAGATGCTACCGCAGGTTTATGGTGTTGTAACGCAGGCCATGGTCGCAAAGAAATCAGCGAAGCGGTCAGCAAACAAATTAAAGAGATGGACTACGCGCCCTCCTTCCAAATGGGTCATCCTATCGCCTTTGAACTTGCCGAGCGCTTAGTCGAGCTCAGTCCAGAAGGATTAAACAAAGTCTTCTTTACTAACTCAGGTTCTGAGTCCGTCGATACTGCGCTTAAGATGGCACTTTGCTATCACAGAGCCAATGGTCAAGCCTCACGCACCCGCTTTATCGGGCGCGAAATGGGTTACCACGGTGTCGGCTTTGGCGGCATCTCTGTGGGTGGGTTAAGCAATAATCGCAAGGCATTTAGCGGCCAATTACTGCAAGGCGTCGATCACTTACCGCACACC
Organism: Shewanella sp. SW1; assembly: GCF_025653545.1. Classification (NCBI taxonomy): domain Bacteria; kingdom Pseudomonadati; phylum Pseudomonadota; class Gammaproteobacteria; order Alteromonadales; family Shewanellaceae; genus Shewanella; species Shewanella sp. SW1. The sequence goes on along the minus strand of NZ_JAKKSG010000001.1, from coordinate 184,702 downwards.
TTAGATATCCAAAATGCGGCATTTACCCGTGGACTCTCACACTTTGGCGCTGAAAAAGCCGAAGTATTAGAACAACTAGTGACCCTGCATGGCGCCGAAAATATTGCCGCCGTGATCGTTGAACCTATGTCGGGTTCAGCAGGGGTGATATTGCCGCCACAAGGTTACTTAAAACGTCTACGTGAAATCACCAAAAAACACGGCATCCTACTGATTTTTGACGAAGTCATCACCGCTTTTGGCCGCGTTGGCGCCGCTTTTGCGAGTCAGCGTTGGGGCGTTTTTCCAGACATGATCACCACGGCTAAAGCCATCAATAACGGCGCCATCCCTATGGGCGCAGTGTTCGTGCAAGATTTTATCCACGACACTTGCATGCAAGGCCCTACTGAGCTGATTGAGTTTTTCCACGGTTACACCTATTCCGGTCATCCAGTCGCAGCAGCAGCCGCACTTGCCACACTATCAATTTATGAGCATGAGCAATTATTCGAGCGCAGTTTTGAGCTTGAACGCTACTTTGAAGACGCAGTGCACAGCCTCAAAGGGTTGCCGAATGTGATTGATATCCGCAACACAGGCTTAGTGGCGGGGATTCAATTCACCCCTAACGCTCAAGGCGCGGGTAAACGGGGTTACGGCGTGTTTGAACACTGCTTCCGCCACGGCACTTTAGTACGAGCCACGGGCGACATCATTGCCATGTCACCGCCACTGATTGTCGATAAACGCGAAATTGACCAAATGGTTAATAGCCTAAGCGATGCCATTAACGCCGTTGGATAATAGCACCAGCGGTTAGTTCTACTCTCACATTTAACACCCCGCTGCGGCGGGGAACTTCAAAGGTTAACTATGCTCAAGATCACTCATTTTGTTAATGGTCAGCACACTCCTGCCAGTACCAGAACCCAAGATATTTTTGAACCCGCCACGGGTGAACTACGTGGCCAAGTCTCACTGGCAAGCGAAACCGAAGTCGGCGAAGCCATCGCGATCGCTAAAACCGCCTTTGAAACCTGGTCGCAAGTCACGCCGCTCAACCGTGCTCGAGTGCTGTTTAAATTCAAAGCCTTAGTTGAGCAGAACCTAGATGAAATGGCGCAGCTTATCACCCGTGAGCACGGCAAAGTGATCGACGATGCTAAGGGCGAGTTGATCCGAGGTCTCGAAGTGGTCGAATTTGCCTGTGGTATTCCGCACTTGCTTAAAGGTGAACACACCCAGCAAGTCGGTGGCGGCGTCGATTCTTGGTCAGTTAATCAAGCTTTAGGTGTTGTCGCAGGCATAGCGCCCTTTAACTTCCCCGTGATGGTTCCTATGTGGATGTTCCCAATCGCGATTGCCTGCGGTAACACCTTTATTATGAAACCCTCGGAAAAAGACCCAAGCTCGGTGATGCGGATTGCTGAGCTGCTTAAAGAAGCGGGTCTTCCCGATGGCGTGTTTAACGTGATTAACGGCGACAAAGAAGCCGTCGATACCTTACTCACCCATAAAGATGTGCAAGCGGTGAGCTTTGTGGGCTCAACGCCGATTGCTGAATACATCTACAGTACAGCCTCTAAACATGGCAAACGCGTGCAAGCCTTAGGCGGCGCGAAAAACCATATGTTACTCATGCCAGATGCAGATTTAGATCAAGCCGTTAGCGCCTTAATGGGTGCCGCTTACGGCAGTGCTGGTGAGCGTTGTATGGCAATTTCAGTCGTACTCGCGGTAGGCGATGTGGGCGACGCGTTAGTGGAAAAACTGCTACCGCAAATCCAAACCTTAAAAGTCGGCAACGGCCTAACGCCGGAGATGGAAATGGGCCTGCTGATCTCAAAGCAGCACCTTGCCAAAGTCACCCAATATGTTGAAGCCGGTGTGCAAGAAGGTGCAGCGCTGCTGGTCGATGGCCGTAAACTGAGTGTTGAAGATCATCAACAGGGTTATTTCCTCGGCGCCTGTTTGTTCGACCACGTCACGCCTGAAATGAGCATCTACCGCGAAGAAATCTTTGGCCCAGTACTGGCGATTGTGCGCGTGAAAGATTACCCAACGGCGCTTGAGCTGATTAACCGACACGAATTTGGTAATGGCACGGCGATTTTCACCCAAAGTGGTGAAGCGGCAAGGCATTTCTGTCACCACGTGCAAGTCGGTATGGTTGGGGTGAACGTGCCGATCCCGGTGCCGATGGCGTTCCACAGTTTTGGCGGTTGGAAGCGTTCACTGTTTGGGCCGCTGCATATGCATGGCCCCGATGGCGTGCGTTTTTATACCAAACGTAAGGCAATTACTGCCCGCTGGCCCGTAGGTAAACAGACTCAAGCCGAGTTTGTGATGCCAACAATGAAATAGCCGAATATCAGCTCAACAAGGAAATCGCAAATGACTGTGAGTATCAACGCCATTATTCGCTTTGCTACGGTGCAAACACCCGTCGAAACCTACCAGTTACCGACGGAAAAGTTGTTAACTGGCAATCCAACTCAAAGGTTAGAGAATCATTATTCTAGCCCTTGTGATCAATTTCACAGTGGAATTTGGCAAAGTGAATCAGGCGCTTGGAAAATAAACTACACTGAATACGAGTACTGCGAAATCCTCGAAGGGATGAGTGTTATCACAGATCTTCAAGGTCAATCGCAGACGTTCACTGTGGGTGACAGGTTTATCATACCCGCGGGTTTTCAAGGCACTTGGGAAGTCGTGGAGCCCTGCCGCAAGGTTTACGTCATTTTCGAACAAAAGTGAGATCAACGAGGCTGATGTTAGCCTCAAAAAAGCTAAGTTATCTTAGCAATAACTCGCCATGAGGTCACAGCAACGGGTTTTCCTAGGCTGTTGTTTGGCAAACCAACGGATGCACTGGCGCGATTGAATAACCATGGTCGCCAGTAACACGTCCGAGTCAACAAAGAAAATGGGAGAAATACCGTGCATAACAATCTGAAAAAAAACGGCTGGTACAGCTTGTCGGACTCGCGCTAACCACGACCCTATTCTCCGGCATTGCCGCCGCCGAAGTGACAGGGGAAATTAGTCTTACTAACGACTATCGTTTTCGCGGCGTATCACAAACCGCTGGCGATCCTGCCCTGCAAGGCGGTATTGATTGGAGCTTCGACTCAGGTTTCTCTGTCGGGGCTTGGGCAAGTAACGTGGATTTTGATGAGCCAGGTTATAACGGCCCAGCGATCGAATACGATTTCTATGTCGCCTATGGTGGTGAGATCAACGAAGATCTGACCTACGACATCACCCTTAACCGTTATAACTACTCAGGCGAGAGTGATATAGGTTATTTCGAAGTGATTACGGGTATGGAATTTAAGGGCTTTCGCCTAGCCTATTGGTTTACCAATGATTACGGTGGTACTGACTTAGATTATCACTATGGAGAGCTAAACTACTCCTACGAATTTGTTGAAAACTGGAGTCTCGATCTGCACTACGGCTATAACGTGGGTGATGCCTTAGATGATGGTGAAGGTTTTGATAGCTACTCTGATTACTCTGTTGGCGTATCGACCGAATTGGCAGGCTTTGGGCTTTCTCTCGCTTGGTTAGGCACAGATCTCAGCGGTGACCAAAAAGTCTCTGACGGTGCATTTAAAAACTCAGATACCGTGCTTGCGAGCGTAAGCTACGCGTTCTAATTTCGCCTTAGCTTGATCCAACTAAGACACAAAAAAGCCCTCATCATCGAGGGCTTCTTTTTAGCTGTTCAAACAGACTTGACTACCAACTACGCATTTTATGGCCTTTCACCGCGTAGAAAAGGATGAACAAGTAGCATGGCAACATCACAATATAACCACCCTGCATGCCCATATCTGTCGCCGAACTCATTAAGCCCCAAGACACTGGACCAAAGGCGCCACCTGCAATCCCCATGATGAGAAGCGCAGAACCTGTACTGGTCAATTTACCCATACCAGACAAAGCTAGCGGCCACACCGCAGGCCAAACAATCGCATTAGCTAAACCAAGAAAAGCAATCATCAACAAAGTATCGGGCAGTGCCACACCGCCAAAAGGCACTAACAAAACATTAGCAATAGCGTAGGAATTATTGTCGCCAAACAAAATACCGCATGTCAGTAACAAACCCAGAATAGCCGACACCATCAAAGCCTTAGGTTGTGAAATAAAACGAGGAATTAACAGGATACCTAAAGAATAACCCAACACCATACACACCATAGTATAGGAAGTCATAACACCGTATGACTCTATGCCTAAAGACAAAGCAAATGTACCAATGGTATCGCCAGCAATAACCTCTACAGCAACATAAACAAACAACGCTAACACGCCAAAGGCTAAGTTAGGGTGARATAATGCCGCTTTAAGTTGCCCTTTATCCGTATTTTCAGCAGCTTCATCTTCATTCAACAACTCCGGTAAAGGTGATTTTTTTACCGCGAGCGCTAATATACCGATAAAAATGGCCATGCCTAAATAGGGGAATACTAAACCGTCAGCCATTTCTTCAATTTGTACTTGAGTTAGCTCAGTACCAATACGGTCTTTAAAGCTGTCTAAAATCAACGCCGAAAACACCAAAGGCGCAATCACACCCGCACCTTTATTCAAAATACCCATCACACTGACACGGGCGGCCGCAGATTCTTCAGGCCCCAAACGCACTACATAAGGGTTAACCGCAGTTTGTAATAGGGTTTGGCCTGCGCCCATCACTAATTGGGCGAAAAGGAATAGGGCAAATATTTGTGTTTCCGCAGCAGGGATAAACAGTAAGCCCGCCAACATCATCACGCCCATGCCTATCGCCATACCATTCTTATAGCCAACTTTGCGAATAAGCCAAGCGGATGGCAAGGCAGTAAAGGTCACTGCAATGTAGAAAGAAAACAGGATCAACGACGCTTGAAAGGGATTGAGTTGCAATATTTGTTTCAAATAAGGCATCAAAGAACCATTCAACCAAGTGGCGAATCCGAGGATGAAAAAGAGAGCGGCCACTATGGCCATGGGGAGAAAGCTGCTTTTCTGCTGGCTTTTATCGAGTGTCATTTCCATAAACCTGCTTCTTATAGTAATTAATTATTTAGGTGATAACGGGGTTTAAATTAATGCCTAAGTTCCCGAATATCCGTATCGCGACTCGTCCGCAATGGCTAATGTTATCATCCAAACGCACCATTGTTTCAGTGATGTTAAAACAAATAACACAAAAAGACAACGCTGTCATTTAATAAATTCTCGCGAATATTCCCTCGTAATCATCGATTGGCCAACTGATAAGTTATAAGTAAGTGATGACTCACATCCAGAAAATAATGTAAAAAAAGCCGCAGACACTGAGTGTGTGCGACTTATCTCAAGCGATTAAGCAAACAGACTAAATCCTGACAAAAATATTGCGGCGATACATCCAATATAAAACCAGCCACTGCACCGCAAGCAAGCTGATAACCGCAGCTAACGCTTGAGCGCTTTCAGGCAAGGCCTGCACTAAGCCGCCAAACACACTTTGAGCAATATATTTCCAATCCACTAAGCTCGACGCTAAATAAATGATGATGGCGTTGGTGCCTATCACCACAAAGAAAAAGGCGGCTTTTTGCCACTTAAGCACATCGACTAAGGCATAGAACACTGCCAGCAGAATCATGCTCCAGCCCGACGTCACCAGCACAAATGAACTGGTCCACAGCTCTTTATTAACCGGAATGATAAGATCCAACAGCCAACCTAAGGCTAAGCAAGCACCACCTGCTACGGCGAGTAATCCCACTTTGACCCACTCACCTTTAGGATGGGATTTAACAATAAAGTGGCCGACAAACACACCCGCTAACGCATTGACTATGGCGGGGATGGTCGACAGTAAACCTTCAGGATCGGGCGTGCGCCCCTGATAACTCACGCCGGGTAATAAAATCGAATCGACATAGGCATTGATGGATTCCGTTGGCGAGAGCACGCCCGCCTGTCCACCGGGAAAAGGCAACCAAAGTTGTATTGCGCCATAACCGAGCAAAATGCCCAAGGCGACGATAATTTGGGTTCGTAGACTCGTGTGCCACACCAATAATGCCGCAAAGAACCATGCAAAGGCTATTCGACCTAACACACTGGCATAGCGAAGTTTTTCAGGATCGGCAGGCGCGCCCGTTCCCCAACCGTGGTTGTATAAAATGCCCAGTAACAGCAATAAAAAGAGTCGTTTAATCCCGTGACGATACACAGGTAATCGCTCACTCAGGGGTAATTTATCTAAACGTTTGGGAGATAAACCTAAGGCCACACCAGAGAGGAAAATAAACAGCGGAAAGATTAAATCGTAAAACTGAAAGCCATGCCATTGGCTATGGTGCATCTGTTCATCGCCCCATTGCCAACCTGCCCAGCCCGTTAAAATAAGCAAGCCACCAAATAGAGCCTCACCGCCCAAAATCCAAAACATATCGAAGCCGCGCAGTGCATCCAGCGACATCAACCTAGGTTTATTCACCTTTACTGGCGCAATTGCGTTTGTCTGTGTCGTCCCCATGCCATCATCCTTTATTATTGTTATTAAAAGCTTTTATAAAAGTTGAGCAAAACTAATACTGTACAAAACTAATACTGTTTAAAATTAGTGCTGTACAATAAAAAAACTTAGCCCCTGTCATCAAAATACGACAAGGGCTATACCCAAGCGACCTGAAGATACGAGTTTCAGAGCGCCTAGGGTGCTTCAATTCAAGGCGCATCAATGACAGAATGTCGGCCACCTTTTGAATTGATGCAACACGGAAGTGGAGCGCCCTAGGCACTCCGTCTCGGCGGGTTTTAACGCACTTTATACTGCGTTGGTTATTTTTAACTTAGTCCACTAGGTCTGCAAATAACCGCAATCGCCATGGATGGCGTGAATGCCATTTATGCAGGAGCAATAAATGGCATTGCCTAAAGTGCGTTAAATTCCCGCTGAATCCTGCATTTTCAGGTAGTTTGGGTATAGATGTTAAAAATCACCTAAACTGCAAAAGCGATTTAAGGGTGTGCCCCTATTGCCTGGCCCGCATAAATCGGCCCTGAATAGACTGCCCGTCCCGCAATGTAGTTTGCCTGCACTTTGTTATGTGCATCGAGCAAGACAAAATCAGCCCTATGTCCCAGTGCTAAACGGCCAGCCTTATGGTCAATCCCGAGGAATTGCGCGGGATATAACGCCGCCATTCTTAAGGCTTCCGCCAAAGGTAAACCCAACAAGTTCACAGTATTATTGACCGCAGTCGCCATATCGAGCACACAGCCCGCCAGCTCACCTGTCACGGCATTTAATCTGTCGCCGACTCTTAACACTCGAGTACCAAAGAGCTCGAAGCTAGTCTCATCATCCATACCAACAGGCGGCATAGCATCCGTGACTAACATTATCTTGCCCCTCGGTTTTGCCCTTAGTGCAACCTTTGCCGCCGCGGGATGTACATGGTGACCGTCGACAATCAAACCACACCAAGCGGTTTCACTCTCTATCGCCGCGCCAACCATGCCCGGCTCACGGGAACCCAGTGGTGACATCGCATTATAAAGATGAGTAAAGCCCGTCGCGCCTGCCGCTAATGCCGCAACAACAGTATCGTAGTCTGCATTAGAGTGGCCCAAACACACCTTCACGCCCGCCGCGACGAGAGTGCGGATCACCTCTGGCGACACATTCTCAGGCGCAAGCGTGACGACTTTAATCCCCAGATCTTGACGACAAAATACCGCGAGTTCCGCATCGGTGATTTCGCGAATAAAACCCTGCGGATGTACACCTTTTTTAGGCACAGATAAATGTGGCCCTTCAAAATGCACCCCTAAAACGCCAGCGCTACCTTTGACTAAAGCCTCGGCCACTGCATCGGCCGCATTAGCCATCACGCTGACATCATCTGTGATAAGCGTAGGTAAAAAACCTGTCGTACCAAAACGCGCATGGGCACGGCCGATAGTCTCAATACAATTAACACTCGGATCGGCATTGAATAACGCCCCGCCGCCACCGTTCACTTGCACATCGATAAAACCTGGCACCAGCGTTCCGGCTTGGCGGATTTCCTTCGCGCCAACAACCGTATCAAACGCCAGAATGTGTCCGTCTTCAACAGTCACAGGCACATCTTGATGGAAATATTCACCATCAAAAATACGCTCGGCGATCAGGGTGATTTTCATCGCAAACCTCTTTCAATAAATAACGCGGTTAGCTTAAAGCTTAAATTAGTTTAACCGCGTGGCTTAGCTGCAGATGTTTAATCGTGCAGCCTACCTAGACCTCTTAAACTTTGCCGCTTAAAGCGTTTGGGTCACTTTTTTAAGGCCAGCCGGTTGATCGGGATCTATACCGCGGGCAATCGCAACCGCAGCCACATCGATATAGAATCGTTGTAATAACGCTAACGGAGCAACACGTGGGTGAATGTCGGTCGAGGTTTGATTCAGATGCACTAAATCGGCGCCGCGTTGGCTCACATTTTCAATCTGTTCGATATGGCTAGCGTAGGATTCATCGCCAATGCACACATCAACGATAGTGAGTTTTTTCTCAACTAAAGTGACAGGGCCGTGGAGGAACTCGGCGCTACTGAACGCTTCGGCATGGATTGAACACACTTCTTTTAGCTTAAGCGCGATTTCCTTGGATACCGCATAACCTAAACCACGGCCGAGTACGACTAAGTTCTTCACGTCGGCAACGGATTCTGGCGTGAGCTGCGGCTCAGCGTCCACCGCCGTTTGCAGCGCTTGGGGTAAAGACGCTACAGCGCGAGCGAGCGATTCGCTTTGAGTCCAGGCGGCGGCGAGTTGTAAAATCGCCGACAACGTTGCGAGATAACTCTTAGTCGCAGCAACCGCTTTTTCTTCACCTGCACGTAAAGGCACAACGACATCGACAATATCTTTAATAGGTGCACTTTCATCATTCACTAAGGCAACACAGAAAGCACCGGCATTTTTTGCCATACGCGCCTGCGCCAAAATATCAGGGCTACGGCCAGATTGTGAAATCACAATGACTAACGCGCCTTCGAGTTTCAAGGTTTTACCATACACACTTGCCACTGAAGGTGCGGCGGCGAAGGTCGGTACACCCGCTTCAATTTCAAATAAGTATTTAGCGAACACTCCCGCATGATCCGATGAGCCGCGACCTACTATCATCACAAAACGAGGGGCGAAGGCGCGCAGTTTCTCACCTAACTGCTGCATGATGTCAGCGTTAGCTTCTAATTGACCCGCAATTTTTTGCGGTGCAGTGCGTGCTTCTTGTTCCATAATAGTGTTTGTCATGTCTTTTACCTTCACGTTCAAATACAGGATTTGGCTTCAGTGCCTATGTGCACTGACAACGACTTATTAAATTCTTGCTGGGCGAAATACATAGCACCGAGTTCGGGTGGTGCTAAGGTTTCTGAAATCTTAGCGACCACATCGGCACCGAGCCAAGCTTGTAAAGGCTCAGCAAGACCACCGATCATAGAAAAACGCACCGGATTTAAGCTAAATAACTTACGTGCCATGTCGCTAATATAATCAGCCCCCTCTTGTACGATAGCAGTCGCTACCGCGTCACCTTCATTGGCACAATCGAGTACGCTTCTGGCTAATGCGGCGTAGCAACTTGATGATTTACCTGCTAGATTTTCGACAATGCCTAGCGCATCGGTGACACCAAACTCATTCAACAGCATATCGGTTAATCGGGTTGGTACGGCAAAGCCATCGAGTGCTAACAACACGTGTTCGGCGGCTTTTAATCCAAGCCAAGCACCGCTGCCCTTATCACCCAATGCAAAACCATAACCACCAATACTCAAGCTGGTATCGCCAACATGGGCATAACCGCAAGAGCCAGTACCCGTAATGATCACCGCGCCATCGGCACCACGGTGCGCACCAATACAAGCCGTATGCAAATCGGTAGTGACATACATGGCCGCAAAAGGATGCTGCCAGTTGATAACATCTTGATATAACCTAGGGACATTTACGCCAGCAAGACCAAGACCCGCCACCAGCAAGTGACTATCGCTCTCGTTCATGCCCGCATCCAGCAACGCCAGGCGAGTCGATGCTTCAATGGATTCAAATGTTTGTGTGAGACCATGCAGTGGATTTGCGCGTCCAGCAACACCTGTCCCTAAAACGGTACCGTCTGCGCAGTAGATGGTGGCTCGGCATTTACTGCCGCCGCCATCTACACCTATAAACAGTTGTTGATCTTTTGTCTGGACTAACCCCATGACACCCCTCTTCAGCTATCAATGCAGCGCTACCGTTGCTTATTATTTGCCGTTAATACAGCGCTCAACTTTAGTTAACTCAATGTTACAGCAAAAATGACAGCGTTGTCATTTACTTTTTTAAGTGATTTATGATCTAAAATCAAATTTAGGCAATCACTGACACAGAAAAACAAAAAGGCTGTATTTTATCTTTAAAATACAGCCAGATATAAAAACGATTTAGTTAACGATTAAACTTCGGCCTTTACGAATACCATCGGCCGCAATGGCTCGGATCTCAATCGGTGCAGTGACCACCAATCCCGCTTGATAAACTTGCCATTCGCCATTGAGGCTTCGGTATTCAAGTTTGAGCCCGGGATAGGCAATATTAGCAAACAGTTTACCGTCACGGATCTCGGCGCCGACCGTCGGTACGCGATAATCGATGCCGGCTTTATCTAGCTTGATAAACTCTTTGTGGCCCAAGGTATTCGCAAGTTGTTGCCACTCCTTTGCCTGTGCATCACGCATGGCTAAGGTAAAAGCCCCCGAGCTTTGGTTATACACAGCGCCTTGATACTGATAGGGCACTTCCCATTCGGCTTGATGCCAAGCCCGCTCTGCCAGCATCAACAAACGCGGGAACACCATATATTCCAGCGTATCATCACTGCGAATCGACTCACTCCAAACCTGCCCTTGCAAGCCAGTAAAGGGTTTGCCTTTCTCCCTTGGACCCGAGACTTTGTTACCCGCCTCATCAAATTTTATTCTGTCATCCGCTTCGAATGGCTGATTTTCAATATCGGTCCATTGCTCGGCGTTAGCGGCTAAATTATCAGGCATAAAGCTAAAGACTTTATGACTATTGGTCGCGCGGCTCGCCCAGTAATAACCATGCTCTTTAGGATCGGCCTCATAGGGGAAGTCAAAGTACAATACCTCAGGATTAGAAAGTATGGTTTCCCAGCCGAGATTCACCTGCTGATTGGCGCGCGAATGACCTTTGTGGGCAATCACATCCCAAATATTAGACTGCACCTTAGCGGGCATATTCTCAGGGCGAACATGGCTCATACCATCGCTCCATCCTGCTGCTTCAATGCCTTTTGCCGCTAACATAGTCGAAATTCGTTCAATAAAATAAGCGCCTAAGTCATCTATCGACTTAACGCCTTTATCGTTATTGGCGACAAATGCTAAACACTGAGGAGATTGTTTCCAAGCTCCCGCCGTTTCATCGGCACCAATGTGGTAACGCGTCAATGGTTGACCCGCGGCTTGGTGTAACTTGGCAATTTCATCAATCACTTTATCGACAAAGTGATAAGTCGACTCCATACACACGTTAAGCGTATTGTCGTCGTAATATTGCACTGAAGAATAAACCGTTTTGTCGTTTGCATCGGATAACAAATATTGCTCAGCTGCAGTGGTTTTTCCTTCTGCTTGCAATTGACGAGCGCCCGCATCTAACGCTTTTACCGCTGTGTTAGCTTGATTTGCCGTTTCCTGCACAGGGACAACCTGCACTTTGCCCGTGTTTTTAAGCTCTACGTCTTCAGCCTGTAATCGACGAAAACGCGCATCCATCGCTTTAATCGCGGCGCGGCTATGACCCGGCATATCCATCGATGGGATCACTTGAATTTGACGCGCCTCGGCATATTTCACTATGTCGATATAGTCTTGTTTAGTATAGAAACCATTAACGCTCGACTCCGCAAAAGGACCACTGCCCAGTTGCGGTAACAGACAGGTATTTTCAGCAAGATCATGACAACGTTTACTACCGATGTCGGTCAGCTCAGGTAGCCCGTCGATTTCGAGTCGCCAACCTTCATCGTCAGCCATGTGTAAATGCAGTTTATTGAGCTTATAAGCCGCCATTTGGTCGAGCAAATCCAGCAACAATTGTTTGCTGTGGAAATTACGAGCCACATCAATGTGCATGCCACGGAACGGATAACGTGGGCGGTCTTCAATGGTCATGGCATTCATTTTCAGCGAATTCACATCCACAAGGCTTGCTAGTGATGACAAACCGTAAGAGAAGCCTGCTGCATCATTGGCAGCAATCACAATTTCAGTTGGCTGAATATCTAAGCGATAACTGCCCTCATCCCCTTTTTGGCTGGCAAATTTCACCGTAATGCCACTCGCAGATTCAGCCACACCCAGGCGAGCTAAACGTACCACCGCCGCCGCAACTTGACTCTTTTGCTCTGGGTTATCTTGCTGATATTCTAGCTTAATACCACCAGCAAGGGATACTGGTGTATCGGTTGAATAGATCTTCACCTTTTGTGGCGTTGGGATGATGGTATCCACAGCAAAGGCAGCATCTTCACTCACGCTTTGATTAGCTTTAAATAATTGCGCGGCATCGGCTGGCGCGAGTTTATCCGTTTCAGTGCGTTGATATTGGGTTTTAAAATTCGTAAACCCTTCAACATACGGACGCGTCTCTAAACCCGTTTCGGCATCTTTACCCACTTGAGTGCTGGCGATAATGACGGGTTCTAATCCTTTTGCTGCGAGGTAATAGTTTGGCATAGCGTCAGTTTCAGCCAATTGCCACGGCTCACCACGGAATGTCAGTTGCTTTTTCTCGCCCTTAACAAATCCCTTAAAAGCGGCCGTTGGCGTAATACGATGTAAATCGCCTTTAACGTGCGTTATCGTCAATTCACCGCTTTCAACCGATTGCACTGGGCGCATTTGGCTTAAATAAATTTCCCAATCTTGGCTGGCTAAATCCATACCGGGCACGAAATCAATTTGAGCGACAAAACAGCGACCATCGGCTTTATCTTTTAGGCACTTATCGTCTGGCACATTGGTCACAACACGATAAGTTACGACTAACGAATCCCCGAGTTGTTGTAACTGCGCTTGAGTTAATGCGTCCTGAGCTTGCTGTGTTTGAGCCACAGCCTTATCGGCTGACGCTGCGGAAGGCGTCACAGGCGCCTCGGAACAGGCCGCTAATCCTAAAGCCAGTAAAATGGCGCTTGCTGAAAGTGTTTTTTTCATGATTATCCTTATCTAGCTCCAGAAATGGCTACAATCTGAAGGAAGTTACTAACGTCCGCAGTCTTTCCCCTTGGTGAAACAGTCGCTCGCTCGAGTGCGCTAAGTGCTCGCTATCGAGTGAGGCTGAACCTGAGACATTGGCAAGATCATTTAACGTACGAGAAATCGCTTCGGTGACGCAGGTTTGCTCCTGTGCCGCATGGGAAACTTCGATGTTCATATTACTGATATTTGAGACTAAATCAGTCACTTTAGTAAGCACTAACTTAATTTCTTCTGAGCGGTTAACGCCCTGAGTTGAAAGGGCTTGGCTCGCTTGCATCACAGTGACAGTTTCAGCCACGCGGCTCTGGACCTGCTGGATCATTTTCTGTATTTCACCTGTGGCCTGTTGAGTTCGGCTCGCCAAGGTGCGCACTTCGTCGGCCACCACAGCAAACCCGCGCCCTTGTTCACCCGCCCTCGCCGCTTCAATCGCAGCATTAAGCGCCAGTAAGTTGGTTTGTTCGGCAATGCTGTTGATCACCACGACCACTTCATCAATCTTTTGGGTTTCTTGCTGTAGCTGTGAAACGGACAATGCCGAGCGGGCTAATTCAGATGCCAGTTTACGAGTAATGTCTAATCCCGAATCGAACTGCCGCTGGCTGTCATCGACCGCTTTATCGGCCTGACTCGCCGCATCCGCGGTGCGTTTCGCATTAATGGCGACTTCATTGGCACTGGCGCTCAGTTGAGTTACCGCCGTCACTGCCGCCTCGGTTTCTTTTAATTGGGTTTGCACACGATCATTGTTGGTTTGCGACAATGAACCAAGCGCTTTGGCATCGCCCAGTAATTGCCCTGAGGTTTCGTGCACTTTGGAAATCGTGCCGTGGATTTGCTCTACAAAACCATTAAATGCCTTAGCAAGCTGACCAATCTCATCCTGACTCTCAACCGGTAATCTGTGGCATAAATCACCGTCACCGCTGGCAATTTCTTCCATGGCACGGACCACATTTTCAAGTGGATTAATCACTAAACGTTTAAGAATAATGAAGATCACAAATAAACTACCACCGAGAATTAACAACGCCTGCAAGAAATAACCTAAGAGTAAATCTGACAACTGAGCGCGAATTGGCAACATAGAAAACTGAATGGCCAATTGGCCCGTTGGGTTACCTTGGTCAGCAAAGTGAATTTCACGTTTTACTAGATACTCATCGGCCACTGTTTGAGCCTGTTGACTCTCGGCTAATACTTTACCGCGATGGTCACTCACGACAATATGATAAATCTGCGCAGATTTAAGCATCACAGATAGCACTGCACGGATCTGCTCATAGTCGTAGGTGAAGATGGGCTGCGCCATGGTCACTTGTAAATTGGCGACGGTATTTTCTTCAAACTCAGTTTCACTGGCAGCCAATTTATCGCTCGCCAACCAGTATGATGCACCGAACAGAACGCTAACAATCATAAAAATTGCTGCCGCTAATCCAATCTGTACTTTTAAGGCTAATGTTTTCATTATTTTGCACCTTGCATACTAAAAAGATCTAACCATAATTCTGTGCGCTCTATTGGTGTAAATGGACTTAAATCAGCTGTATCAAGACGGATAATGACCCGTTGCTCAAACTTAGCCTCACGATACAGTTGCTCAATTTTAAGCTCGCGATTAAACATCTCATCAAAAGAGCCGTCGCTTACCATACTTTCAAGCCCGGCTAAAATGGCCGCAGCAAGTTCGGGGCGCTTAGGGGAAACAAAGAAATAAGCTGGCGAACGATATTGCAGCAGGATATGGCTATCGACCTTAAGTGCGGGATCGGGGTGATTTTCGAGTTCTTCGCCAATTTCCTGGGCACCGAGGGCAAGATAATCGAAACGCCCGCCTTCTAACATGGAGTATAAATTGGTGTACTGATAGCTAGTGACGACGGGTAATCCATTGGCTTCTAAAATCGTGGCATCGGGCCAATAACGATTTTGCCCCGCCTTTAACTGCCTAAAATCCGCCATGGTTTTCACATTAGCAAATCGTGCCTCATCCGATTTACGGATAATCAGCAGCCGATTACCAAGTAACCCTTTAAACAATGGAATGCGCACGGGAAGCACAGTTTCTTCCAATTCTTTTGAGGTCATGCTCCAAAACACGTCGACTGTCCCAGCGAGTGCTTCTTCAACCTTGCGCTTTTGATTCATTTGAGTCGACATTTCTTGCGCTTGATAACCCGAATCCGAGCGCCGCAGTGCTTCATCAAGTAACTTTAGCAACCATTCCTGCTGTATCGCGGTGGTGATTTTTTTTGAAACCTGTGCAGACGATTTAGACACATCAGAATTTGAAGCTAAATTATTTGTGGCTGTGTCGGCAGCAAATACAGCAAAAGAGGAAAATGCCGAAAAAAACACTAATGCCATTATAAACAGGGGGATGCAAACCGTTCTTCTTGTCATGATGCGTGCAGTGACATGGGCAATGACACTCGTCATGCCAATTGCAATGACACGCATCGCAACCGTTAAATGAATCGCCATAAATTGCAGCCTCTTTTATTATCTGGTTTATACCAGTGAGTTTTTTTATCTATGCCGCTAACGTTCAAGTGCTGAGGTAGGCAGTTGAGTAATATTGTAAAAACATCCTAAAAAAATGGCTAGGCACTGCTTACAGTACCCAGCCCACGCTAGTTTCTGGGGAGAGACTATCAAAATATCAAAGACAAACGTATCGCCGCCCGACAGCAATACTCCTGCCAAACACATGATAAGGAGACCTCATCCTCTCATGCAGACCTTACAAACAACGCGTCACACAAGCAGATGACAGCGTTGTCATTATTAAAGTACACAAGAAAGAACAGGATTTCTACATTTTTTTGACAATTATTGTTATTTTTTATGAAAAGACACAATTAATTATAATTTTTCATATACTTACAATGTTTAATTTATTTATTCAAGCTTATGTGACAACGCTGTCTTTCATTGGTAACATAGCGATAACATGACAAAGATCACGGTAGCTATTGATGAATCCCATTAACACACTTGTGCGCAATAATACCCAGTCTGCTCCGCGCTTAAATCGGTATTACCTAAACCTCAGTTTGGTATTACTACTCTGTGGAGCTTGGTTATTTTGGGCGAACCATTTTCATTCGCTATTTGATCTTATCCAAGAATATGGACGCTTCGTTTTTCTAGGCATCACAGGAGCGATATTTGCAAACTCGACGGGAGCTGGCGGTGGCGTCATCTTTATTCCGGTATTTTCGAGCCTCAACTTTAATGAGTCTCAAAGTGTCTCGACTTCATTTATGATCCAATGCTTTGGCATGACAGCAGGCGCGATTTCATGGTCACTGCATTATAAAAAGCACCATCGAGAAGATGATGCATGGTCTGGTTTTGTAAAAGCATCATTACTTGCAGCCTTCTTTTCTGTCTTAGGTTTCTGGAGTAGCCAATTACTACAACTCAATTCGCCCTCTTCGCTACACACCAGCTTTAGCATTTTCTCGATAGTGCTTGGTATCGCCATCATTATCAGTAGCAAAAAAAGCACACAAATCACTCACTCTATAATGCCGGTCGATTTTCTTTGGCTCGCTCTCATTGGCTATTTCGGCGGTATTATCACAGCTTGGTTATCGGTAGGCGTCGGCGAATTAGTCGTCATTTATCTCATGATAAGGGGAATATGCGCCAAAATGGCGGTCGCCACTGGCGTTGTTGTTTCTGCGATTACAGTCTGGTCGGCAAGCCCTATCCATATTTTTTCAACAAATAGCCATGCCCTCTTTGAGCTAGTTTTATTCGCAGGCCCTGGCGCCATTATCGGAGGATTACTCGCTCGTAAATTAGCACTCTTTCTCCCAGTAAAAGTATTAAAACTCTTTTTCTCCATTTGGATCATTTTGACGGGTAGCGTCATGTTGGCGAGTTAATAGGAAACATTAAGATGAATAATTCTCCGCTAAAAAGTATCACGATTGTCGGTGGCGGTAGCACAGGCTGGATGACGGCTCTCTACTTGAGTAAGTTATATAACCATTCGTCTAATATCATTGATATTAGACTTATCGAAAGTAAAGAAATTGGTATTATTGGCGTTGGTGAAGCTACCGTTCATAGTCTACGATTCTTCTTTGCAGCTATGGGATTAGATGAAAATGAACTACTTAGAGAAACAAACGCAACATTAAAGACTGGCATATTATTTCGTAACTGGATGAAACCAGTCGATGGTAAAATGCATGAATATTTCCATCCATTTGAGCAACAAAAACCATCTGGGAAAATTGATAATGCAAGTGCTTGGATTTTAAATAATCAGATTAATGAATCAAACATCACTCCCTTTGCTGAAGCAACAAGTCTTTCATTTAGCTTAATGCAAAATAACTTAAGCCCTAAAACGCAATACTTGAACCAATATCAAGGTATTGTCCCCTATGGTTACCACTTAGACGCGACGCTCATGGCGGCCTTTTTAAAGCGTAAAGCCACCCAAGCAGGTGTAGAGCATGTAGAAGCAAATGTAACGGACGTTCTGGTTAATGATGGCAACATCACTGAGGTTGTAACTGACCTAGGCTCATTCAAGAGCGACATATTTATCGACTGCACAGGCTTTAAAGGGCTTTTAATTCAAAGCCTAAAGAATGATAACTGGCAATCATTCGAAACAGAATTACCTTGCAATAAAGCCGTTGCAATGCAGCGGGAATATCTGCCTCACCAGCTACCAAGAGCTTATACGACAGCAACAGCGCTTAGTCATGGTTGGGCTTGGGAAATTGACCTAACGAATCGTCAAGGAACGGGTTATGTCTACGATGGCAATAGTCTAACGAGGGAACAGGCTGAGGCTGAATTAAAAGCTTATCTTGGCGATGAACAAGAGATCATAAGAACTGTTCACTTAGATATGAAGATAGGTTGTAGACGTGAATTTTGGGTTGGAAATTGTATTGCAATGGGTCTCGCAGGTGGATTTATTGAACCCTTAGAATCGACAGGCTTGCATCTTATAAACTTAGGTGCAAGATTGCTAGCGACGCATTTAACGTCATCAAATCCCTCCCAAGCAATAAGGACGTCATATAATACCGCAATGAACGGCTTGTATACCGATCTTAGACAGTTTATCGTACTTCATTACTGCTTAACTGATAGAGATGAAAATGAATTTTGGCAAAAAGCAGCACAAAGCTCAGCATTCATCCCTGCTCTAGAACAAAAAATGACACTATGGAAAGACAAAGTTTGTGAGTATGTCGATCTTGCCAATGGATATAGTTCAGTTTTTACAGATGAGAATTATCGCTACGTACTTTATGGTATGCAGCATATTCCTGAAATTCATATACCTTGTCCCCAAAATGAAATATCAAGAATACTCGACAACTTAAAAACACAACAGTTTAGAGCAAAAGAGCAATCTTTATCACATCAAGAATTCTTAGCGAAAATAAAAAATATTTAAAATAATAAAGAGCAAGATTAAAAATCTTGCTCTACTTACCATTTAATTCAACCATTAATTAAGTTGGATGCCATACAACTTGATACGTTCAATTAACTCTCTATGGGGTAATAATTGCGATTTGAGTAATGTAACCTGCTTGCCTAATTTCTCGGTCATTACCGTGAAAAGCCTTTCCTCTTCATCATTTAATTTCCTCTCTAATTTTGACTCAAAGTCTGAGCCATAGAGTACATATAAATAATTTTCTAAATTGAAAAATTCTAGCGTAGAAGTAAAGTCATAGGCAGTCGGTATGTGATAGCGCCACAATTCTAAATGTTCTTTTAATGTGTCTGGAATACTTATTTCATTTTTATTATCAACCCAAAATGGCGTATCCATTCGTTTAGCGATGACATAATGAAGTTTAATAAAATCAATCACCCGATTCCAAGCATTCGATACGCGCTGATTATAACGATTAGCCACAAGTGGCATAACGTCAGTATTAGCAGGAAAACATTCGGCTAACATTCTGGCTGTCGCATCAAACATAAGCAGACCAGTCGCTTCTAGAGGTTCAACAAAACCACTCGACAAACCAATCGCCACACAGTTACCTTGCCACGATTTCTCTCTATACCCCACCTTCATCGGTATGTGTCGAAACGAGACGTGTTCTGCTGCTTTACCAAGATATTCCCGCAATACACTCTCAGCTTGCTCTATTGATGAATATTGACTGGAATACACATAACCAACACCACGACGTTCAGACAAACCGATATCCCATATCCAGCCAGCCTCTTGTGCTGTTGATTTAGTGAAACAAGGGATAGACGTATATTTATCTTCATAAGGAAGCTGCACAACTAATGCTGAGTCGACAAACAAGATGTCACTCTTATCAACGAAGGGAACTTTACATGCATCTCCAATGAGTTGAGCACTAAATCCTGTACAATCAACATACAAGTCCGCATTCAATACACCAGCATTATCAGTATGTAACTCTAAGATATGTCCCAGAGCGTCCATTTTTGTATCAATGACTTCTGCAAGAAGATGTTTAACGCCTAACTGTTCAACACCAAATTTGGTTAACATCTTGGTAAACTTTGCAGCATCGAGATGATACGCGTAATGCATAGCACCTCGATATTGAGGCTGTGTCATCACTTTAGGTCCAAGTCCCGCATCAATCAAATGACCTTGAACTGACACAAGATCAGCGTAGCGGCCTCTATCTGAAAGAGATTTATTAAGCCAAGTTGAAGTAACGTCTTTAAAGTAGGGATAATCAAATAAATGGTGATAGTACTCCCCTGAATTGGGTTTATTCCAATCAATGAATTTAACACTCTGCTTAAATGTTACGTCACAGCAACGAATAAACTCATCTTCTCGAATACCAAAATACTTTAATGTTTCGCGTAACATAGGTACAGTCCCTTCACCAACACCGATAGTGGGAATATTCGGGGACTCAACTAACATAACTTGTACTTTAGGTGTTCTAACATTCAACTTTTTAGCTAAATGGCAGGCAGAAATCCAACCTGCAGTTCCGCCACCAACAATGACGACACTCTTTATTTCTTTTCTTGAAGTCATGATCTATGCCTGCTGATTACTTAAACGCTCAACTCGATTTCTTCTTTCGCTAGGCGATTAATTTGATGCAATGAGTTCAAATGGCTGTAAATCGGCGCTAAAAGGCCCCGTTGCTTGATATCTAAGAACTCATCTGAGTTGAGTTGATTTAACTTAGCTTCGTCGATGAAATAGATACCATTTATGCCGCGTTTTTCGCCTTTGATGTCAACGGTAAGACTTTGGGGAGAAAATAATTCTTTTTGAGCAAAAAATGCAATAATTGCCTTACTCATTTGCTCTTGTTCGAAGTTTTTTATAATACTGTCTTTACGCAATCTTAAAAACGCAGTTTCCTCTCCACCTTCAAACAATGCATTTCCCTTATCAGTGCTCACATGAGCGCTTTCTTCTCGTATCCCCACCCATACTTTATCCTGCTGTTCAGCACTCAACATTAAACCAAACGGATAGTTTTTAAGTATATTTGGAATATACAGCCCTAACCATTTGCCATCTTTTTGCTTCAAATTCTGTCCAGGTTTTAATCCAAGCATAATTACGGACTGATATTCTCCTGTTTCACTATTTTTAACAAAAACAACAGGAGCATCTACAGCAGCAAAGGCAAACTCATAAATTGAAATAGGTAGTAAGTGTTGCGCAGCAACATGTTCATAAGTGGTAGGAGTCACTTTCAGGTGCGCATGTTTTGCTGAGTCAAGTGGGGTGATTGAATTAGTCATATGAGCTCCTTGAGGGCTTCTTCTGATTGAATATTATTGAGATATAAAAAAAGGGAGCAAGCTCCCTTTTTCATTTATACATGAGTTAAATCGAGATTAGAATCGTACGCTAGCGCCTAATGTAATTCGGCGGGCCATGTTGTATTCAAATACAGGGAAGCCATCCGTAAAACCACTTAGATTAGATTGGAACTGATTGTTACCAAACTGACGTGAACCTTCTTCTAACAGGTTATTACCATCAAGTTTAATATCCATATAATCAGTAACATGCCAAATTGCACTCAAGTCCAAGCTACCAAATGCATCGTGTAAACGATTACCGTATGAACCAGTTTCACGGATCATATATTCACTACGCCAGTTATATGCTAAACGAACTTGGAACAAATCGTTTTCAAAATAACCAGTTAAGTTATATGAGTGCTTTGAACTATCGCTTAAGAACGGGTTGCGATCTGTATATGTATTTGGGCTAGTTTCACTATCAGTATAAGTGTAGTTAACAATTGAGCCGAAGCCGTTCCCAAAGTCTTGTTGATATTGCAGCTCTAAACCTTGGATTGTCGCCGATTCGCCATTGGCTTTCTCTTGCACAGTCCAACCACCAGCAACTTCATCAGGTTTTAACGTGCCAGTAAATGGGATATCGGCGCTATCTGCATGGTACTCACTAAAGGTTACGAAGTTTTTAACATCCTTCATAAACAAAGCCGCAGAAAGTAATGACTCTTCATTGAAATACCATTCAATGCCTAAGTCTATTTGATTAGCAATAAATGGTTTTAACCCGATATTACCAACAACCCATTTTTGGTTATTAGGCACATCATCATTTGCACCTAAAACGTTAGGGTTAACATACATGTCATCATACTGTGGACGAGCCATAACTCGAGCCGCTGATGCGCGCAATATGAGATCAGGTGCTAAGTCGAATGCTACGTTTAAGCTTGGTAACCATTCCCCATAATTAGCTGAAGCATCGGCTTTCTTACCATCAACATAGTACGTTGAGGTCGCTTCAGTACCCGCATAACGCACACCAAAGTTACCGCGTACACCTTCTGATGCAAAGTTAGCCATCACATAAGCAGCATAGTTATCTTCATCAATTTCACGGTATGAACCAAAATCTTCAGTCTCACCGATGATGCTCGATTTAGCCCAATCTTTTAGTGCATCTGGATCAAAACGAATAATATCGTATTCACTCGTACCTACAGCAAAAGTACCAGTATTTAAGCCTGCTGTTGATATGACAGGATTAAAGTCATCGGCTTGTACAAAGTCAAAACGTCGACTCGTTGTATTATGCTTCGCATATTTCAGACCCGTTTTAATGGCATTAACCACACCTAGATCTACATCAAACTTAATATCTGCTTGAATATAAGTTTCATCATCTGTTTTTGGTGTTTTATTAAAGTTACTGCCAGTACCCATTGCAAGCGAACCAGGATCATAAGTAGCTGTATCAAAACCATTTAAATCCCAAGTTTGATGACCATTGGTAAAGTCGTAAGTTGCACCATTTAATGCTGTACCACCCAGACCATCTTCAACAACCATTTCGAAATCGGTACCACCAGTAGAGCTTGTATCACCGATTTGAGTCGTAAACTGGTATCCATCGCCGCTATATTCCATCTTCAAGTCGAAAACTTGAGACTTCATTGTCGCTTCACGAGGGCGAGCTTGCCAGTATGCCAAGTTAACAGGGCCTGCAACTTGAGAACCTGACTGTGATGCATCTGGCTTATCACCACCACATAAACCGCAGCCACCAATCCATTCCGTGTCACCCCAAGCACCAGAACCTGGAGCTCCTGACCATGAAGTGTCAGCTTGCGTAAACCATAATGCGTAGTTGGTGTTGTCCGCGGCCATTTGCATGTCCATCGCGTTAAACACAAAGTTTAATGAATCAGATGGGGCATACTGGAATGTTGCAGCAATAGCTGAACGTTCGCGCTCTTGTTCAAATGCGACAGGGCCAGCACCCCATTCCCAAAACGCTTCATCGCCTTGACGCTGCAAGCTACGATTTTGCATAACGCCAGAAACTAATACACCAAAAGTTTCATCATCATTCTTCCAGCTACCTAAGCCTGAAAATTGTGGATCTGTTTCACCCGAATCGCTTTGATATTGAGCTTCAGCAGAAGCAAAGAAAGTCATTGAATCCATATCCAATGGCTTACGGGTATTAACTACAACAGTACCACCCACACCACCTTCAGCTAAGTCCGCTTGAGATGATTTATAGACCTCTAAGTTACCAACTAATTCAGATGGTAATAATTCATAGTTAAATGAACGTTTTGCTGGCTCAAGAACAAACCAACCTGTTGAAGCTACGTTTTGTCCATTCAGAGTCGTCAAAGTCAGATCTTGACCCGCACCACGAATTGAAACACCCGCGCCTTCACCAAATTGACGCTGGATCGTGACACCAGGAATACGTTGCAGAGATTCTGCAACGTTTTTATCCGGAAATTTACCAATGTCTTCAGCAGTAATCGCATCCACAGTACTGTCTGAGAAGCGTTTAGCATTTAAGTTAGCTTGCTGGGAAGCGCGAATACCGCGAACTTCAATTTTTTCAATATTTTCAGGTGCTGCGGTGGTTGCCACGGCGTCTGCAGCAACAGCGCTAATGGATACAGCACTGCCGAGTAGGATAGCAATATTTGTAGCTAGTACAGTTTTCTTAAAGGTTGATGGTCGCATCTCGTTTCCCTTCCATAACTTTATTATCGTTTTAGTATTCATAACCATTCCCCGAGGAATGACAACGCTGTCATGTCTGGTGCAAACATTACACAATAATTAACAGCCTTGCCACAACAAAATAACGATGGAAGTAAAAAAATGTCATAAAGCAGAATGTTGAATCAGTATTTTTATTAAAAATCATTATAAAACATGAGCTTTAATATTATGACGTAAATTTACAACTCCAAGCATAATTGTAACAATGATAAATTAACGCCAATTTGTAACAATTCAGGATTGCTAAGCACATCAAAAGCTCGCACTATAAGATGTATAAGTCAGAAAAAACTGATAAAAAATGTAAGCTTGTAAATTGCTGGTAAAGAATTTACGTTCATAGAACAGTTAAACCCCTCGCGACCTTAGACAAAGAGTTTTTACATCAATGAAAGTCACTATCAACGACGTAGCTAAATGTGCTGGAGTGTCTATCAAGACAGTATCCCGTGTAACCAATAACGAACCTTCAGTGAAGCAGGCCACCGTTGACAAAGTGAACGAGGCGATAAAAGCACTTAACTACCAACCTAATTTAGCAGCAAGAAATCTAGCAGGAACTAAATCCTATGCTATTGGTTTTATTTACGATAATCCAAACGCTTACTATATTATTGATATGCAAAATGGGATTTTGTCAGCCTGTAAAGACAAGGGCTATGAACTTGTCATCCACCCTTGCAATGCCAAATCAGAGACCATATGTGATGAGCTTACAGCACTAGTCAAATATTCTAGGCTCGCTGGATTAGTACTGACACCGCCCTTGTCAGAAGATCCTAAAGTACTCAAAGCACTCACTGAAATTGATGCTAACTATGTGCGCATTATTGCGGGAGAAAAGGACAACGATCAGAATGGGTTGACTATTTTAGTCAACGATAAATTCGGTGCAGTACAAATCACCCAGCATCTGATTGATTTAGGTCACAAGCATATCGCTTTTTTAAGCGGAGATTTACACCATGAATCCACCAAAGAGCGATTACTTGGTTTTAAACAGGCATTAACAATAAACAACCTAAAGCTGAATGAAAACTACATAATTGAAGGGAAGTACTCATTTGAGTCCGGTGTTGATGGTGCTAACAAGCTCATCAAACTAAAAAATCGCCCGACGGCGATTGTTGCTTGTAACGATGAAATTGCCGCTGGTGCACTTTTTGCGGCTCGTTTAGCGGGTTTAGACATACCCGCTGATTTATCAATTGTCGGTTTCGAAGATAGCCCATTCTCACGTCAAACCTGGCCTAAACTTACCACTGTACATCAGCCAAACGCAGAAATTGCTCAGGTTGCTACTGAATTATTAATAGCAAAACGTCGCGAGCAAGATGCCATATATTCTAGAACCTTTACTCCTGAACCTATCATTCGTGACTCGTCGGCAATTCCTAAACAATAAAAAAAAAGAGAGCATATTTGCTCTCTTTCTATCTCCTAAATCACATAGAAATCAATGTAATTTGAGCTTCGGACGCTGCCACTTCAATAACTTTTGTGCCACTCGATACACAATTGCCGAAAACCAACCATAAAGGCTGGCTAAATGCCTCTGATACAAAGAGATATACATCAATCTTGCTATATGGCCTTCAACAAAGAAAGTGCCAGAACGTAGGTTCCCCATTAAATTGCCTACCGCAGAGAAGCGGCTTAAAGACACTAATGAGCCGTAATCTTTATAAATAAAGGCCTTTTCAGGCTTACCTTGTAATCGATTAACGATATTATCAAACAAGGTATCAGCCATCTGAGCTGCTGCTTGCGCCCTTGGTGGAACAGGCTGGCCAGAACTTTGGATCAATAGAGCGCAATCGCCAAGGGCGTAAATATCTTGATGACCTTTAACTCGCATACAATCATCAACTTCTACCTGATTTCGCGGAGTAATGGGCAGTTTTGCAAAATGCTGAAATGCTTTTGGCCCTTTTACACCGGCAGCCCATACTTTTAAGCCTGCTTTAATCACATCGCCATCTTGGGTAATGAAACCATCACGAGTCACTTCTTTAACTTGAACACCGATATGTAAACGTATACCAATCTGATCAAGAACAGCTTGAGCCCTAGCGCTTACACGCTCTGGTAATTGAGGAAGGATTTTAGGTGACGCTTCAATCAAATGCACATCAAGATGATGCTTAGCGATATTCAGATAGCCGTACTCTTTAACAGACTCAATGACATGATGAAGCTCTGCTGCCAATTCAACACCTGTCGCACCCGCACCGACAATACCAATGCTGACTCTTTCTTGCGTTTCATTTAATTGGAGTAAAGCGTCGAGTAATTTATGATGAAATAAATTGGCATTTTCAAGGCTGTCTAAGAAAATACAATGCTCATCAGCACCTAATGTATTGAAACTATTAGAAACTCCACCCAATGCAAGCACTAAAAAATCATAATTGATTTGTCGCTGCTCTAGGAGCAACTCGCCTTCATCATTATAAACTGCAGCTAACTGAATCGATTTAGCATCCGGCTCACACTGCTCTATCTCACCACGAATATAGCGATAACCGTTTTTAAGTCCATGATCGCGATATAGTAAACCTTCAATAGATTGATCTATCACACCAACAGCGACTTCGTGTAATTTAGGCTTCCATATATGAATAGGACTTTTATCAATTAAGCACACATCGACGACATCACTACCGCCCCATTTACGGCCCAACTTCGATGCAAGCGCTAAACCAGCAGCACCACCACCCACGATCACTATTCTTTTTGTAGCCAAAATGACAACCTCATAAAACTCATTTGCGAGGCTAAGTTATACCATGTTACAGATAAGAGATAACTACATTAGTTGAGTAAAACAGGCTATTTTCCATTAAAGATATTTCAGAAACCTAGCGGTACTATTTAGTTTTTCCATATGCTTAGGCAACAAAAAAGGGCCACTAGGCCCTTTAGAATCGTTCGTAAGCTGTTTATACCGCTTCTTCGTTTTCTTCTCCCGTTCGAATACGGATAACACGTTCAACATCAGTGACAAAAATTTTACCATCACCAATTTTGCCTGTGCGGGCCGTTTCAACAATGACATCAATTGCTTGGTCGAGCAGATCGTCTTGGATCACTAACTCTATTTTTACTTTTGGCAGAAAATCCACCATGTATTCAGCACCACGATACAGCTCTGTATGCCCTTTCTGACGACCAAAGCCCTTAACCTCCAGTACCGTCATCCCAGTGATACCAATTTCTGCAAGTGATTCGCGCACATCATCTAACTTAAATGGCTTAATAATGGCTTCAACTTTTTTCATTAAAAATTCCTCATCCCTTGCAATAACATAAACAAACAGAATAACACTAGCTTACACGGGGTTACGTCAATATTGAAGTGAATGTAGTGCTTTACTCATAAAACACCGTTTCTATAAAATCGCTTTTAGCACATAAAAGTCTAAAAAAAGTACTATGAATATTGCCCCAGATTTTATACTTACATTCTAACCAGCACTAACTCGCTCGCGGGATGCAAGCGTAAAATAACAAGGATCTGTTATGAACTCACATCGAAAAGGCTTTAGCCTGATAGAACTTATCACTACGATATCGATTTCAACAATCTTGTTAACAGTTGGAGCTCCTTCCTTGACCGAGCTCAGCGATCAGATAAGAGCTGATACCAATATTAAAACTATCCAGCAGACACTTCAATTTGCGCGAAATACAGCTGTTAGTTATGGTTATAGGGTCACAGCATGCCCACTCGTAAATGGAAAATGCACTCAAGATTGGCAAAAGGGATTAACAATTTTCATTGATACAGGTGTAGTCGAAAGCTTCGATGCTAACGATAAAATTATTAAGGTCATTGATGAATTCGATTCGAAAGATTTTTTAACATACAATAAAAGTTCGATAAAATTTCAACCTGATGGGTTAGCTTCTGGAAGTAATGGTACTTTCAAGTATTGCCCACGAACAATTGATAGCAAAAACTCCCGTGCAATCGTTGTTAATCAGGCGGGTAGAGTTCGCCTTTCTACCGCAAAGAATATCAATTGCGATTAAATTTAAATATATACTCCCTATTTAAATTTAATTATATAAAGGCAAGAAAATCAATTTATTGGGTATATTGAAAATATAGAATAGATACTGACCATTAGAGTCTCCTCGCATATACTTAGCTAAGTTTTAACGAGGATAGCTACATGTTAATTATTTCAAGAGGATTTACCTTAGTCGAACTGATGGTCACAATTGCCGTAGCAGCAATCCTACTAGCCATAGGGGTTCCATCACTTACGTCGCTATACGAAGGGACACGCAGCGCTAATGAAATACGAAAAATTAGTGATGTGTTTGCTTTTGCAAGAAACCAAGCTGTCAACTATGGTGCAACAGTAACAGTCTGCCCATACGCGGCATCACCATGCGGCACAGACTGGAATAAGGGGTTCAGTGTATATATTGACAATGGAGGTACCAAGAATGTATTGAAAGTGATCGATAGTTTCAATACACACGATGTAATTTCCCTATCAGGGCCCGCCGATAAAAAAATTGATTTTACACCCGATGGTTTAGTCTCAGTTGAAATATCAATTATCTATTGTTCAAATGGGCAAAGTGACAATTCTAAAAGCATCAACATTAGCACTTCAGGTTTAATAAAAGAGGGCGCAGATGGGAAAAGCTGCACATAAACTATGGGAAACTAAATCTACCGTTCACTACCCTAAAACAATATTATCCTTAAATCGTTCGTTGTTAACATTTAAAAATACATGCTGATGTTTATCTAGGTGTTAACTTATCCAACACTTGCGCCTTAGTATTAGTAAATTCAGCGTTTAATGCGACACACTCCTCAACACTATAGATGTAATATTTCGATCCATCATTTGATTGGCGAGTAGTACCAACAAGGCTAGCCATTCTCACATTCATTTCACTACTCTTCCAATGATAGAAGGCAATCTCAGCACTTTTCTTTGATGTAATGTAGCATTTGAAGTCTTGTTCGCTGACTGTCGCTCCAGAGTCAGCCCAAACTAAGCTTGGTAAGAAAGCCACCGTTATAAAGAGGTTTATTAATTTCATTTCCAACACTCCGCACTCGGACCTTTTGCCCCAGTATCTGATATTGTTAAAGGAGAGCACGAGGCATCACGGCTAGCCTGAACCCCTTGAGCAACTGCCTTAATCGTAAAGCTTGATGCACCACTTGATGATACAGAGTAATGTTTGTGCTCAGTGATATAAGGGTTTACCCCTACAAGTTTTGTTAAATCAGTAGCATATTTTTTATTATCGAGATAATACTGTTCCTGCAAGTTTGCTATACGCATCAAAGCAGCTAACCCTTCTGATCTTGCACTCTGAGCAATGTACTGCGTATAAGAAGGGTATGCAATCGATGCCAAAATACCAATGATCACGACGGCGATCATCACCTCTATCAGGGTAAAACCTTTAAGTTGAACCTTCATAAATTAATAACTCATTCATTTATATGATAATAAATTTTATTAACACCTAACCCAGAAGCAACGTTGATTGTACCTGTATAATCCCCATTTTCATTTTTCTCACCTTTACCAACTCCAATAATATAGATATAGGGATCTTTACCGGATTCAGGTGCAGGAATAACAATCTGCGGTGTGTCCGGTACACGTTCACCCAGTTCATAATATAATTGAGAAAAGGATCTCGTTCCTTTGTGCAAATCGAACGGATATAACTTGCCAGAACCAGACACCAAACACACGTTATCGGCAACCGAGTCAGCAGGGGGAGAATAAGAAGTGAAATAAACTTTGCCTTGGACAATCAAGGCAGCTGTTAAACTCTTTTCACCTAGACCACTAAAATCATAGAACCAGCCGAGTTTTTTACCGAAACTTATGTTGTCGGCTTCAGACGCAGGTGCAGTAGAAGTCACATCATAGAGATCATTGATTGTGATCGCCTCGGGAACATCACCGCCAGTAAAACTCTTAGTCACCACATTACGATCTTGCAATGTAAAAAACATATCATTGACATTAGTAGATGATGGGTGGGGTCGCGTTCCACTTCCAATCACCACCGCATCATAGGGAACATTTTGATAAGTTTTAGTCGTAGTAGTACCACTCTCTGTTGTCACCTTAACTTCGGATAAATTAGTAAACATCGTTTGTGCTACAACAGGTTCTGCATAAAAACGGCGATTATTACTATCAGTACCACCTAAAGAAGCAAATTTAAATGCACTCCAACTCGACTTACTTGCACTTGGAAGATCAATACGCCAGACATTTGCACCGACATCGGAGGCATAAATCCTATCTGTATACCCATCATTATTACTATCAAGTACGGCGACTGAGTTTGGAATGCTATCCTGAATTCCCGAAAGTGCTGTTGCACCCGATGCAGAGCCACCAAATGAATGAATCAAAGTTCCCTTCTCTGCATCGACAATATAAACCGCACGACCTACCGGAGAAGATGAAGGAGTTGCATCAAAACTAACATCGTAGCCACCACCAAAAATGAGTACAGGCTTTTCATAACCAACGATTTTCGTCACTATAGGCTCAGACCATGTTTGTCCAAGATCAGAAAAACCATCCGTTGATGGATTAATAGTCCACATTAGAGAAGGGCTATCAGGGTTTGTCACATTGAGGGCATAATAAGACGAGCCACCTCGACGCATCCCCATATAGACCCATGCTTTAATCACTTTACCCTCAGCATCAGTTTCTGTGTAAGCAACTGGAGATGAATCCATTCCGTATACTGTGTGTACACCTGAAGGATCATTACTTCTCAGTTCTGTTAAATTAGGCAATAACTCATAGGGAATAAAGCCCCAAGTCTCTGATACAGATTCGCCCGCATCTTTAAACATATGCACAACACCTTGATTAGTACCAAGCATGATACGAATATCAGTCGCGCTTTTTGTGCCGAAATTGAGTGCAAGTGGCTTAGAATGAAGAGGATCACCCATAATATCATTACGTTTATCTGTCGTACTACCATCTTTATTATCGTCGTCGACATCTATCCCATTAAGCCAATTTAACGTATTAGCAAGCTCATCTACGCTAGTTCTCATATAGCTAGCTAGCGCAGCATCACCGCCTGCTGCAGTTTGTGCATTAGCAAGTGTTAAGGGCGTTAAACTGGAGGACCCATTTAAGTTACTTACAATATTCCTAACTTCTTGCTTTCTGATTTGTGCCGCGACTCCGCCAACTTCAACTTTATTCCCATCCTTTTGCGCAACACAATCCGACCATATAGTACAGGCACCATCTTTAATATTGCCGTTATCCGCTATAGCTGCATTCCCTTTACTATCAACCAATGTTCCATCTGCGGTTACTTTTAATTTTTTTAAATTACCGCTCCAACGAGGTCCTTTGCCTGGGAGAAACATAGCGTAATAAGCGGCATCAAATGTCTGAGTCCTATCAAAATTATTACTAGCAATACTTGGAGATGTAAAACTTGAATCAATATTCAAAATATTTGATAACGCATCATTAAGTGCATTCTGTAGTTCAAGACTGTTTTGAGCAGCAAAATATAAACCACCACCTCTTTTAGCCGTCTCAGCAAGTAAAGGTGCGGCATCTTCTGCACCTTTACTAAAACCAATAGTATAAGTACGAACATTCTGCATTTGTTCAGTATTTGAACTGTCCAACTTGTTAATTAAATCGTTATTAAACATATAACTAGCTAATGCGGGCAAATAGCTTGCTGTATCTAGATTTTTAGAAAATAAAGAGTAATCCCCTTCTTTACTTCCTGTGGCAGTTAAACTAATAACGTCATTATTCGCATTTTTATCAACAGTTGGAGAGCCATCAGTGACATAGATAACATAAGCAATATCCGTACATACTTTAAATGGACTTGCGTAGTTACCACTCTTCTCCACTAAGCTGTCATACGGTGGTTTATTTCCAACATAAGAGCCATAATCTGTATCACTATGACCATATTTAACGCCCTTACCGGCAAAGTAACGGTAAGCTTCATACATAGTCTCACATAGTGGTGTATTTGTTTTTGCCAGCAAATTATCAATAGTAGTTAATAAACTCGCACGCGTACTATCCGTCATCTGAGTAATGCCAGATACAATCCGACCACCGTCTCGATTACCTTCATTTGGATAATTATAATTAAATACAGCAAGTCCAAAATCCACTGTTGGAGTTGAACTAATAATATTAGAAATCGCTTTCTTCGCAATTTCTAGTCTTGAAACTTTTACCGTTGGTAATTTTCCTGCTTTAGATAATCCGTACCATCTTAGGTAATTATCAGTGTACAAGGTAATAGGTTGTCCAACACCAAAGTCAGTATTATTGGCTGCGGCTAAAGCATTGGTCCAAGTTGTTCCTGGTAGTGAGGAAGTAAAATATGGATATGCTTTCTTTTTACTACCTGACCCCGTTGTTACCCCGTTAGCAGGAAATCCATTAGGATATGATGATGAATTACTCGGATTTATTTGAGAAATATCTTCCCAACAATCAATTACTTTTATTGCAGTACCATTTGTTTCAGGTAGTTCTTTCCAAACGCCAGTAGTACCACTTGATGTGAACTCTCTTATATACCCAGTAAAACGACCAAACTCTGCTAATGCAGCTTTGCTTTGACTACATCCATTTAAACTAGCTTTAAAATTACGCTTATCAGAGCTAGTATCAGGGGTGGGTAATCCCCCACCGCCAACAGCATAATAAATAAGAGTATCACTATACCCAGAACCACTTACGGCTGGGTAGTCATAGTTAGGGTCATAGTCTACAACCTGAGTAATTTCTTCAGTCGACATACTTCCTGAGTTATCAAATATAACGAGCACTTTAGGTCTTGCGCCCGTTCGAGTTGTTGATTCTTTTACATATAACTCAGTATCGTCACAGAAGGAGAAAGCCGACACAAAAGTCAGCGCAAGTAGTATAGAACAAGCCAGCCTTTTAATAATCATATCTAACTCCCAGTTAAAACTTCTTGTTCCACAACTTCGACTACAGTGAGTTGACCTAAATTATCTCGGCCAAAAGTGACTGTACTGCTAATTTCAACCTGTCGACAACTGACTAAATTACCACTATAGGGATGAGTACTCCGTAGGCATCCTACATCCTTTGCACTAATAACAACATTACCTAATGCATCAACTTCGTAGGGAATAGGCGTTAACGTTTGCTCGGAACCAAATTCACTTGTTGATATAATTGCGGATATTTTTGCCAAAATAGTACCTTTATTAACATCAATTGCAGCTTCTAAGCCGCCATCGGCAATTGACTTCGCTTCTATTCGTTCTGAGCCTGCTCCAGACATACGCATGGACTGGGTTGAATTAACAGCTAAAGCAACACCAATGATTGTCATGAGTAACAATACAATTAGCGCAAAAAATAACACAATTCCTTTTTGCCTATTCATTTAATTAACCTTATACTCAAAATGTTGCTTAAATAACTAATTAAACTGTGGAGCCGGTACAGGATTTTCGACCATTACTGTGGTTGACATTACTTTACGGCGGTAATGGTCATTAAATCCCATAATTTCTTTATCACCTAAAATATAAGTTACATCATTAATATAATTTTTATCTTCATTAGTAGCACGAACAAGTAAGAAAATTCTTAATGCGACAAGCCGAATAGTGACGTTATCCCACATCAAACTAGTTACGTTTTCTGCTGGCATAAAACTATCGGCCGTATCATCTCCGTTACTATCAAAACCATAGAGAATACGCATATTCTCTATGCCTTCAACTAACTGTTCTTCGTTGTTCATGCCATTATTTTTAGTTAAAGTTTTTCGGCGTAAAACAGGTACGGAACCATCATTTTTAATAAAATAGACATGATGTTGATATTCCCAAAAACGTGCATTATCAATAACAGGCACGGGGGGATTTCCACCTTTAAAAATAACTGCAAACTCCGAGGTTATCGCCATATAAAAACGCTCTCCATTAGGATTTTTAACTGACGGACCAACTAATCTTTTAATTTGTATCACATCTGTATTTTTATTAACACCATCCAGACAGCTTAAAGAATCAGCACTTACACCTTCTTCATATCCCCATAAATAGTAAAAATTAACACCATTAGGTAGGGTTGCATTGTTAAGTCCGGCACCAATACAGTCATTCCCTACAGCATCCAATATGGTTGGCGTAGTAGTAGAATTCATTTCCGCCATAAATCCAAATTGGCTGATGTCTCTTTCCATTATTGATAAAGCAATTCGGCCATTTTCTTGCAATTGACTAAATTGGCTCGTCGTAATTACATTGGAAGAGGACATGCTAAACATGGCAAAAAGGCCAAGAGTGAGAAATAGGCCAATAACCATAGAGACCATTAACTCGACTAATGACATCCCTTTCTGACAGTTTTTTGAGTTGGCCATAATAATTAACCTAAATAATCATTGTCGAAAGAATAAAAAGCCGTCTACGCGTACCAATATCTTTTCCGCATTCACTGCCTGAATAACTTGTACCCGCGCCCTCTTGGATCCCTCTCCATGCAACAGTAACTGTTACAGTTGAACCATTTACATTAATACAAGCCGTTGGCGAATCTAATCCCCCAACATTCTGACTATCCACAACTTCAGCAGCCCCCATAAAACTCTGCTCCCACTGATATAGGTCCCAAGCTTCTGTCTCTTCTGGAGTACATATATTCACGGCTCCAACTGCAACATCACAAACACTACCGGGTTTACTCAGAGTACCTGTGTACTCTCCATCGTAATTGCCCAGTTGTGTTCTATTCAGCTTCATTCGATTGATAATATCGTTCGCATAATAGGAGGCTTGGGTTTGCTGAAATGACTCGAAGCTGCCACGCTTTGCAACAATATGCAGATTAAAAATGCCAATTAAGCCAATGACTAAGATCACTAACGCAACAAGCACTTCAATTAATGAGAAGCCCCGTTGAAATTCCCCTTGTGTCAACCTTTCGATTTTAGCCATATTTTTGACAAGCTTTTCAGCTATTTACCTTTAAAAATTTTAGTATTACGATAAAAATTACCAACAGTTAATAATAGATGAGTAAAATGTAGGTAGCCAGTAACATTAGCACATAAGCATTGACATCATTATGCTTTGAATGAATTTGAGACAATAAAAAAGAGGCATATAGCCTCTTTTTTATTGACACTCACTCTTACAGCGTAACAGTTACAGTGTAATCGCCGCTTCTAATGTCATGATGATCATGTCATTGAATGTGGTTTGACGTTCTTCTGCAGAAGTCTTTTCACCGGTGCGTATGTGGTCAGATACAGTCACAACGCACAGGGCACGTGCACCAAACTCATGGGCAACGCCGTACAAACCAGCCGCTTCCATTTCTACGCCTAATACGCCCATCTTCTCCATCACGTCAAACATTTGTGGATCAGGAGTGTAGAACAGGTCCGCAGAGAAAATGTTACCTACGCGAACTTTAGTGCCACGAGCTTTCGCAGATTCGATAACCGCATTCATCAGCTCATAGTTAGCGATAGCGGCAAAATCTTGGCCTTTAAAACGTAAACGGTTAACCGCTGAGTCAGTACATGCACCCATACCGATGATCACGTCACGTACTTTAACGTCAGTGCTGATCGCACCACAAGTACCCACACGGATCAGGTTCTTAACGCCGTAATCACGAATTAATTCAGTTGCATAGATTGAGCATGAAGGAATACCCATGCCAGAACCCATTACTGAAATACGCTTACCTTTGTAAGTACCAGTAAAACCTAGCATGTTTCGAACATCAGTCACTTGCTCAACATTTTCTAAGAATGTTTCAGCAATATATTTTGCACGTAATGGATCGCCTGGAAACAGCATTGTCTCAGCGAATGCGCCCTCTACAGCATTAATGTGTGGTGTTGCCATCGAAATAACCCCTGTTTATTTTATTAAGACTTAAGTCTTTGTTTACTGGCGGCAAATGTCAGCCGCCAAATCGAAATAAATGCTAATTTGCCTAAAGGAACGATTCGCCATAGGCCATAGGTTCAAGCTTAAAGTGGCTCGCAATAGATTGGCCGATATCGGCAAAGCTATTACGACGACCCAGCGATCCCGCTTTCAATCCAGCGCCAAAGGCTAATACTGGCACATATTCACGGGTATGATCCGTGCCTTGCCATGTTGGATCGCAGCCGTGATCCGCCGTTAAAATCAGCAGATCGTCTTCACCTAATAATGCGAGCATTTCAGGCAAACGGGCATCGAAATATTCCAGCCCTTTGGCGTAGCCAGCAACATCACGGCGATGACCGTAGTGAGAGTCGAAATCAACGAAGTTAGTAAACACTATAGTGTTATCACCCGCAGATTTCACTTCGGCTAAGGTCGCATCGAAAAGTGCTTCTAGGCCGTTCGCCTTCACTTTTTTAGTGATACCACAGTAAGCATAAATGTCGGCAATCTTGCCCACACTCACTACTTCACCGCCAGCCTCTTTCAGCTTATCGAGTACAGTTTTTGCAGGTGGCGCGAGCGAATAATCCTTACGATTGCCAGTACGGGCAAAATCACTTGGACCAGTACCATCAAATGGACGGGCAATGACGCGACCTATGTTGTAAGGCTCTAACTCTTCACGGGTTATTTCGCAAAGACGATAGAGATTGTCTAAACCGAAGGTTTCTTCATGACAAGCGATTTGGAATACTGAATCAGCAGAGGTGTAGAAAATAGGCTTGCCAGAGCGCATGTGCTCTTCGCCTAACTCTTCTAAAATAGTTGTACCTGAGGCATGGCAATTACCTAAGAATCCATCCAGACCTGCACGGGCTAAGATCTTATCCGTCAGTTCTTTAGGAAAAGAATTTTGATGCTCGCTGAAATAACCCCACTCGAATAGTACGGGCACGCCCGCCATCTCCCAGTGACCGCTCGGCGTATCTTTACCCGAACTTAACTCTTGTGCATGACCATAAGCACCAATCAGCTCAACATTATCGCCAAAACCGGGGGCAAAGGCGCCAGTACTTTCCATCGCTGCATGGCCTAAACCTAAGCGCGCTAAGTTAGGTAATTTCAGCGGGCCTTCACGGCCAATATCGGCTTTGCCTTCGGCGCATACTTTAGCAATATGGCCAAAGGTATCGGAACCGACATCACCAAAGCTTGCTGCATCAGCAGAAGCACCGACTCCAAAGGAGTCCAACATCATAATAATGGTACGTTTCATAATTCTTCCTTAAAGATCCGATGCACGAATATAGGCATAGATCTCAGGTGTTTTTTCTGGAGCGGTTTCACCAATGTGAATCGCTTTTTTCACCGCAAGTTCAGCTTCCGCGAAGGCGGCTTCAGACTGTGCATGGATAACGGCAATCGGAGTCGATGAATCTACTTTATCGCCTAAAGCACACACTTGAGTTAAGCCAACACTATAGTCTAGTGCATCACCGGGCTTACGGCGGCCGCCACCTAAGGTCACAACCGCTAAACCTAATTCACGGGTATCCATGCTATAGGCATAACCTTTCATATCGGCAAAAACTGGACGAATAATTTGTGATTGCGGTAGGTATTTATTGTAGTTTTCAACAAAATCGACTGGACCACCAAGACCCGACACCATCTTGCCAAAGAGTTCTGCAGCGCGACCATTGTCGAGTACACGATTCAGTTTAGCGCGAGCATCGGCTTCATTGCTTGCAAGACCGCCCAGAAGCAACATCTCAGCGCAAAGACCCATAGTGACTTCATATAAACGCGGGTTACGGTAAGCACCCGTTAAAAAGTCGATGGCTTCTTTCACTTCAACCGCGTTACCGGCGCAAGATGCAAGCACTTGATTCATATCGGTAAGCAAAGCTGTCGTTTTAGTGCCCGCGCCATTAGCAACAGCTGCAATACTGCGAGCTAATTCTTCCGATGCTTCATAGGTTGGCATGAAAGCACCACTACCGACTTTCACATCCATCGCTAGCGCATCTAAATTACAGGCTAATTTCTTAGACAAAATCGACGCTGTGATGAGGGAAATGGATTCAACAGTGGCGGTATTATCGCGGATAGAATAGAAACGTTTGTCGGCAGGAACGAGATCGCCTGTTTGGCCAATAATCGCCACACCGACTTCTTTAACCACTTTGCGGAACAATTCACTTGATGGCTCAGTTTGATAACCCGGAATTGCATCAAACTTATCGAGCGTGCCGCCCGTATGACCTAGGCCACGCCCAGAAATCATAGGCACATAACCACCACAAGCCGCAGCCATAGGGCCAAGCATAAGGCTAATCACATCGCCCACACCGCCAGTGCTGTGCTTGTCAATAACAGGGCCATTGAGTCCCAATGACTGCCAATTAAGTACAGTGCCAGAATCACGCATCGCTGTTGTTAAAGCGATTCTTTCATCCATATTCATGTCATTAAAGTACACAGCCATGCCTAATGCCGCGATCTGGCCTTCGGACACTGCGTTAGTAGTGATACCTTGAACAAAGAACTGTATTTCTGCGGAACTTAGCGCTAAACCATTACGTTTTTTACGAATAATCTCTTGAGCTAGAAACATGATACTGCCTCCAAGATAGGCACTAACAACCCTGTCGCTAGTGCTTATCTTTGCAATGAAACATCAAAACTGTAGCAATATTACAAGTTCATACTATCGAAGTTTTGAGTTTGCCAAATAGATTTAGGTCACACTTAATTAGGCTCGCTATACGCTGATAGTATTAATCAGCGATAGTTTGCAATTAATAGCCTTGAGTCGGCTTAGGCGCATCAGCTAATTCTAGTGTGTGTAACAAGCTGTTTAGTAAACTTGAAGCACCAAATCTAAAGGTACGTGGTGAAACCCAATCAGCACCTAAAATACGCTCAGCAACACCTAGGAATTCAGCCGCTTGTGCAGCATCACGCACACCACCGGCAGGCTTGAAGCCTACTTGTGTATTCTTCTCGCTAATCACAGTTAACATGATTTCAGCGGCTTCAAGTGTGGCGTTTACAGGCACTTTACCAGTAGAGGTTTTAATAAAGTCAGCACCTGCATCGATTGAAAGCTCTGATGCACGGCGGATAAGTGCAGGATCAGCTAACACGCCAGATTCGATGATGACTTTTAACAAGACTTCACCACAGGCTTCTTTACAGGCTTTAACTAATTCAAAACCAATTGTTTCATTGCCTTCCATCAGTGCGCGGTATGGGAATACCACGTCAACTTCGTCGGCACCATAAGCAACAGCGGCGCGAGTTTCTAGCACAGCAATGGCAATGTCATCATTGCCATGGGGGAAGTTAGTCACAGTGGCGATTTGGATATCTTCAGCACCGATCTCATCTAACGTCTTGCGTGCAATCGGGATGAAACGTGGATAAATGCAGATAGCGGCAGTATTGCCCGCAGCCGTTTTCGCTTTGTGGCACAGGTCGATCACTTTTTGATCTGTGTCGTCATCATTCAAAGTCGTTAAGTCCATTAACTCAATGGCGCGTTGTGCTGCTTTTTTTAAATCAGTCATAATAGCTCTCCAAAATAAAAATTAAATGAATAGAAATCAGTCGCATAAACGCAACGCTTGAGAGGTGGCATTATTTTGATTATTTTTATATGGCCGGGCCTTCAGGCGGTGCCGAGTAATTTGCTTGTACAAACTACCTTGTTGTAGGTATTCAATCTTGCCTAAGTCATAAAGAACAATAGGCATCCTGACACTTAAAATAACTTATAAGTGACCACGACTTGAATCCTTGAAGACCGGAAGAGAGGATACGAATAAAATCTTGCTCCTACTTTTCCGCGAAAAATCCATTTTAGCGCGAGAAAAACACAAACCTTTATATAAACCCACTTGTTAGCCTAATAGGCTTAGATAAAGACTCATGGTAAAACTAAAGATGGAGCCGCATAATGCGGCTCCAACAAGCAATAATTACAAGAGATTAGAACTTGTAAGTTGCTGACAGGTAGTGTGACCAACCTGTTGATTCTAGAGCTAGAGCACCAGCACCATCTTCTAACAGATAAACGTCTTTGAAGCCTTTCAAGCCATAGCCCAGAGCATAACGATCTGAATGCCAGTATAGGCCGAAGAAGATGTTACCACCGTTTGACGTTTTTGGTACGAAAGCAGCTTGGTCTTCATCTGCACCGAATTGATAATCGATGTAACCTTGGAATGACAGGAAGCTCTTGTTATCAAAGAAGTAGAAAGGTTTGAACCAGTTAGCAGAGAACTGATATCCGTTCCACTCTTTAGCATTCAGGTCGTAAAAACCATATAGGTTCATACCTGTTTTGCCTAACCAAGGCACGTTTACATCAGCACCAACACCCCAGAATGAAGAGTTAACGCCTTCACCATTCAGACCGTCCCAGTTGAACAGAGTAGAGAAGTAAACTTCTTGAACTGGGCCAAAAGATAAGTCTTTACCAGTCAAAGCATCGATAGACACACGTGGAGCAAACTTCATGAAAATTTTGCTTGTGCCAGAACCTGGGTTCTTGTCACCGTTGCTGCTTGATTGGTTTGCTAAGTTGAATACGTCAACATAACCGTATAGATCGAATACGCCAGAACGACCGCCGAATTCCATTTCTAAATAGTTATGTTGATCGCCTGTTGCTGGGTTATCTGGCTTTTCACCAATAGAGTACATAGCGTTGAACTGCATCCACTTATAATCAGTACCGTGAAGATCAGTACGATCAGCAGCAAATGCGTTGCCAGAGATTGCTGCTACTGCAGTAGCGGCTAAAGCTAAAGTTTTAACGTTTTTCATCATCAACCCCATTTATCTTGTTTGCTACCATCGAGGGTAGCGTTCTTTTTGTGGCGTTCGCATTCTACCTAGATTAAAAAAAATCTCAATAATCTAGCGTAAAATCACAAACACAAAATTCTTAATTGTGAACAAAGTCGCGACTTCTGCATTACGATTAATTAACGTAACCGTAGACTCACGACATTTAAGACAGAATGACAGCTACACTTCAGTTGCATTCTGTATCTTTCAATTGGAGAAACTATTCACTACAGGAATCACTACTGGAAAATGGTTGAATTAACTTAGGCCCTGCCCTGCATGGTCAGGACCCAGTTAGTGGGGTTTCCCCCTGCTGTTGTTACTTAGATAGCTAAGAACAAACCAGCAAGTGTTGCGCTCATTAAGTTAGCTAAAGAGCCGGCGATAACCGCACGAATACCCATTGTAGCTAAATCATGACGACGGTTAGGAGCCATAGCACCTAAACCACCAAGCAAAATCGCGATTGAAGACAAGTTAGCGAAACCACACAGAGCAAACGAAATAATCGCTTGTGTTCTATGAGTCATCACAGCTTGAGTTTCAGCAACGCATAACGGCAGGCCTTTAACAACTTCAGCAGCAACCGCTGTACAAGTAGTGGCAGCATCAGAGATATATGGAGCAAAGTTTAAGTAAGCAACGAATTCGTTAACAATGATCTTTTGACCGATGAAAGAACCTGCTACTAATGCTTCATTCCAAGGCACACCGATAAGGAATGCTAATGGCATAAACACATAGCCAAGGATCAGTTCAAGTGTTAAACCTTCAACGCCAAACCAACCACCCACACCACCAATAATGCCGTTGACCATAGCGATCAAACCAACGAAGGCTAACAACATAGCGCCTACGTTTAAGGCTAAATGCATACCAGATGAAGCACCTGCAGCAGCGGCGTCTAATACGTTAGCTGGTTTGTCAGGATCTTCTGGTAAATCGCTCATGTCATTTTTAGCAGCTTCAGTTTCAGGGTGCATCAGTTTAGCCATTAATAGACCACCTGGTGCTGCCATGAATGAAGCGGCAACTAAGTATTCGATAGGTACACCCATCTGCGCGTAACCAGCCAATACTGAACCCGCGATTGATGCCAAACCACCCACCATGATCGCAAACAGTTCAGACAGCGTCATAGTTGGAATGAATGGGCGAACCACTAATGGGGCTTCAGTCTGACCAACGAAGATGTTAGCTGTTGCTGACATCGATTCAGTACGGCTTGTGCCCAATGCTTTTTGTAAACCACCACCGATGATACGGATGATCCACTGCATAACGCCTAAGTAATATAGAACCGCAATCAGAGAAGAGAAGAACACAATAACGGGTAACACGTTAACTGCGAAGATAAAGCCAAGTTTAAAGTTAGCTAAATCACCAAACAGGAAACCGATACCGTTTTGTGCGTAACCAATAACGCTAGAAACCGCATCAGACATCCCTTTCAGAATGTCTTTACCAACAGGAATATACAGTACAAAACCACCGAAGGCAGCTTGGATAGCTAACGCGCCACCCACTGTACGTAAATT
Source organism: Shewanella sp. SW1 (assembly GCF_025653545.1). Classification (NCBI taxonomy): domain Bacteria; kingdom Pseudomonadati; phylum Pseudomonadota; class Gammaproteobacteria; order Alteromonadales; family Shewanellaceae; genus Shewanella; species Shewanella sp. SW1. The sequence continues at coordinate 142,517 of NZ_JAKKSG010000001.1, read as the reverse complement.
AATTGCTTTTTTGTTATTCGATAGGAGGAAACCTATCGCAAGTAGGGTGACCACCCCTACTAAACTCATTAATATATCCATTAACCATCACCCTATTGTTAACACTTTTTAATTATGTTGTTAATCAACCTATTTCCGAGTCAGATTATACCCGAGGCAAAGTCGAAAATCGTCGTTTTGATCATATTTTTGGAGTTTAATTTCAATCGCTTAGTGCAGAATGCTAGTGCGACCTACACCTGTTTATTTAAAAACAGCTAAAGGTCAAACAGTTGCATTACATTCGACACCAAGTGTTCTGATATTAGAACACTTGATTTTTTTTGCAAATTGGCAATTTTGTCTATAAAAAGAACAAGGTTAGCGGGCTGGTTACGTTTTTCAGTAACATTTAGCGGAGTCATTGCAGGAGAGTCAGTCTCAAGTATGAAGTGCTGAAGTGGTAATTCGCTGACAGTTTTGAGCAATTTTTTAGCATTAGGGTTCATAATCAAACCACCAATTCCCAGCTTAAAACCTAATTTGATATATTCCAGTGCAATTTCAGTACTGCCAGAAAAAGCATGTATAACACCGCCTCTAGGCAATTGATGCTTTTTCAAACATCCTAAAACCTCTGAATGTGCTTTTACGCTATGAATAATAACTGGCAGATTAACGGACTTAGCTAAAGCTAATTGTGCCTCAAAAAATGCGAGCTGCTGAGGCCAAGTTGAGGAATAGAGCTTATCTAAGCCACATTCACCAATAGCAACAAAGCGAGGACATTCTAGTAACGCCGAAACTTGAGATGTTAATGCTAAGATCCCAGCATCAACATCCTCTGGACAAAACCAAGGATGAATACCAAGGGCAAAATAAGTTTGGTATTGTTCGGCAACGGCGAGCTGTTTGTGCCAGTGCCGCGGGGACACACCGGGAATAATCAGATTATCTACGCCAACACTGTGCATTCGTAACACCACATCGTCGCGGTCAACATCAAACTCGGCAAAATCCAAATGGGCGTGGGTATCAATCACAGTAAATGCCTCACTCTGCGGTCGATTTACCAATTGAATGAGGTTCTGGTGGTGATACCGTTTCGTCAACCACCAAAGCTTTGGCGCATTTTACCGCTAATGGAGGATCTTCAAGGCGCGGCATGCAACAGCGACGATTTTCAGGTGTCAGCCCCATTCGGTCGCACCAATGAATATAAGCCTGCCATGTTTTTGTGATCCAATTCGCCATCATTCACATCCAGAACCGATTTTTAATTTTCATTAGATACAAAAATGGCGGTGAATTCACCGCCATTTCAACCACTATTCTAGACCGAACCCTATTAATGTTCGCGGGTTTTCGCAAACTCAATATCAGGATATCTTTCCATCGAAAGATTAAGGTTAACCATAGTTGGTGCAATATAGGTTAAGTTATCGCCACCATCGAGAGCCAAGTTTTGGCTACACTTACGGCGGAACTCTTCAAGCTTACGCTCATCCTTACAATAAACCCAGCGAGCTGTCGACACGCTAATACCTTCGTAAATAGCTTCAACGTTATATTCACTCTTCAGACGACCAACAACCACTTCAAACTGCAGTACACCCACAGCGCCAACAATCAAATCGTTAGTATCAATTGGGCGGAATACTTGTACAGCACCTTCTTCAGATAACTGTACTAAGCCTTTTAAGAGTTGCTTCTGTTTAAGCGGATCGCGCAAACGAATACGGCGGAACATTTCAGGGGCGAAGTTAGGTACGCCAGTGAAACGGAATTTTTCACCTTGGGTAAACGTATCGCCAATACGGATAGTGCCATGGTTATGTAAACCGATAATATCGCCTGGGTAAGCTTCTTCAGCACGCTCACGATCGCCTGCCATAAAGGTCAATGCATCGCTAACGTTAACATCTTTACCAATACGCACATGGTGCATTTTCATGCCTTGCTCGTAACGGCCAGAACACACACGCATAAAGGCGACACGGTCACGGTGTTTTGGATCCATGTTTGCTTGGATCTTGAACACGAAACCGGTGAATTTTTCTTCATCAGGCATGATAACGCGTGTATCGCTTTCGCGCGGTAATGGCTTAGGTGCCCACTCGACGATGCCGTCAAGAATATGGTCCACACCAAAGTTACCTAGCGCAGTACCGAAGAACACTGGCGTCAACTCGCCTTTCAAGAAAGCTGCATGGTCAAATTCATGCGACGCGCCGCGCACTAATTCCATCTCATTGCGCAAATCAGCGGCATAACTGCCAATCGCTTTCTCAAGATCAGGATTATTAATGCCTTTAATTACACGACGCTCTTGGATCGTGTGTCCCATACCGCCTTGATACAAGACCACTTCATCACGCAGTATGTGGTAAATACCTTTGAACTCTTTACCACTGCCAATAGGCCAAGTAATAGGTGCACAGGCAATATTCAGCACGCTTTCGACTTCATCCATCAGATCAATAGGATCACGGATATCGCGGTCGAGTTTGTTCATAAAGGTCACAATCGGCGTATCACGCAGACGTGTCACTTCCATCAACTTGATCGTACGGTCTTCAACACCCTTAGCAGAGTCGATCACCATCAAACATGAGTCAACGGCCGTCAGAGTACGATAAGTATCTTCAGAGAAGTCTTCGTGACCAGGCGTATCGAGTAGGTTAACAAGGGCGCCACCATAGGGAAATTGCATGACAGACGTAGTAATAGAAATACCACGGTCTTTTTCCATTTCCATCCAGTCAGACTTAGCATGCTGACCCGATTTTTTGCCTTTAACCGTACCCGCTTTCTGCAAAGCGTTTCCGAATAACAGCACTTTTTCGGTAATGGTTGTTTTACCCGCGTCGGGGTGCGATATGATCGCGAAGGTGCGACGTTTATCGACCTCTACTTTATTGCCTGACATGTTAACCTATGCACTTGTATCGCTAAAAAGGCGCAAATTATAGCGCCTCAGTTCGAGCTTGGCTAGGCAAAGCCCGAGATGAACTCGGGCTGAGAGAGGTTATTTTGTGGCTTCGAGCAAACCTTTGACTTTGGCGAGTTCAATACGCGCATATCTATGTTCGACAAAATCATAGATATTGGTTGCCAATGCTAAGCGAAAATAGTTTGCCGCATCTTGATATTGCTTAGTTTCTATCGCCATTTTTGCAAGGTAAAAATAAGCTTCGCATAAACGTTCAGCATATTCTTTCGGATATGTTAAGCCTACTTTAGCGGCTGAAAACACCTCATCACGGCTTTTTTTACCTAAATAATAATCGACGATAACGGTCGCCCAAGCATCATTTTCTAAATTCTGACGATGCTGCGCTAACTGTTTTTTAGCTTCAACGGAGTCAGCTTTCAAATCAATCAAATACAGCCATAATGCCCGATAACCATCTTTATTGTCGCCTGCATAAAACGCCTGCATATCTTTAGTCGCTAAATCAATACGGTCACCATAGTACAAAGCAATACCGCGATTCAAATAGGCATAATCATAATTAGGTGCTAACTCTAATACGCCATCGAAGGCTTCATAGGCGCTGTCGTATTCACCTTCTTGGGTGTAATAAATTCCAAGGAAATTATAGGCATCAGCGAGATCAGGCTGAAGTTTTAACGCTTGCATAAAATCAATCCGTGCAAGCAGTCTTAAGCCCACACTGTCGTAAATCACACCACGATCGTAATGAAATCTGGCTCTCTGTTCATTCGTCAGTTCGACCGTAGCCAAAATCTCGTTGAGTTTTGCCAGTGTCACTTCGACTTTATAATCAGGCATAACTGGCGCGACAACCAATTTACCTTCAACATCATTATGGTTATCTAAAGGAGACTGGGTGGTTGCGCATCCGGCTAACAACAGACTGGCACTGGCCAGCACAGCAACGACAGCGGTTCTAATTTTAAGACTCATCCATTTCTACCTTTTTAGATTCCCAACATACGCAGAAGAATCTTCATGATAGCAATCCCACCACAGGACCGCTATTAGGGAATTAAGATTAATACTGACTTTCTTAATGCTAAAACAAAAAAGGAGATCATTTGATCTCCTTTTGATGCAATCACTTAAAAAGTGTGTGACTATAAATAAGTCAAAGACTCATTATTCAGCAGCAGCTTCTTTCGTTTGTGCTTCTTTAATTGACAGACGTACGCGGCCTTGACGATCCACTTCCATCACCTTAACGGCAACTTCTTGGTTCAGCTCAAGGTGATCAGACACGTTAGCAACACGTTCATCACTGATTTGTGAAATGTGTACTAAACCGTCTTTGCCCGGCAGAATGTTCACGAACGCGCCGAAATCAACGATACGGATAACCTTACCATTGTAGATACGACCCACTTCAACTTCTGATGTGATTTCTTCGATACGACGGATAGCTTCTTTAGTTGCTTCGCCGTTTGAAGAAGCGATCTTCACAGTACCATCATCTTCCAGTTCAATCGTAGTGCCCGTTTCTTCGGTCAGAGCACGGATAACTGCACCACCTTTACCGATAACGTCACGGATTTTTTCTGGGTTGATCTTGATAACAGTGATACGTGGAGCGTGATCAGAAATATCATCACGGTGTGAACCAATCGCTTGATCCATCACGTTCAGGATATGTACACGTGCACCATAGGCTTGTTGCAGTGCGATATCCATGATTTCTTTAGTGATACCTTCGATCTTGATATCCATCTGCAGTGCAGTAATACCATCACGCGTACCCGCAACTTTAAAGTCCATGTCACCTAAATGATCTTCATCACCTAAAATGTCAGAAAGAACAACGAAATCATCGCCTTCTTTCACTAGACCCATAGCGATACCCGCTACAGAAGTCTTGATAGGTACACCGGCATCCATCAGCGCGAGAGAAGTACCACATACTGACGCCATAGAGCTTGAACCGTTAGATTCAGTGATTTCAGATACAACGCGTACGCTGTATGGGAATTCAGCCGCTGAAGGCATAACAGCGTTAATACCGCGCCAAGCTAACTTACCATGACCGATTTCGCGGCGCTTAGGTGATCCCACCATGCCTGTTTCACCAACAGAGTATGGAGGGAAGTTATAGTGCAACATAAAACGGTTAGTGCGCTCGCCCATGATGCTGTCGATCTTCTGAGCATCACGTTCAGTACCTAAAGTACAAGTGACTAACGCTTGAGTTTCGCCACGAGTGAACAATGCACTACCGTGAGTACGTGGCAATACGCCCGCTAACACACTTAAGGCACGGATCATGTCTGGTTCACGACCATCAATACGTGGCTCGCCACGGATGATGCGACCACGAACCACTTTCTTCTCTAAGCTACCCAGTAAGTTGTCAACTTCACGTAAATCAACGCTTGGATTGCTCGCTAACAAGGCTTCTTTTGCTGCTGCTTTAACAACAGAAACTTGAGCATAACGATCTTGTTTAACTTGGATTTTATACGCATCACCTAAACCAGCTTCAGCAAGCTCTTTGATTTGGGCAACTAAATCGGCATCTTGCGTTGGTGCAGTCCAATCCCAAGTTGGTTTACCGACTTCTGCTTTAAATTCAGCAATCGCCTTGATAACCACTTGTTGTTGATCGTGACCGTAAACTACAGAACCTAACATCACTTCTTCTGGTAATGCTTGGGCTTCTGATTCCACCATTAATACTGCACCAGCAGTACCAGCAACCACTAAGTTCAGTTGACTGGTTGCAAGTTGTGCAACACTTGGGTTCAACACGTATTCGCCATCAATGTAACCCACACGTGCAGCACCTAAAGGACCGCTGAATGGAATACCAGAAATAGCCAGTGCCGCAGAAGTACCGATCATGGAGATGATATCTGGCTCGATTTGTGGATCGACAGATACTACGGTAATGATAACTTGAACTTCGTTTTTGAAACCATTAGGGAAAAGAGGGCGAATTGGACGGTCGATCAGACGAGCGATTAATGTCTCATCTTCTGAAGGACGGCCTTCACGCTTAAAGAAACCACCAGGAATTTTACCCGCTGCGTAGGTTTTTTCTTGATAGTTAACAGTCAGAGGGAAAAAGTCACGGCCTGCATCTGCATCTTTTTTACCGACAACAGTGACTAACACTGTCGTGTCACCCATACTCGCTAAAACGGCTGCATCAGCTTGACGCGCTATAACACCTGTTTCCAGGGTGACTGTATGTTGACCATACTCAAAACTCTTTACAATAGGATTCACGTGACCCATTCCTTAATTAATGACCTTGAATTACGCGCGTAAGTATACTGCAATTCGGATCAATAGATAAAGAGCAGATAATGATGACAAATACGTAACTTTTCACTAAAGTGGTTAAATCAACAAAGAGTTGCGGTTTATATTGATACGGAAAATCTCGCCGATGGTGAATAATTATCATGAAGGATGCGCCCGATGACAGGCCGTTTTAAGTCACTGACGTGGAAACAAACTAACCTAGTCGTATTTACTGCCCTATTTTTTGCCATTGCCATTTTTATTGTTGAAATCGCTTTAGTCGTCGTATCAACCAAACAACAACTCACGACCACTCAGCAAGAACTCCTTGATTCAGTTGAACAACCTGCAGCAAATGCTGTATGGGCATTAGATGATAATTTAGCCCGTCAAACTTTAGAGGGTGCCATTAAAGTCGAACATGTTGGCTCGGCGGTGATTGAGCTAGACGATGGCTCAATGTTTGTTTCTGTCAGTAATAATAAGCAGAATAACTCACAGACTTTTATCAGTTTAAGTAATAAATTATTTGATGATCTCAAAGAAATTTCTCGCCCTTTGTATAGGCCTTTTTATTTTGAAGGTACCCAACAACAGCAACTCATTGGTACATTAACGGTTTTCTACGATACCCAAGAACTAACAAACACCCTCTTCTCGCAGTTAAGATTTAGTTTTTTTGCTACTCTCGCTCGTGCACTCTTACTCACCTTAGTGCTTTCCGTGGTATTCCATCGCTTCCTGACTCAGCCTATCGCACGCATCAGTGAGGCCATCGATAAGATCGAACCCGACTCACCGGACGAGAATCTCTTACCTATGTCCAACGCACACAAGGATGATGAACTCGGCTTAGTAACCTCGAAATTCAACCAAATTCTTATCCAATTTAGCCAAACCCAGTCCAAACTGCGCAAAATGGCGACCCGAGATCCGCTAACGGGTTTACCTAACCGCACATTATTGCTTGAAACCATCGCAGTCACTATCCAACGCTCGCGAGTACACAAACGCAGCTTTGCATTGATGTTTATCGACTTAGACCGTTTTAAGAATATCAACGATTCCCTTGGCCACGCATTAGGCGATCAATTTCTTGCCCGTATTGCCCGTATTGCCCGCATCCTTGAACGCTTCGTTGGCGATAAAGGCACAGTTTCCCGCTTAGGTGGCGATGAATTTGTTATTCTGGCTGATACAGTTCACACCCCTGATCAAGCGGCTGATTTTGTAGATAAGCTACTGATCCAGCTCAATGTCCCGATTCAATTAAATGAACATGCAATTCATCCTGCGGCATCAATTGGGATTTCTATTTATCCCGAAGACGGTAACAGTGCTGAAGATTTAATCCGTCACGCTGACATTGCCATGTACAGCGCGAAAGCTGCAGGCTCGAATCAATGGGCCTTCTTTAAACAGCAGATGACAGAGCGCGCAGCTGTGCGTTTACGCACCGAAGCATCTTTGCATGATGCGTTAAAAAACAACGAATTTTTACTGTATTTTCAGCCAAAACTCGACCTACAAACGGGCAAAGTGATCGCCTGTGAAGCCCTGATCCGCTGGCAAAAAGACGGCCGACTCATCAGTCCGGTTTCTTTTATTCCCGTCGCGGAAGAAACAGGGATCATCATTCCAATTGGACGCTGGGTAATAGAACAAAGCTGCAAGGTCTTGAGGGAGTGGCAGAAAAAATATAACTATGCCATCCCAATTGCGATTAATGTTGCCTCACAACAATTTGCCGATGCTAGTTTAGTGCCCGATATCAAGCAGATGGCATTACGCTATCAAATCCAACCCGAGTTGTTGGAAATTGAAATCACTGAAACCTCGTTGATGAACGACATTGAACTCGCTATCGCTAAGCTTGAACAATTGAAATCAGCCGGATTTGGCATTGCAGTCGATGACTTTGGCACAGGGTATTCTTCACTCTCTTACCTGCGCCATTTGCCTATCACTACCATGAAAATCGATCGTTGTTTCGTTTCTGATCTACCTGGGGATAGCGCAATTGCATCGACCATTTTAATGTTGGGAAAGCAGCTTAATTTGACCATTGTGGCCGAAGGCATTGAAAACGAACAGCAATTGGATTGGTTGAAAGAAAATCAGTGCCAAGTCGGCCAAGGTTTCTATTTTAGTCAACCTCTACCCCAAGCAGAATTTGAAGCGCTGTATATAGCAACACAAACAGCAACAATAAGCAGTCTTGATGGTTTACGTGGGGCTTAGGATACTTACATTGGCACTTAATCAATTCGATGCTTAATCACATTAAGCTAAGCATAACGGACCTAAACATTAGACTGATTTTGACTGTAACTTCTTTATATCTCTCGTTTACACAATCAATATTCTGTTGAATTTTAGGCAATAAAAAAGGAGGCTAAGCCTCCTTTTTCACGTTAGTCGACGCGAAATTAACGACGTAGACCTAACTTTTGGATCAGAGCAGTGTAACGTGCTAAATCAGTACGTTTCAGGTAAGCAGTTAACTTACGACGTGAGCTAACCATACGTAACAGACCACGACGTGAGTGGTGATCATGAATGTGCTCTTTGAAGTGATCTTGCAAATGGTTGATTTGCGCAGTTAACAAAGCAACTTGAACTTCAGTTGAACCAGTGTCGTTTTCACAACGGCCAAAATCAGCCAAAATTTTTGCTTTTGCTTCAGGACTTAGTGACATGTATATCTCCAAATAAATAATATGAATCTCTAGCCGATCACTAACTCAGCCAGAGGGCGCGCTATTTTACCCATAAACCCACCCTAGCGCAATAAAAGGCGGGGACTAATGCATCAACTAATTTAATCATTTGTCGATGGATAACGGGCTAATGCGTTTCTGCAGGTTCGTCATGGATAACAATGAGTCGTTTCGGCGCTAATAAGCCATCTTCGTTCATTGTGCCAATCCCCACAAACCGGCGAATATCACCTAAAGTGATACGTACCAACTCATCGGTTTTCAATTCTGCATTAACCGGTACACGAACCGCTTGACCTTGCATTAAGTAAGGAGCTATCGCATCCGGCACATTCACCTCTGGAAAATCGGCCACGGCCGTGTCCATAGGCAATAACAGAGGGTCGAGTAATACGCTCGGATCTATCTGTTGTTCATGTGCTTGAGCAACTAGCGCTTCAAGTTGTTCTAAAGTGACCATTCTGGCATAGGGATACTGTGCAACTTGGGTGCGGCGCAGCATAATCACATGGGCGCCACAACCGAGCATCTCACCGAGATCGTCTATGATAGTGCGAATATAAGTGCCCTTAGAACAATGAATGTCTAAGGTCAGCTCATCGCCTTCAAGACCGATGAAATTTAGCTCAAATACCGTAATAGGGCGAGATTCACGCGGCACTTCTATACCTTCACGGGCATATTTATACAGGGGCTGACCCTGATATTTCAGCGCGGAATACATAGAAGGAACTTGCTGAGTTTCACCACGGAAGAAATCAAGCGCGGTTAATAACTGCGCCTCGGTAAAATCAATGGCGCGGGTTTGCACCACTTCACCATCGGAATCACTGGTATCTGTCCGTTCGCCAAGCTTTGCAGTGACTAAATAGCGTTTATCGGCATCCAATAGATGCTGAGAAAACTTAGTCCCTTCGCCTAAGCATACAGGTAACATACCTGTCGCTAACGGATCGAGTGCGCCTGTATGCCCAGCTTTATTCGCATTAAAAAAGCGCTTTACCCTTTGCAATGCAAAGTTAGAACTCATGCCAGTGGATTTATCCAGCAGCACTATCCCATCGATAAAACGACCTTTTGGACGACGAGCCATTAATCTTTACCTTCCGTTTCATCTGCGTCATCAGCAATATCATCACCTAAGACTTCATCTTCAACCGATGCGTCTTCGCTGCCAAATTGCTGTTGCTTCGCTTTGTCTTGGTTGATCACTTGGCTAACTAAGTTAGACATGCGCATACCTTCAACTAGCGAGCTATCGTAGATAAAACGCAGTTCAGGCATGACACGCAGCTTCATACGACCCGCCACTAAAGTGCGGATATAAGGAGCTGCGCTGATCAAAGCGTTTAGCTTTTCTTGAACGACAGCTTTGTCTTCTTCGAAAAAAGTCACAAACACTTTGGCATAGCTGAGATCGCGAGAGACATCGACGTCATTCACAGTCACAAAGCCAATACGAGGGTCTTTCATGTCGCGCTGTAGCACTTGAGCAAGTTCTTGCTGAAGCTGCTGAGCGATTCGACGAGTACGACTGAATTCTTTTGCCATAATATTTCTTACCATAGCTTAAATTGATAAGGGCGGCTAAAGCCGCCCTTATTATCGTTACAGAGTACGAGCAATCTCGACGGTTTCGAATACTTCGATTTGGTCGCCTACGCGAACATCGTTGTAGTTCTTAACGCCAATACCACATTCCATACCATTGCGAACTTCAGCAACGTCGTCTTTGAAGCGACGTAGAGATTCGAGTTCACCTTCGTAGATAACAACGTTATCACGTAGTACGCGAATTGGCGCGCTACGCTTGATGGTACCTTCGGTCACCATACAGCCAGCAATTGCACCCAGCTTAGGTGACTTGAACACATCACGAACTTCAGCCAGACCGATAATTTGTTGTTTGAACACAGGAGACAGCATACCTGTCATTGCTGCACGCACTTCATCAATCAAATTATAGATAACGCTGTAGTAACGTAAATCAACACTTTCACTTTCGATAGTCTTACGGGCTTGTGCATCGGCACGTACGTTAAAGCCAACCATGATAGCGTTAGAGGCAGCCGCTAAGGTTGCATCCGTTTCAGTCAGTGCACCCACACCGCGAGCGATGATGTTCACTTTCACTTCGTCGGTAGACAAACCTGTTAACGAATCAGTAATCGCTTCGAGTGAACCTTGTACGTCTGCTTTAAGAACGATGTTCAGTTCTTTCACTTCGCCGTCTGTCATGTTCGCAAACATGTTTTCTAGCTTAGATTTTTGCTGACGTGCCAGTTTCACATCACGGAACTTACCTTGACGATACAGGGCAACTTCGCGAGCTTTACGTTCGTCACGTACGACTGTTGCTTCATCACCTGCAGACGGAACGCCTGACAGACCTAGAATTTCAACAGGAATAGATGGACCCGCTTCAGTGATTGAACGACCGTTTTCGTCTTTCATTGCACGAATTTTACCGTACTCAAGACCACACAGAACGATATCACCTTGGCGCAGCGTACCTTCTTGAACCAGAATCGTAGCCACAGGGCCGCGACCTTTGTCCAATTGTGATTCAATGACCACACCGGCAGCCATACCATCACGTACCGCTTTCAGTTCGAGAACTTCAGCTTGCAGTAAGATACCTTCTAACAGTTCATCAACGCCTTCACCTGTCTTAGCTGAAACGAAGGCAAACATGTTGTCTCCACCCCAATCTTCAGACATAACACCGTGTTGTGACAATTCGCTCTTAACGCGATCGATATCCGCTTCCGGTTTATCCATCTTGTTCACAGCCACGATTAATGGCACGTTACCAGCTTTAGCATGTTGAATAGCTTCGATTGTTTGCGGCATTACACCGTCATCGGCAGCAACAACTAGCACAACAATATCCGTTGCCTTGGCACCGCGAGCACGCATTGCGGTAAACGCGGCGTGACCAGGAGTATCAAGGAAAGTGATCATGCCATTTTCAGTTTCAACATGGTATGCACCGATATGCTGAGTAATACCACCGGCTTCACCAGCAGCCACTTTAGCGCGGCGAATGTAGTCGAGTAACGAAGTCTTACCGTGGTCAACGTGACCCATGATAGTCACAACTGGTGCACGAGATTCTAGCTTGATGCCATCTTCATCATCACGGTCTTGTAGCACTTGGTGCTCAAGCTCGTTTTCACGGATAAGCACAACTTTGTGACCCATTTCTTCAGCAACTAGCTGGGCAGTCTCTTGATCTAACACTTGGTTGATCGTGACCATAGAACCCATTTTCATCATCTGTTTGATGATTTCAGTCGCTTTCACTGCCATTAAATGCGCAAGTTCAGAAACAGTAACAGTTTCACCGATACGCACATCACGGCTCACTGCTGCCACAGGCTTATTGAAGCCATGCGCCATAGACTCAGGTGCAGTACTGCGGTTACGCATGTGTTTTTCACGGCCGTCACGAGCATCTTTGCCACCACGTTTTTTCGCGTTGCTCTTGTTACGAGCACGACGTCCGCGTTTTTCTTCATCCAGATCAGAAGTATCTTCAGCAGCACGAGCTACTTTAGATGTCGTGATGTGATGATCACCGTTTTTCTCAGCTTCTAAACGTTGGCGCTCTTCTTCGGCCCAGCGCTTAGAATGTTCTTCAGCGAGTAAGCGAGCAGTTTCTGCCGCTTTAGCCGCTTCTTCGTCTTGCTTACGTTTGGTTGCCGCTTCTTGCGCCGCTTTCAAACGTTCAGCTTCTAGACGAGCCGCTTCTGCTTCTGGTGACATATCTTTAACCACTTTCACTTCGGCTGCTGCTTTAGCTTTCGCCTTGGCTTCTGCTTCCACTTTTGCCTTAGCATCTGCTTCAGCTTTCACTTTTGCTGCCGCAGCAGCTTCTGCTTCGGCCTTTGCTTTTGCCAAAGCTTCTGCTTCGGCTTTCGCTTCTTCTTCAGCCTTCAGAGTAGCCTCATTAGCATCACGCTTAACGAAAGTTCGTGTTTTACGAACTTCAACTTTAACATCTTTAGATTGACCACCATTACCGGCCACACTTAGGGTCGATACGGTTTTACGCTGCAGCGTCATTTTCGTTGGCGCATTTTCGCCACCGTGCTGCTTTTTCAGATAATCCAGTAACTGCTGCTTTTCAGCTTCAGTCACTTTATCAGCTTGGCCTTTCTTAATTCCAGCCTGAGAGAATTGCTCAATCAGACGTTCAACACTTTTACCCACTTCCGTGGCCAATTTCTCTACGGTAGTATCTGCCATCAGTTAAATCCCCCTGTTGATCGACTTATGCTTCTTCGCCAAACCAACAGATATTGCGGGCTGCCATGATGAGCTCACCTGCTTTTTCTTCTGTCAATTCTTCAATTTCGATCAAATCATCAATGCCTTGTTCAGCCAAGTCTTCTAGAGTCACAATACCTTTGCTAGCGAAAACATAGGCTAAGTGTCTTTCAACACCTTCAAGTGCTAGCAACTCTTCACTTGGCTCCACACCATCCAGTGCTTCTTCAGTAGCGAGAGCTCGAGTTGAGATCGCCGCTTTTGCACGTTCACGTAAAGCTTCGACGAGATCTTCGTCAAAACCGTCAATCGCCAATAGTTCAGACACAGGCACATAGGCAACTTCTTCGAGCGACGTAAAGCCCTCGTCTGCCAGTACTTGTGCAAAATCTTCATCGACATCCAGTGAGTTAACAAATAAATCAACCACCTTGGCACTTTCTGCCTGATGTTTCTTATTCATATCTTCCACTGTCATAACGTTCAGAACCCAACCAGTCAGTTGTGTTGCTAAACGTACGTTCTGGCCATTACGTCCAATGGCTTGTGCCAAACTATCGGCTTCAACAGCGATATCCATAGAATGGTTATCTTCGTCGACTATGATAGAGGCAACATCGGCTGGCGCCATGGCATTGATCACGTATTGTGCTGGATTATCATCCCACAACACGATATCAACACGTTCGCCACCCAGTTCATTCGAAACGGCTTGTACACGCGCACCACGCATACCCACACACGCACCGATAGGATCGATACGGCGATCATTCGACTTAACGGCGATCTTAGCGCGAGCGCCTGGATCACGAGCAGCGCCCATGATTTCAATCAGTTCGTCAGCGATTTCAGGCACTTCAACACGGAAAAGCTCGATCAGCATTTCAGGCTTAGTACGGCTTAAGAATAACTGTGCACCACGAGCTTCTGGACGTACTGAGTACAGTAATGCACGCACACGGTCACCAGGGCGGAAAGATTCGCGTGAAATTAAGTCTTCACGGAACAATACGCCGTCAGCGTTATTACCTAAGTCAACCACTACGCTCTCGCGAGTCGCTTTTTTGACCACACCAGTGATTAACTCACCTTCTTGATCTTGGAACTGCTCAACCACTTGCGCACGTTCAGCTTCACGTACTTTCTGTACGATCACTTGCTTAGCGGTTTGAGTGGTAATACGGTCAAACACCACTGACTCGATATCGTCTTCGATAAACTCGCCAGGCTGGATGTCCGGATTTTCGTAACGTGCCGCTTCTAACGTGATTTCACGATAAGGGTTTTCTAACGCTTCACCGTGATCATCAACTACCATCCAACGACGGAAAGTATCATAACCACCGGTTTTACGGTCGATAGCAACACGAACGTCAATATCACCTTCGTACTTTTTCTTGGTTGCTGTGGCCAGAGCAATCTCTAGCGCTTCAAAAATTTTCTCGCGTGGAACGGCCTTTTCATTTGAAACCGCCTCAGCGACTAGCAGAATCTCTTTATTCATCTCGTCTTGCCTCGTTCACCTTGAAACCATCAAAACTTAGCGATTAAGTTGCCTTTGCGGATATTATCCAATGCGACAACTAACTCTTTACCATTCACTTTCAGCGAGAGCATTTGCCCGTCGACCGCAGTGATGGCGCCTTTTAAATTACGACTGCCGTCAACCGGCATAGTCAATTGAAGCTTTACATCCTCGCCTACATAGCCCGCGTACTGCTCAGCAGTAAATAAGGGTCTATCTACGCCTGGCGAAGAAACCTCTAGGGTATATTCTGTAGAAATAGGATCTTCAACATCGAGTACAGCACTGACTTGGCGACTTGCATTGGCACAATCTTCAATATTGATACCATTCTCACCATCAATGAACACTCGCAGTGTGGAATGCTTACCCGCTTGAACATATTCAATGCCCCACAGCTGAAAGCCTAATGCTTCCACAGGTACTTTGAGCATTTCTGCCAGTCTGAATTCTAACGTTGCCAAGATTGACCCCCGAAAAAACAAAAAAGGGCTTAATAGCCCTAGTACAACGCCACATACGAAGCATGCGACAAATTTAAAAGTCCCAGATAACAAAAAACCCCGTAATCACGAGGTCATTAATTTCAAGAACCTGTAAACCATAACGAATTCAAAAACTATTCGTTACTAGGAGCTGGTTGCGGGGGCCGGATTTGAACCGACGACCTTCGGGTTATGAGCCCGACGAGCTACCATGCTGCTCCACCCCGCGTCAACTGTGTGCAAGTATATTGACTATCGTCATTTCTTGCAATAACTAAGAGAGAACTTATCTCGCCTATCTTAGTTATATTTGGTGCCGAGAGCGGGACTTGAACCCGCACGACCGTTAGGTCACAGCCACCTCAAGGCTGCGCGTCTACCAATTTCGCCACCTCGGCGACACCTTTTACTAGTCAGGAATTTTCGTTTCTGACTTTTGGGTTCCTTGCTCAACAGGTTGGGTAACCTGTTCAGTGTCTGAACCTAAATCTTTCCATGAATCTTCATTTTTTGCGTGGTTTGCACTTAAGTTACCAATAAGCAGACTTAAAGTGAAAAACGCAATGGCAAGAATCGCCGTGCTGCGTGTCAGGAAGTTACCTGAACCGCTTGAACCAAAAAGAGTACCTGATGCACCGGCGCCAAAAGAGGCCCCCATATCAGCTCCCTTACCTTGCTGTATTAATACTAAGCCGATTAGACCTAATGCAACCAACAAGTAAATAACTACTAGAACTTCATACATATTATGCGCTCATCGCTATGGTACACAGACTTAAAAACTCGCTAGAGTTTAAGCTAGCACCGCCAATCAGTCCACCATCAACATCAGGTTGGGCAAATAAATCTGCAGCATTACTCGGTGTCACACTACCACCGTAGAGAATCCTGATATTTTCTCCGATAAACGGAGACACTTCAGAGAGGCGTTTGCGAATAAACGCATGAACTTCTTGTGCCTGCTCTGGTGTAGCACTTTTACCTGTTCCTACAGCCCAAAGCGGCTCGTAGGCGATAATAGCGTTATCAAAAGCCATAGTGCCATTTTTCTGAATCACTATATCCAACTCTTCAGCAATCACCTCAAAGGTGCGTCTTGCTTCACGTGCTGGACCTGACTCACCCACACATAAAATTGGGGTTAAGCCATGCTTTTGTGCAGCGGCGAATTTCTCCGCTACGATATTACTCGTCTCTCCGTACATACGGCGACGTTCTGAATGCCCGATAATTACATATCGACATCCTGAATCTTTGAGCATCTGACCTGAAACTTCTCCGGTATAAGCGCCAAAGTCATGTTGACTTAGGTTTTGTGCGCCCATCCTAACAAGTGAACCGTCTAACGCTTCCTTGTTTGCTTCTAGCAGTTGCCTAACGCTCTCTAGATAGATAGAAGGCGGGCATAAAACCACTTCAGCTGAATCATTTTGGAGCTTAGAGGCAAATTTTTTGAACAACTCTTGTGCTAATGCCGCACTGCCGTTCATCTTCCAATTGCCAGCTACCATAGGACGTCTGAGTGCCATCACTGTCTCCTCTGAAAGCGGCGTGAATAATAGCGAACCACTTATTAAGTTACAATAGCTAAATTCGAATTTTTTCAGATATAAGGTTGGAATGCTTATTTTTTACACGCCAAAGCTGTTTTCTGTTCATTTGTGCAGCTAACACCTTAATTTTAAATTGGTATCAGCCGCACTCATTACAAAATTAGTAAATATTAGCTTGCCGATTTTACCGCATCCGCAATCAAATTTGCGTGCGCCAATACTGCACTATGATCGTCACCTTCAACCATGACACGGATCAAAGGTTCAGTACCTGACTTACGTAATAATACTCGGCCACGCACGCCCAGTTGAGATTCAACCTGTGCCTGCGCCGCTTTAACTTTATCTGACTTAAGAGGGTCATGCTCGCCTTCAAAGCGCACATTGACTAACACCTGCGGCAACATTTCCATCGCAGAAGTCAGTTCTTCTAGCGTGGCATTCTGACGACGCATAGCCGCTAACACTAAAATCCCCGCAACTATGCCATCACCAGTTGTGCCGTGATCAAGATTGAGGATATGCCCTGAATTTTCACCGCCAATGCGCCAATCGAGTTCTTTAAGTAGTTCCATCACATAACGGTCGCCCACTTTCGAACGTGCAAAGGGGATGTCTAATGCATGCAAGGCGAGATCAAGCCCAAGGTTTGACATTAACGTACCAACTACACCACCGCGTAATACGCCACGGGATTTCGCATCACAGGCCAGAATATATAAAATTTGATCGCCGTCGATCACTTCGCCTTTGCTGTTGACCATCATAATACGGTCACCGTCACCGTCGAGTGCGATGCCTAAATCGGCACTTTCGGCTAGAACGGTTTCACAAATTTTGCCCATGGACGTCGCGCCCACTTTATCATTGATGTTCATCCCGTTGGGTTTATCACCAATGGCAATCACCTCGGCGCCTAACTCACGAAACACAGCTGGCGCTATGTGATAAGTTGCGCCATGGGCACAATCAACCACAATTTTTAACCCAGTTAACGTGTGTTCTGCAGGAAAATTACCTTTGCAATACTCAATATAACGGCCACGGGCATCTTCAATACGCGATACCTTCCCCAATAGATGCGATTCAACACAAACGAGGGGCTTTTCAAGCTCGGCTTCAATTTCTAGCTCTAGGTTATCGTCTAACTTACTGCCGTCGGTGGAAAAAAACTTAATACCATTATCGTAATACGGATTGTGTGACGCGCTGATCACCACCCCAGCTTCGGCGCGAAACGTGCGCGTCAAATAGGCTACTGCTGGCGTTG
Source organism: Shewanella sp. SW1 (assembly GCF_025653545.1). NCBI lineage: Bacteria > Pseudomonadati > Pseudomonadota > Gammaproteobacteria > Alteromonadales > Shewanellaceae > Shewanella > Shewanella sp. SW1. The sequence continues at coordinate 124,472 of NZ_JAKKSG010000001.1, read as the reverse complement.
GCATAGGTCCCATTAACATCACATTAAGGCCTGCAGCAGAAAGGCCAGCTTCTAATGCTGACTCAAACATATAGCCCGAAATACGCGTATCTTTCCCTATAATCACCTTTTTGGTACCACTGCGGGATAACACGCGCCCCGCCGCCCAACCTAACTTAAGCGCAAGCTCAGGCGTCATTTGACCTGAACCGACTTTTCCCCGAATACCGTCAGTTCCAAAAAATTTACGTTCTTTCATATCGCTCCACAAACTCAAATGTGTCCCAATGATTTGGGATCATAATATTAATTAAATGCTTAACGAGAGCATAACGATGCTTAAAAATACGCTTGTGTCGCTTGTAACACCTTGAGCATATCCACAGTTTCAGTAACATCATGCACACGAATGATATGAGCGCCCTTTTGGGCCGCTATCATAGCGCCAGCAAGGCTCCCAGCAAGACGTTCTGAGGTCGGTTTTGCTAAGAGGTTTCCTATCATGCTCTTACGAGACAATCCTATCAATATCGGTAAATCAAACTGGGCAAAACAGTCGAGCTTCGCCAGTAATTCATAGTTATGCTCTAAGCTTTTACCAAAACCAAATCCCGGATCGAGTATTAATAATTCACGGGGGATCCCTGCTCGCAAGCAAGCTTCAATCCGCTCAGTTAAAAAGGCAGAAACTTCTTCAATAACATTATGGTAAGTCGGTGCAAATTGCATGCTTTGGGGTTCGCCTTGCATATGCATTAAGCATATGGGGACTTGCAACTCTGCAGCAGCTTCAAGCGCACCGGGTTCCATCAGGGCGCGCACATCGTTAATCAAATGTGCGCCCGCAGCAACAGCTTGACGCATGACTTCAGGTTTACTGGTATCGACCGAAATCCACACATCATGGTGCGCCGCAACATATTTCACCAACGGGATCACCCGCGCAAGTTCATCGGCTAAGCTCACCTCGGCGGCGCCAGGTCTTGTCGACTCACCGCCAATGTCTATCATTCCCGCGCCTTGAGCCACCATGTCATCGGCATGCTGACAGGCAAGCTCATAGGAAGAATATTGACCACCGTCGGAAAAAGAATCGGGAGTGACATTAAGTATACCCATCACAATGGGCGAAGATAACGCGAGGCGTTTAGTGCCAGCAATCAGTTCAAACACGCATTTACTCCTGTAATACGAACACTTACGATTTTACTCACTGGCATAACTTGCGTCATTAATTTCAAGCCTTCATTTTCTATCCGAAAAGACCAATGTCAGAAGATAAATATCAATGGTGGCAGAGAGTATTAATGACAGCGCAGTCAAATTGCTACAAGGTAAAACAAGAAAACCCCTTTACGGGGTTTTCTTTAGTTTCACAACACATTACTTAGCTGGAGATTCATCAGGATCTTTCAGTTCTGGCTCAGCAGGTGCAGTCACACTGTCTTCAGCTTTCGCTGCAGGTTCACCATGACCATTGCCTTTATCGTTAGAACCACTGTCATCCACTTGCCAATCAGCAGGCTGACGCACTTCACGACGTTTCATTAAATCGTCAATTTGAAGTGAATCAATGGTTTCATACTTCATTAAAGCTTCTTTCATTGAGTGCAGAATATCGAGGTTATCCGTCAATATCTGTCTCGCTCTAGCGTAGTTTTTGTCGATAAAGACTTTTACTTCAGCATCGATAATGGTTGCAGTTTCATCGGACATCGCTTTGGCTTTACCCATGCTGCGACCTAAGAAGACTTCACCATCTTCTTCTGCATACAGCAATGGACCTAACTTGTCCGAGAAGCCCCACTGAGTCACCATGTTACGCGCAATAGATGTCGCATATTTGATGTCCTGTGATGCGCCAGTCGACACTTTTTCAGTACCGTAGATAAGCTCTTCTGCTAAACGACCACCGTAGGCGACCGAAATTTGGCTTTCTAACTTACGACGGCTCTGGCTCACTGAGTCAGCTTCAGGTAAGAAGAAAGTGACACCCAGCGCACGGCCGCGAGGAATGATAGTCACCTTGTGCACAGGATCGTGCTCTGGTACTAAACAACCCACAATAGCATGGCCTGCTTCATGGTAAGCGGTCATTTCTTTTTCAGCTTCAGACATCACCATAGAACGGCGCTCAGCACCCATCATGATTTTATCTTTTGCACGCTCAAATTCTTCCATGCCTACAACTCGGCGATTTCCGCGAGCCGCAAACAAGGCAGCTTCGTTCACTAAGTTAGCTAAATCAGCACCCGAGAAACCTGGCGTACCACGGGCAATCACACTCGCCTTCACATCTTCAGAAAGCGGCACTTTACGCATATGCACTTTCAAAATCTGCTCACGACCACGAACGTCTGGTAAACCAACGACCACTTGACGGTCAAAACGACCCGGACGTAATAACGCAGAATCGAGTACGTCTGGACGGTTAGTTGCCGCGATAACAATAACGCCTTCATTACCTTCGAAGCCATCCATCTCAACCAGCATTTGGTTCAGTGTTTGCTCACGTTCATCATGACCACCACCTAAACCCGCGCCGCGTTGACGACCGACCGCATCGATTTCATCGATGAAGATAATACAAGGTGCAGACTTTTTCGCTTGTTCAAACATGTCACGCACACGGGATGCACCGACACCAACAAACATTTCCACGAAATCAGAACCTGAAATAGTGAAGAAAGGGACTTTAGATTCACCCGCAATGGCTTTCGCCAGCAAGGTTTTACCTGTACCTGGAGGACCCACCATCAGTACGCCCGTTGGAATTCGGCCGCCCAATTTTTGGAATTTAGTTGGGTCACGCAGGTAATCAACCAGCTCTTTCACTTCTTCTTTTGCTTCGTCACAACCAGCAACATCGGCAAAAGTAGTTTTAATCTGATCTTCGCTCATCAGCTTGGCTTTGCTCTTACCAAAGGACATAGCGCCTTTGCCACCGCCGCCTTGCATCTGGCGCATGAAGAAAATCCATACCCCGATAAGCAATAACATTGGGAACCAAGAGATGAAGATTTGGGTAAGGAACCCTGACTCTTCGGCTTCTTGGCCCTTCATAGTGATGCCTTTACGATCAAGATCATTAATTAAATCTTGGTCATATAACGGCATGATAGTAGTGAATTTTTCACCAGTTCGTTTAGCACCTTCAATAGTACGTTGGTCGCTCTTAACTTCAACAGTTGCGACCTGTCCATCACGGACATTATCTAAGAAGGTAGAATAATCCATCTTCTGCGATGACGAAGAAGAGGGGGAGTAACCCTGAAACACTGACATCAGCACAACGGCGATGACAACCCAGAGTATTAGATTTTTTGCCATGTCACTCAAATTACTAGACCTCATTAAGTCTTGCGATTATTAACGCTAGGTTACTACAACTTGTACCCAGTCGCCACAAGATAGACTTCGCGGGAACGAGCCCGTGAAGAGTCTGGTTTACGTGTTTTAACGACTTTAAACACTGCTTTTACCGCTTTCATGTATTCGTCAAAGCCCTCCCCCTGAAAGACTTTTACCGCAAAACAGCCATTAGGAGCCAATACTTGATGGCACATATCTAACGCCAATTCCACTAAATACATGGCACGGGGCTGATCAACACTATCTGAACCACTCATGTTGGGTGCCATATCAGACAACACAACGTCAACTTTAGCATCACCGACGCGAGTAAGTAATGCTTGAAGGACTTTATCTTCACGAAAATCCCCTTGCAAAAAATCGACGCCGACGATGGGATCCATAGGCAAAATGTCACAGGCGATGACTTTACCTCTATCTCCCGCTAATTTAACTGCCACTTGAGACCAACCTCCCGGAGCAGCACCGAGATCAACCACAGTCATGCCTGGGCGAATTAGTTGATCCTTTTGCTGGATCTCCTCAAGCTTAAACGCAGCGCGAGATCGCAAGCCCATTTTTTGGGCGAGTTTGACATAGTGATCATCAAAGTGTTCTAGCATCCAGCGATTAGAACTGGCCGTACGTTTTATACCTGACATTTAAAATCCGCAACAATTGAGAGTTACACAAAGGCTATATAAGGGTAGAATAGCCGTTTTTCAACAGTAACTCAGCAAAAGTTGGTAGAAATGAACTTAACAACCAAACAAAAACAGCATTTAAAAGGTCTAGCGCATCCGCTAAAGCCAGTGGTGCTGCTTGGTGCCAATGGATTGACTGAAGGTGTACTCGCTGAAATTGAAAGCGCACTCGCTTATCATGAACTGATTAAAGTGAAAGTAGCCTCTGCCGACAGAGAGCTAAAAAATGCCATCGTTGATGCCATAGTACGTGAAACTCAATCCGCAAAAGTGCAACTTATTGGTCATATTCTGGTGATTTATCGTCAATCACCAGAAATGAAAATTGCTTTGCCAAAGGCAAAGTAATTTTTCTTGATTTTATCGTGTTAACAAAAAGGCCATTCAATCGAGTGGCCTTTTTGTTTTCGCTGTTAATTTAAGCGATTAGCATAGCCCTAAGGTGTTTCAGAAATCACTTGTTCCTTATAATGCTCAGGCGTTAAGCCTAATAACTCAGGCAATGAGGTACCAACTGAAATCGAAGAGAATGTGCCAGTTAATATACCGATAAACATTGCAATCGAAAATCCTTCCAGCGGTCCACCGCCCATGATCCACAGCGCACCGACCGTCATTAAGGTTGTTCCTGAGGTCACCATAGTGCGAGAAAACGTCGCCACAATTGCTTGGTTGTTAATGTCTTGAATAGCAAGCTTTGGCTTAGCAATCAATAATTCACGAATACGGTCAGCGATAATGATCGAATCGTTTAAGGAATAACCTAAAATCGCCAGCACAGCCGCAAGTATCGTTAAATTAAACTCCATCTGAGTCAAGGCGAAAAATGCCAGCACGAACACTACGTCATGCACTAAAGCGAATAGGGCACCCGATGCGAGTCGCCATTCGAAGCGATAACTTAAATAACCTAATATCGCCAGCATAGCGACTAACAGCGCCAAACCGCCCTGCTCTGCCAATTCTTGACCAATCTGCGGCCCTACAACACTGCTGTTAAGCACTTGCACTTCAGAGTTAAGCGGCGCTAATACCTGCTGAATATCGATATTACCTTGCTCTGTATCGGCACTCTTTATATCGGAATAGCGCAACACCCAACGTCCCGGCTCACTGGCGGAGACTACACTCACTTCTTGCTGATAAGCGGCGTTGAGTAAAGGTTGCAATTCACTGCTGGTAATTTTTCTATCGATCTGCACTTCGGTGACGACACCGCCAGTAAAATCTAAGCCCCAGTTAAAACCTTTCACGCCGATTATGGTTAATGACACTAGCATTAACAAAATTGAGATAGCACTCGAAACATAACGCCATTTAGTTAGATTAATATTTTTCATGATTATACCTTCACATGACGGCTAGCATCACGTCCATAAACTAAGTTGATCAAGGCCCTTGAAGCAAAGATACCGGTAAACATGCTGGTCAATAGACCTAGACCTAAGGTCAAGGCAAAACCTTGGATTGGACCATTACCTATGGAGTAAAGCACCACAGCGGTAATCATAGTGGTGAAGTTGGCGTCAAAAATAGTAGAAAACGCGCTATCAAACCCCGTATCAATTGCCAGCGCAAAACTGCGACCTTCCTTTAACTTATCTTTTATTCGCTCGAAAATCAGCACGTTGGTATCGACAGCCATACCGACTGTTAACACCAAACCCGCAATACCAGGTAAGGTCAACACAGCGCCAGGGATAAGCGCCAGTAAACCAAACAGGATCACCATATTGGAGATCAGCGCTATATTCGCCACCCAGCCGAGACGGCGATACCAAAGCGCCATAAACAGCAAGGTAATCCCCATCCCTAAACCAAGGGCAGCAAAACCGTTTTCAATGTTTTCAGCACCCAGCGTCGGGCCAATAGTGCGCTCTTCAACAATAGTCACTGGCGCCGTCATAGAGCCCGCTCGCAGTAACAGAGCTAATTGTTGTGCTTCTTGATAGGAGCCTGCACCCGTAATGCGAAAACGATCTCCAAGTTGGGATTGAATCGTCGCGACACTGATAATCTCTTGTGTTTGCTTTGCCTTACCTTGCTCATCACGGCTGTATTCGCTGTAAGACGTCGCCATAGGTTTGCCGATATTGGTACGGGAAAACTCAGACATTTTCTGCCCGCCCACACGGTCAAGGTTAATGTTCACCTCCGCCATGCCCATCTCGCCTAAACTCGCCCTCGCATCGACAATATGATCGCCACCCAGCACTGGTGTGCGGCTCACATAAATAGGCTTACCAGACTTATCGTTGAGTACCATAGCATTAACGGAGCCAGACTCTTTAACCTCGAAGAAAGCCAGACTCGCCGTAGCACCGATAACGTTTTTGGCGGCGGCAGGATCTTGTACTCCAGGCAATTCAATCCGAATTCGATGCTCCCCTTGACGCTGAACTAAAGCTTCAGTGATACCGAGCTCTTCAATACGGCTGCGCATCACTTGTAAGTTTTGCTGCACTGTCAAATTACGCAGTTTCGTTTGCTCTTCTTGGCTCAACTTAATCAGTAAACCCGCGCCATCAGCATTGGATAGCTGCCAATTAGGATAGGACTCTTTCATCATTTGACGCACAGCAGCACGGGCATCATTATCAGGCAACGTCATGTTTAACTGATGACTTTGGTCCAAATGCACGCTAGCACCACGAATTTTCTGTTCACGGATGAATTGACGTAGCGAATCAACAAGCGTCTCGGCCTGAGTTTGATAAACAGGATCAATATCAACATCGAGTAAGAACTGTACGCCACCGCGCAAGTCGAGCCCGAGTTTAATCGGCTGAAAGCCTAAGTTTTGTAACCAACTTGGCGCCGCACTGGCAAGGGATAAAGTCAATTCTTTTGGCTCTGCAACCATAGAAGACACTAAAGTTTTGACTAAGGTTTGTTGGTTATCCGCATCGAGGACAATTAAGGTTTCACCATTTTTTTGGTCGATACGTTTGACCGTCACGCCTTCAGCTTGCAGCTTATCTCGAAGGGCAATAGGTGTGAGCGTTAAACCCGCCTTCGCGCCCACCTGCACCGCCGCATCCTCACCGTAAAATGTCGGCAAGGCACTGAATAGCATCACGATAATAGTGACGATAAGAACTAAGTATTTCCAAGCTGAATAGTGATTTAGCAGCCGTTGATTGGGTTTTCTTTCCATGGGATTAACTCGCTATTTAACGCTCAGCATTTGAATCAAATCGCTAAGCGAACATATTGATATCAGTCCGAAACACGTAATTGAGTACCAGCGGCTAAGCTCGTAAGGCTCAAATCATCACTGCTTACTTAAGCAGCTATAAAAGTTTCGGTGAGTACAAAAAGGCAACAGCATGAAAAATCGATAAGAGTAGGCTCCTATCAACGTCATGCCTAAATAGGCGAGCTAAGCGGCTTGTTGGCTAAATCGATATTGAAGATTTGAGACTTTCCAACCCGAAATTCGGGCGGGGGAAGAAACAGCAGAAAGCGTCCAATCTGATGTGATATCAAGATCGGTGGGTTCAACGACATTGGATGTCGGTTCGGCAGTAAAGTCTACAGCGAGTACATATACTGGCTTGACCTCACGCACATTGTGCTGGGCAAGACTGATAAATCGCGGCGAATTTATCGGGGCAAAATCTAAGTCATCAGAATGACTTAGATAGTCAGAGCTCGGACAAGGTGCTGGCTGTGATTCTGAGTCTGCACTGACTAGATCGGTATCATGACTATTCGGTGAGCCGCAGCTTTCAACGGTTTGCGCATCAGACTGTGCATTAGATTGGGCGATAACATCGGCATCGGGCAAGCTTTGAGGCTCAGCGCTTAGCTTTGCATAGGGAGTCGAGCTATCAAGACTCACAGTATGCATCTGAGCATAATGGCGAGTTGCATCACTGCGCTGTACTGAGGGTTTTGGCGCATAGCTAGCCGAGTGTGCAATCAACATGATCGCCACGCAAACTAACATCAATCCTGTACGCCAATGTTTGACCAAAGCGTGCCCTCTTATAAAACATTATCAAACTAAAGATGAACCTATTCATTGTTAGCTTTTGATGCTTAACTGTGGGTCCATAAAGTGAAACTCGCGCAAAAAAACAACATACACATTTCGCTAATATTGATTTTGCTAGGATGGCAGCTTAGGTAAAAACCTACAAAGAGACAAATTAAACTTTGTCCATCTTACCCCGAATTCAACGCTGAAGCGCGATCGATATCCTTGGCTAAAGCCCTAAACTCAAGCCGTAAACAAACTTAATTCGCGGATAACAAAAAACCGCCCTAGGACGGTTTTAGTGATATCGCATGAGCCACGCTCACAACACTATAAGCAAAGTATTATAAGCAGATTATAAATACTGTACTGAGATGATTTCGTAATCTGTCATACCACCTGGCGTAGTAATAGACACTTCATCACCTTCATTTTTGCCGACTAAACCGCGGGCTATTGGTGAATTCACTGAAATCAGGTTTTCTTTAATATTCGCTTCGTCATCGCCGACTATGCGATAAGTCACTTCAACATCGGTATCGAGATTTAAAATAGTCACAGTGGCGCCAAAAATGATACGACCGTTATTCACCATCTTAGTGACGTCGATAATTTGCGCGTTAGATAACTTACCCTCAATATCACGGATACGTGCTTCACAAATACCTTGTTCCTCACGAGCCGCATGGTATTCCGCGTTTTCTTTCAAGTCGCCTAACTCTCTCGCTGAAGCAATTGCTTCAGTGATTTTAGGGCGACGGTCAAACTTGAGAATATCTAACTCTTTACGCAGCTGCTCTGCACCGACAACTGTCATAGGAACCTTAGTCATAACTTCTTTCGTCTCCTTTAAAACAAAAGCAACCCGTGCCAACGCTAAGGTCAACACAGTCAAATGAGGGTGGAATTGCACTATTCTAATCGTTATGCGCTTTTGATGCACCAAGAACAATGCATTGACGCAGCTTACCCAACCTTAAGCAGAGTTACCAGTAATCAAATTCAAATCTGTATACCTAAGGAAATTTCGCACACGTTTTAGTACGAAATGAATACAAAAATGCCCACTCGCCATTTAGACCGTGGGCATAAAGACTCAAAGCAAAAACCTCAAATTAGAGGTTAACTCATTTATTCAAGCCCAGCCTCAAAGGTCAAAAAGATTTCGCTAACTGTTTTATCAGCAAGGGATTGATCTGAATTAGGGCGCTCAATTGCCGCATGTAAGAGATAACGTCCTGCTGAAGGTAAGATCATTGAAACTTTACCGTCTTTATCTGAGGTAAATTCGATTTCCTCTGGTTTGTTACGATATAAGCTACCGTCTTTCATAATGGCGACTTTAACGCCTTCAACGGGCTTACCATCGAAAACAAATTGCAGGGTAGCAGCTTCGTTCTCAACAATATCTGCAGGATGAGTCACAGGCACTAGTTCTAAATATTCCCCCTTAGGCTTTAACACTTCCTCAGTTGGCTTATTACGTGTGACATAGGTTTCAACCCGCGACACATTTAAAGAACTTTCAAGTTCATAGGCTCCCTTTGGCATAGCAGCAGTTGTGGCTTTTTTATCCATACGGCTGCGTACAACCCCTTCTTTTCCTTTAACTTTATACTGAGAAAAATAACGAGGTGAAACTTCTTTTTCAAACTTATAAGTGCCATCTTGCATCAGTTGCACATCAAACACCGACTTACGTCCGCCCGTGTAACTTGAGCTTGGAGACGTTGGTTTTCCATTTGGCTGTAACACACGCACATCACTGGCACTAAAAGGTTTATCCATCATAAACACTTGATTGCTGGCAGACACATCTGAAGTAATCCACACAATTTCTTCACTTTCAGCCGAAACGTTGAAGTGGCTAGGTAAAATCCATCTGTCGTGGCTACTTGCCAATGGGCTAATACAAAGTGTGCCAAGTAATGTAATAAGACGTAATTTCATGCCTTTTCCTTAAGTTTAACGATTAATATACGGGCTAAATATTTAATGGATTGACTCAATGAGCCATGCCGCTTAAGCGTATGTCGATAACGCCAGTTTCTGTCGTGGCGGGCAACTGCACAGAGAAATCTCCTGCAGCTAAATCGATATTTTGTCGTACAAGATCGCGACCACCGTGTTCACGCACCACTTCAATAAATACAGTGTAAGTGGCAGGTTCAAGCACTTTTCCCGCCTCATCTTTTAAATCCCAATCGATTTTGTAATGACCCGCGGGACGTGTCGCAGATGCAATACCGTCAACAAAGCTCATATCTTCGCGTCCGGCTTTACGCCACCAACGACGGATATCTTTCAACCATTTATGGCCTTCATCCCATACCCAAAGGCTTAAGGTTTTAACCGTTTGCCCCTTGGCATCCTCAACCCATACGGCCACATAAGGTCTGTGATATTGCCCTTCGGTAATTTCAGGCAAAGTTAAATCGACTGTCATTTTAGGCGTCGCAAACGCCACAGAACTGACAAACAAAGCACTCACCGTAATGGTGCGAATAAGATGACGCATACTCGGCCTACACTCCTTATGGAACAAAATAAACATACACAAGCCCGCAACTACTGCTGACGAGTACCATGTATAACAATGACTTTTTGAGGCGCTTGGTTTGAGGCAGCAACAAATAAGCCCCAGTGAGCGAAAATAAAATGATAAGCACAGCGCTGAGATCGAGTATCCAAGCCCAAGCTGTGCCTGTGTTACGGCCCTTATGCAAATCATTCACTACGGCAACGACACCGTAATCTAAGGTTTCGACATAGGCTTGCCCGTCGAGTAAGTCCAATGTCAGACTCCGATAAGTACCAGGTCCTTTGCTGACTAAACTAATTTCATCTTCATCGATATCGGCACTCGCCATATCCATAGCCCATTCACTTTTCAACCAATGACCCGCAGCCAGACGCCATTGTGAGTCTTGGGCATTAACGGGTAACAAATAGGCTGGGATTGGCACTTGTTCCCGCTTAGGTTCCTGATCAGCTTGAGAAAACCAATTAGGATGATTTAACGTTATACCTGTCACCGCAAAAAACAGCATCAGCAATAATAAAGCCATAGACACATAAACATGAATAATGCGGGCAAAGGACAAAGATGACTTACTGACTCTTAATTTCAATGATGCACTCTCAAAAACAAACCAAAGAGAAATACCTCCAGAGTCTGCTTTCCCTATGCAGCTAAAGATAGAAATGAGCTGCATTAAACTAATTTAATGCGCCGAGATTAAATGAGATCTATTATCAAACAGAACAAAGTTTACAAACTTTACATATTCAATACTGAAAAAGAAGTTAAAAAGTAAGAAGAAAAATAAGTGCTAAAAATAAAGCACTTAGGGGTAAATCTGTTTTTAGCACTCAAAAACCATTACCTTCGATTAAATTAGCAGCAAATAATCTATTGTATCACCTGTAAATACCTATAAAATTCATAAGGATAAAATTCAACATTTGGGCTAATTTTTTTGCTTAAAATTTACTTTGCCACCCTCTCGTTTACCTTATGCCAATCAGCTACAATCCGCCGCCGGCGACTTGCTGGTACTTCCAAGGAAATATCATCTTGAGTACATCTCTGCTCAAAAAAATGCGCTGCCTGCATATTGTGTGGCTCGCATTAATGCTCAACGCCTGCGTTGCACCACTATTATTAATGTCACCTCAAGGCCAGCTCATGTGGGCCTTGCTTAAACCCCTTGTCGGTTTAGATCCGAACGATGTCGGATTATTCGAACAACCGCTCATCAAAAACCGTATGCAGGAATTGCTGGGTAAAAATTACGATACCACCCTATCCCTGCTCAAAACGGCCGACAAGATCCAACAGGAAGGTCCACTCATCTACTTAGTGTCAACTTACACCCCTGTCCCCGAAATGGCCGAAAAAGCGGGTCTTGTTTGGAACTCAGATACCAACCAAATGGCAGTCATGCTGATGAAAGGCGGTGCACCCTTAGTGATTTCTGAGCAATTCAGTAATCAGGTAGAAAAACGGGTCCCAAGTTGGCCGAAGGAATTAGCCGACTATACCGATCCACAGAAGTTACAACAAAAAGCCTTAGAAGCGGGCGCAAATCAAGTACAGCAACAATTAGCAATACCTGATGCTGTCAAAGCCGTTGCAACAGGTGATGTTAAAGCGGCCCAAGGTGCCGTTATTGATAGTGCGGTCACAGAGAATGCCGTCATTAAGAATGCTGCAATGCCAATCAATATCACTGAAGCGGCTGCAAAAGTCGCCGTTCCAGCGGCTCCAGCAGAAATAAAATCGCCACCTGTTACTCCTGAAGTCAAAAAGCAATAAAACGGATCACCACAGTGCCAGCTCAAATGGCACTGTGGATTAACTTTGAAAATAGCTGAATTGCCACAACCAACGGGAATTATAGAGACAAGGGAAAGGCTGGAAGGGCTAATATTGAAGGGAAACTGAAAGCAAAATAACGCTAAGCTGAAAATAGTTAAAAGTTAAAAAGCAAAAAGCCTGTCCGAAGACAGGCTTTTTAACTTTTTGGCTGGGGTACAAGGATTCGAACCTTGGGATGCCGAGATCAAAACCCGGTGCCTTACCACTTGGCGATACCCCAATAAACTGTGTTTAATCTTCTATCGAAGATTGCATTTTGATGGTACGGGAAGAGAGACTTGAACTCTCACACCTCGCGGCACCAGAACCTAAATCTGGCGTGTCTACCAATTTCACCATTCCCGCATCAAAATGTACCAAAATTGTCTATTCAACATTTTTGGATTTTTCTCTGATAAATCACTTTAACAGAGTTAAATATGGTAGCAATGGCGGGACTTGAACCTGCGACCCCAGCATTATGAGTGCTGTGCTCTAACCAGCTGAGCTACATTGCCAATGGCTGGGGTACAAGGATTCGAACCTTGGAATGCCGAGATCAAAACCCGGTGCCTTACCACTTGGCGATACCCCAATCAACTTGGAAACTGAGAAAAAATGGCTGGGGTACAAGGATTCGAACCTTGGAATGCCGAGATCAAAACCCGGTGCCTTACCACTTGGCGATACCCCAACTAACTCTGTTTCAAACATCCGCTATCGCCGATGTTTCTAAATTCATATATCTAAAAAATGGTACGGGAAGAGAGACTTGAACTCTCACACCTTGCGGCACCAGAACCTAAATCTGGCGTGTCTACCAATTTCACCATTCCCGCACAGCTTCATGTTTACATCGTGAAGAGATGCTAGCAATCAATGCTAGAGTAAATCGTGATTCATTTTATATAAGAAATTTATCTTAAATAAAATGGTAGCAATGGCGGGACTTGAACCTGCGACCCCAGCATTATGAGTGCTGTGCTCTAACCAGCTGAGCTACATTGCCACATCGATATTACGCGCACCTCTCAGCGAGGAACGGGGCGTATTATGCTTATTCGAGGTATCTAGGTCAACAGCTTTTTTTCGCTATTTCCCTTAGGTTAAGCTGTTCGGCTATTACTTCACCAAACTGAGCAACAGATGTGCTAAATAACACCTTGTTGCTCATACTTAGCTTAATTTATCGAGACTTACAGCGTGAATAAGCTTTGCTATACGTTAAACAGGAAATGCATCACATCGCCATCTTTAACAATATAGGTTTTACCTTCCACGCGTAACTTACCGGCTTCTTTCGCGCCAGCTTCACCTTTGTGGGCAATAAAGTCATCAAATGCCATCACTTGGGCACGGATAAAACCGCGTTCAAAATCGGTATGGATAACGCCCGCCGCTTGCGGAGCACTCGCACCCACTGGCACAGTCCAAGCACGCACTTCTTTCACGCCTGCGGTGAAATAGGTTTGCAGATTCAGTAATTCATAACCTGCGCGGATCACACGATCTAAACCTGGTTCTTCGATACCCAGATCCGCCATAAACTCATCGCGCTCCTCGATTTCCATCTCGGCCAGTTCAGATTCAATCGCCGCACATACGGCAACAACGATAGCGTTTTCAGTGGCAGCAATGGCGCGAACGGCATCTAAGTGCGGGTTATTTTCAAAACCATCTTCCGCAACGTTAGCAATATACATGGTCGGTTTTAAGGTTAAGAAGTTCAGGTAAGCCACCGCTTCCAGCTCTTCTTTCGATAAATCCATTGAACGCAACATTTTAGCTTCGTCTAAAATGGGGCGCATTTTTTCTAATACTTCCACTTCAAACTTAGCGTCTTTATCACCACCTTTAGCACGTTTCTGCTGACGCTGAACCGCACGCTCTAAACTGTCTAAGTCAGCTAACGCTAATTCAGTGTTGATGACTTCGATATCGCCAGCAGGGTCAACCTTGTTAGCAACGTGAACAATGTTGTCATCATCAAAACAACGTACGACATGACCAATCGCATCGGTTTCACGGATGTTAGCGAGGAACTTGTTACCTAAGCCTTCACCTTTAGATGCGCCAGCCACAAGACCCGCAATATCCACGAATTCCATGGTGGTAGGTAACACACGTTGTGGATTCACAATCGCAGCTAACGCATCCAGACGTGGATCCGGCACAGGTACAACACCAGTGTTAGGTTCAATGGTACAAAACGGGAAGTTAGCCGCTTCGATGCCAGCCTTAGTTAACGCATTAAAAAGCGTTGATTTACCTACGTTAGGAAGACCAACAATGCCGCATTTAAAACCCATATGCTTACCTTTCTCTCGATTATTGGCTGACAAGTCACACTCATCAGCGAGGTTTAGTCGTCCTGCCCTATGGCAGCACATTACTGAATAATTAAATCACTTGAATCACTTAACACTTGAGTCTCGCCAAAGGCAAAACCTACTCCGCTTTAAAGGAGTGTAATCTGTTCATGGCTTTCACCATGTCTTGTTTAAACAAAATTTCGGTAGAACGCACGGCTTCATCTATCGCCGCCTCGATAAGCTCTTGCTCTTTAGCAGGTGCTTTTCCCAGTACGTACCCACTCACTTGATTTTTATCACCGGGATGACCGATACCTAAGCGTAAACGGTAGAAGTTTTTATCGTTAGCCAGTTTAGCAATAATATCTTTCAGACCATTGTGGCCGCCATGACCGCCACCGAGCTTAAACTTAGCCACACCGGGCGGCAGATCGAGTTCATCGTGAGCGACCAGAATCTCTTCCGGCGTGATGCGAAAAAAATTCGCCAAAGTGCCAACCGCTTTACCGCTTAAATTCATATAAGTCGTCGGGATCAATAAGCGGACATCTTTACCGTGCAATACGGCTCTGGCGGTCAAACCAAAATACTTACTATCGGCCACTAAAGTCACGCCGCAAATTCTCGCTAACTCAAGTACGTACCAAGCCCCCGCATTATGGCGAGTGTGTGCATATTCAGCACCTGGATTAGCCAGACCAACTATTAATTTTATTTCGCTCATGACACTCAATATCGTTATTTCGTCGATGACAGCCGCGCAAAGTGCCGACTGAACTGACCATACCTGCTAAAAACGCGGCATTTTAGCACTCAAACCCCAAGTCAACAAATGCCACGTCATCGGACAGGAGCAGAACATAAGGTCAGAACACAGAACAACAAAGCGTTAATTAAGTCCCATAGCATATTTAAGGACAGTCTTTTTGAGCGGGGAATTGATGTTTGCCAACTTTAACGCGCCATTACGCAGCAGCTTTAGCGGCAGAATATCGTTGCTAAAACCGGCGTAAAACAAATCCATCGCCGTCATCATCAATTGATTATCGCGATAACGTTTGCGCTGATATTGGGCAAGCACTTCATTCGACCACCAGATATTATCTTGGGCTAATGCATCCTTGATAACCGCTAAAAACGCTTCGACATCCTTAAACCCAAGGTTCACCCCTTGGCCTGCGAGGGGATTAATAGTGTGAGCGGCATCGCCTAAAATCACCACATTATGGCGATAGTAACTCTGGGCATGGCGACGAGTGAGGCCAAAACTGCCTTTATTCTCAACGGTAAAATCAGCGTCCAAACGCGCTGGAAAATGCACTCTTATCTGATCTGCAAGCTGTTTATTATTAAGCTGCATTAACTGCTTAATTCGATTGGCATCGTCGTACCACACCAGCGAAGCGTTATTGCCTGGTAAAGGTAATAATGAACGCGGTCCTTTGGGCGTAAACTGCTGCCAAGTCACATCCTGTTGCCCCTGTGCGGTGTTGATATTAATCAACATGGCCGATTGAGCGTAATCCCAACCCGAAATGCCAATTCCCGCCCATTGACGTACCTGCGAGTGAGCACCATCGGCGCCAACCAACAACTTAGCGGTCAGTTTACTATTTGACTGTAAGTGCACGCTCACACCGTCGCTATCGCGGGCAAATGCCACCACTTTATCGGGACAATATAAGGTGATGCCAGCTAATTGTGTCATCTGTTGCCACAGGGCAAGTTGGATTAAACGGTTTTCGACTATATGACCTAAATGGCTGGCACCAATTTGCGAACTGTGGAATTGGGTGATGCAGCCATCGAGCTCCCAAGTTTCTAAGCCCAAATAAGGCACATTACGCATCTTGAGCAATGAGTCCAAGGCGCCAAGACGTTCAAGCAGCGTTTCAGAAGCCACACTGATGGCCGAGACTCGCACATCTAATGGCTGTTCGGCTTGATAAGCCTCTGGCGCAAAAGATTCAATCACCGCCACTTGCAAACCCTGTTGGGCTAATCCAATTGCCGTCGCCGCACCAACCATGCCGCCGCCGACAAGAATGACGTCGAACTCAGTACTTTCAGCATGAGTGCCTTCAGCATGAGTAACGTCAGCATGAGTCACGTTAGAATCTGTGGTGTCGGATATCATCTGTGCATGTGTATCTTCAATCTGGCTCATCCTACTTACCACCTTAGTTACGACCTTAGTTAGCACCTTTAAGCCCTTCTGTATTTCTGCTCAAGCGACTTTTCACAAACCCGCTCGATTATGCCTTATATCAAGATACCACGGAAATGTTGAGCGCATTTCGATTCGAAATCCGTGAAGACATAGGCATTCAAGCCCGAATAGTTTGCTGGAAATAACGAAAGCTCAGCATGTTAACAATATTAATCTTGCCCAAATGCAGCCGAACAATAAAAACCTAGCATTTGTGAGGGTATCGCCCTTGGCAAAAGCCAACAGCTAAAAGTGTGGACAAAGCTGGTCAGCAGCCGTAACAGCAGGTAAAATGTCGCGCTATTTTTATTGGTCATCTTAGGGCGACACAACTGATGAGTAAGAAACTCCATATCAAGACTTGGGGCTGTCAAATGAATGAGTATGACTCATCCAAGATGGCTGATCTGTTAGGCGAATACCAAGGTTATACCTTGACTGAAGAAGCGTCTGAGGCAGATATTCTCCTGCTCAACACTTGTTCTATCCGCGAAAAAGCGCAAGAAAAAGTGTTCCATCAGCTAGGACGCTGGAAGACGCTTAAAGATAAAAATCCTAATTTGATTATTGGCGTGGGCGGCTGCGTTGCCTCACAAGAAGGCAAAGCCATTAAAGACAGAGCCCAGTGTGTCGACATTATTTTCGGACCACAAACCTTGCATCGTCTGCCCGAGATGATCGAGCAAGTGCGCCGTGGTGATAAAGCGGTTATCGATATCAGCTTCCCTGAAATCGAAAAATTCGACCGTCTGCCAGAGCCACGCGCCGAAGGCCCAACCGCGTTTGTGTCTATCATGGAAGGTTGCAGCAAATACTGCTCGTTCTGTGTTGTACCTTATACTCGCGGCGAAGAAGTCAGCCGTCCATCGGACGATATTATCCTTGAAATCGCCCAATTGGCAGAGCAAGGTGTGCGCGAAGTAAACTTGCTCGGCCAAAACGTGAATGCCTATCGCGGCGCAACTCACGATGGCGCAATTTGTACTTTTGCGGAATTACTGCGTTTCGTGGCAGCCATCGACGGTATCGACCGTATCCGCTTCACGACCAGTCATCCGATTGAATTTACACAAGATATCATCGACGTTTACGAAGATACCCCTGAGCTTGTAAGCTTCTTGCACTTGCCAGTGCAATCGGGTTCTGACCGTATTCTCACGGCGATGAAACGCGGCCATATGGCGATTGAATATAAGTCAATCATCCGCCGCCTGCGTAAAGCCCGTGAAGGGATTCAAATCAGCTCGGACTTTATCATTGGCTTCCCTGGCGAAACCAAAGAAGACTTTGCCGATACCATGAAGTTGATTGAAGACATAGGTTTCGACCACAGCTTCAGCTTTATCTATAGCGCACGTCCGGGCACGCCAGCGGCGGATTTACCCGATAACGTCGATATGGAAGAGAAAAAACAACGTCTGGCGATTCTGCAAGACCGCATCACCCAGCAAGCCATGCGCTACAGCCGCCACATGATGGGCACAGTGCAACGTATTCTGGTTGAAGGGCCATCGGTGAAAAATCCTATGGAACTGCGCGGCCGTACTGAGAACAACCGAGTGGTGAACTTCGAAGGTCAACCAAAACACATTGGTACTTTCGTGGATGTCGAAATTGTCGACGTTTACACTAACTCACTGCGCGGTGTCTTTATCCGCGGCGAAGATGAAATGGATCTACGTCGTAGCCTGCGTCCTGCTGAAATTCTGGCCAAGCGCAAGCAAGATGATGAACTGGGTGTGACTCAATTTAAGCCATAAGCGCTAAATCGGCTTAACTTAAAAAATACCTATATAAAGAAGGGCGACTTAGTCGCCCTTTTGCTTTCACGCACTTTTGTTTAAGTCTACCGAGGCAATTGTTATTTTCCGTTAGCAATTATCGGCTATGGCTCGTAAACTAAAATTATCTTGCGATGGTTAACCAACCTCGTACCCTGCTTTCTTATTCGCTATTGGGAGTGCTATTTGTCCAGTAAATTAACTACCATGAATCTGTATCTCGAACCCGCAGAAACACGCCGTTTGGCTTCACTGTGCGGTCCATTCGATGACAATATCAAGCAGATAGAACGTCGCGTTGGCGTTGAAATCGTCCGTAAGAACAATCATTTCCAGATCACCGGACTGCCACGCAATTGTTTAAGCGCCAACAACTTACTCAAAGAACTCTACATCGAGACCCAAACGGTTAAAGGCAGCACGCCCGATCTTGAGCCTGAGCAAGTCCATATCGCTATTCAAGCGGCCATTGCCCTAGAGCAAGCAGACGCTAACGACGACAGCGGTATTAATATCAAAACCCGCCGCGGTGTCATTAAGCCACGCAATCCGAATCAAAGCTTGTATGTAGCCAATATTACGCGTCACGATATTACCTTCGGTATCGGCCCTGCAGGAACGGGCAAAACCTACCTTGCCGTAGCAGCGGCAGTAGATGCGTTAGAGCGCCAAGAAGTGCGCC
This sequence comes from Shewanella sp. SW1, assembly GCF_025653545.1. NCBI lineage: Bacteria > Pseudomonadati > Pseudomonadota > Gammaproteobacteria > Alteromonadales > Shewanellaceae > Shewanella > Shewanella sp. SW1. Next base: position 105,112 of record NZ_JAKKSG010000001.1, on the reverse strand, counting down.
GCATTCTGCTGACTCGCCCTGCAGTGGAAGCGGGTGAAAAACTCGGTTTCTTACCCGGTGACTTAAGTCAAAAGGTCGACCCTTATCTACGCCCCCTCTACGATGCCCTGTTCGAAATGCTTGGCTTTGAAAAAGTGGAACGCTTAATCGAGAAAAATGTAATAGAAGTGGCGCCGCTTGCCTATATGCGCGGTCGTACCCTGAACGATGCCTTTATTATTCTCGATGAAAGCCAAAACACCACAATCGAGCAGATGAAGATGTTCCTTACCCGTATCGGTTTCAATTCCCGTGCGGTGATCACCGGCGACATCACTCAAACCGACTTACCTAAACATCAAAAGTCAGGGCTACGTCACGCGATTGAAGTGTTAAGCCAAGTCGAAGAAATCAGCTTTAACTTTTTTGTCTCCCAAGATGTAGTGCGCCATCCTGTGGTTGCCCGTATCGTTGAAGCCTATGAAGCCTTCGAGTTAAAAGAGCAAACCTTAAAAGCCAAAAAAGAAAGCCAGCACCAAAAGCAACAGCAGGAAGCCGAAACACATGAGTCTTGAGTTAGCCTTAGATATTCAACATGCCAGCACCAGTGAGTGGCTACCAACGGACGAACAATTCGCCCTTTGGGTCACTACCGCAATTGGTAATAGCATGGATGAAGCTGAATTAACCATACGTATCGTCGATAGCCGCGAGAGCCAAATGCTCAACAATACCTATCGCGGTAAAGACAAACCGACCAATGTACTGTCATTTCCCTTTGAAGCACCACCAGAAATTGAACTTCCTTTACTCGGAGATCTTGTCATTTGCGCGGCAGTCGTTGAAAATGAAGCCCGTGAACAACAAAAACCACTAGAAGCGCACTGGGCACACATGGTTGTACATGGTTGCTTGCATCTGCTAGGGTATGATCACATCGACGATGAAGAAGCCGAAGAGATGGAGTCATTAGAGACTCAACTCATTGAAAGCTTAGGTTTTACTGACCCATATAAGGAACAATAATTAGCTAAGATAATCCCTATCAAAAGCTAATGAGAAAACTATGAGTGACGATATCCCCCCTAGTACGAACGCCCACAAGAAAGGTTGGTTTGATAGAGTAAGTCAGCTATTTCAGGGCGAACCTCAAAATCGCGAAGATCTAGTCGATGTGATTGATGGTGCCGAGCAGCGCGATTTGATCACCCAAGATACCCGCGAGATGATAAAAGGTGTATTAGACGTTTCTGATATGCGTGTTCGGGATATCATGATCCCAAGAGCTCAAATTGTCGCCCTCCAGATAGACAATTCGGTCGAAGAGTTACTTGCGACTGTGATTGGTTCAGGTCACTCGCGCTTCCCCGTCGTTAACGAAGATAAAGACCATATCGAAGGCATATTGCTTGCCAAAGATTTGATCCCTTACGGTTTCTCCAACAGTGATGAGCCCTTCTCACTGGATCGCGTGATCCGTCCCGCCGTGGTTGTGCCCGAAAGCAAACGCGTCGATGTTCTGCTAAAAGAATTCCGCTCTCAACGTTACCATATGGCGATTGTGGTTGATGAGTACGGCGGCGTATCGGGTCTTGTGACTATCGAAGATATTCTTGAAGAAATTGTCGGCGAGATTGAAGACGAATTCGACCACGATAGCACTGAAGAAACCGAGATCCGCAAAGTCGGCAACACGGTTTATATGGTTAAAGCTTTGACGCCAATCGAAGATTTCAACGAAGAATTCAACACTGAATTCAGCGATGAAGAGTTTGATACCGTCGGTGGCTTAGTCTCACACGCCTTTGGCCATCTGCCAGAACGTAACGAGAGCATCATCATTGAAGGCATAGAATTTAAAGTCATCAATGCTGACACTAGGCGTTTAATCCAACTCAGAGTTAAACTCCCCGATCCTAATACTGGCGAAGACGTAGAATAATCACTCGTGCTAAAAAAAATTCGGGCTTTTGCCCAACAACAGTCCCAACCTAGTGCTGTGAGACTCGTACTGGCATTTGCCCTTGGCGCCAGTACGGCGCTTTCATTTGCGCCCTATTCCATTTGGATAATCTATCCGTTTGCCATGGCTATTGCCCTCTGGCACAGCCGAACGCTGAGCGCTAAGGCAAGCTTTTACTATTGGTTAAGCTTTGGATTTGGCTGTTTTTCCGTAGGGATCAGCTGGGTTCACGTGAGCATGGATACCTTTGGTGGTATGCCGCTCATTGCCTCCGTTGGGTTAATGGCCTTGTTAGCCTTGTATTTAGCCTTGTATCCCGCTCTAACTGGTTTAGCGCTGGTTTGGTTAACTAAAACGCTGAGCCATGATGGTAAAACTCGATTTGGTCTTTGGCGTAATCTCGCCCTATTCCCCGCGTTATGGACCTTGACCGAATGGGCTCGTGGCTGGGTAATGACAGGCTTCCCTTGGTTATGGGCGGGTTACTCGCAAACTCAAGGGCCGCTAAAACCCCTTGCCAGTATCATAGGCACACTGGGAATAAGTTTTGTATTGGCCATGTTCGCTGGTGCATTAGCGCTTTTTTTTACTAAGCGTTATAAGAGCTTACTGCTTTTATTGCCGCTCAGTATTCTGGCCGTGTGGGCTGCGCCTAAACTTTGGGACATTCATCCTACGGGTGAAAATGTTAAAGTGGCACTGGTACAAGGCAATATTCCCCAAAGCATGAAGTGGGAACCCGATGCCCTGTGGCCGACACTGTTAAAATACATGGATTTATCCCGCGAACATCTGGATGCCGATATCATTATTTGGCCAGAAGCGGCAATTCCAGCGCCAGAATCTATGGTGCAGGATTTTTTAGATAACGCCAATAAAGTCGCCAATCTAAACCATACCTCAATTATCACTGGCATTATTAGCCATCAAAACAATGAGTTCTATAATTCATTGATTGTGCTTGGTAATCATAATCAGAAACAACAAGCAGGCCCTGACTATGAGGGCGATGGTAGCAATCAATTTAAGAAACACCATCTGTTGCCAATTGGCGAATTTGTCCCCTTTGAAGCGCTGCTGCGCCCGATAGCACCTTTCTTTAATTTGCCCATGTCGTCCTTTACACGAGGCGAATATCAACAGCCGAACCTCAGCGCCCTAGGCCATAAAATCGCGCCAGCAATTTGTTATGAAATAGCCTTTCCCGAACAGTTGCGCGACAACGTTAATCAAGGGACAGATATACTATTAACTGTCTCTAACGATGCATGGTTTGGTAGCTCAAATGGGCCATTACAGCATATGGAAATCGCTCAAATGCGCGCGGTTGAATTGGGTCGGCCTCTATTACGCGCAACCAACAATGGCGTGACAGCCATAGTCGATGAGCATGGCAATATCACAGCGTCATTACCACAGTTTGAAATAGGCGTGCTAAGTGCAACTATTCCATTAGTCACAGGACAAACTTGGTTTGCAAAATTAGGCCAAATGCCCCTACTGATACTCTGTGGTTTAATCGTTCTACTCGGTCTTGCCCGACGTTTTAAAGCGCAATAGGATTTAGGTCATGCATTACCAAGTCAATAAACAAGATGTGGCAGGTTTTACCTTAATTGAACTTGTCGTGGTGATTATTGTGCTTGGGATCTTGGCTGTGATTGCCGCGCCTAAATTTATCGGTTTGAGTAAAGAGGCTCGGGTACAAACCTTAAGCCAATTACAGGCCAGCGTAAAAACCGCCAACACACTGGCCTACTCAAAAACCCAAATGCCTAGCCTACTGAGCCAAGCGGTAGCTGGGCGCGATGATATTATTGATATCGACCTCAATGGTGATGGCACGCCAGATACACGATTAAAATGGGGTTACCTCGATAATACTGATGTGGAAAAATGGATCACCTCAGATGATAAGCTCATCATTCAATATCAAGGCGTTGATATCACTTACATAGGTTACGATCTTAACAACAATACCTTAGTGGATGACGATCAATGCTATTTCCGCTACACCCAAGCCAGCGATGCCAGCACTGCGCCGCAATATGATATCAACACCCAAGGTTGTTAGGCTGACACTCAGTTAACCTGTGTTATCCCGCAATTGTCTGCGAATACATTAGGCTGATTGCGCGTTCCACGTTAAGGTGAACGATTAGACGTGGCCTTATACCAATCACAGTGACTGTGTCTGCATAGCCAATATGATTGGTACCATTACCTCGTTCCTTAACCAAGGTACACAGTCAAGGCAACTCTATGGCACAGCTTCGCGTGCGCTACCAAACCCACGAATTTGGGGATCTCGACATTCATGTCAGAACCCTAAGAAATAACCAAGAATTTGAAGACCTAGATGGCGAAGCTGAAAAGCTCGGTATTTCCTCCGCAACTTGGCCATTATTTGGCATAGTTTGGCCGTCTAGCCAAGTGCTATCCCATCATATGGCCGATTATCAAATTGATAATAAACGCATTCTTGAAGTTGGCTGCGGTATAGGGCTGGCAAGTCTAGTGCTAAACCACAGACATGCCGACATCACAGCAACCGACTATCACCCCGAGTCAGAGAATTTCCTTAAGCAGAATGTCGATTTAAATCATGGTCGTGCGATTCCATTTGTTCGAACTGGGTGGGCAGATGCACAAACTAATTTAGGTTTATTTGATCTCATTATCGGCAGCGATCTCTTGTACGAACAAGAACATGCCGATCTCTTATCACAATTTATTGAGCAGCATGCTAAACCAATTTGTGATGTAGTCTTAGTCGATCCAGGCCGTGGTAATCATGCAAAATTCAGTAAACGTATGGTGACCTTAGGTTACGAACATACACAACATAGACCCATTCACACTGAATTTTTATTAGCGCCCTTTGGCGGTCAAATCCTCAACTACTCTCGTACCAACAGTTGATACAGCCTAATTAATGCAGATATGAGCAATTTAGGTCTAGTCTAATAGAACTCAAAAAAAACGACGCAGAGGCGTCGTTTTAGCTGCATAACATCATCACCTTGATTAAGGCGTTAGCGGCTCGCGGGTAAATTCTTCATGATCACACTCTGGACAATCTGGGATGGGACTTGGAAATTCAATACTCATTTCATTGCCACAGTTAGTGCACACCATGATGCCCTGATTCACTATGTCACCACTCTTGTAGTAGCCTTGGTGCTTAAAATCTTGCGTTAACTCATGCCATTCGACTTGGCTGCGGTCGGTGATTTCACTGAGCCAATGCCAAAGCGTATTCTCTAAAGTAATCACGGTTGGGCTATGACTCAAACTATCCGCGTTCTGCTCACGGAGAAAACTCGTAATATCACGCTTTAAGAATTGTTCGACTAAAGCGAGTTCATCTTCCCCTGCCTGTTCTTTAAGACGTAAATACTCCTTACCTTGAGTGACAGAATTTAATAAGTTCTTTACAGTCATAGTGTTATCTTCTGAAAATTGAGATTTCACTTCGGTAATTAAGGCTTGATACAGTCCTAGTAACGCGTTACTTCTATCATTCATAACCAATACTCCTTCATACGAACCTTTTTAATGCATCGCTTCTAGTTTATTCTATGCAGATCTTACTCGCGCTGATATGGCGTTAGATCCAATAATAGGCGGCACTGCCGGAAATAGAGTGATGCAAGAGCAATATAATCCCTCAGAAATTGAAGCCTTAGTGCAAAAGCACTGGCATGACAACAAAACCTTCGAAGTCACTGAAGACGCAAACAAAGAAAAGTTTTATTGCCTTTCGATGTTTCCGTACCCTTCTGGCAGACTCCACATGGGACACGTACGCAACTATACCATAGGTGACGTAGTTGCACGCTTTCAACGTCTTCAAGGCAAAAACGTGCTCCAGCCTATTGGTTGGGACTCCTTTGGTTTGCCCGCAGAAAATGCCGCGATTAACAACAAGACTGCGCCTGCGCCATGGACCTATGAAAACATAGAATACATGAAGAACCAGCTGAAATTGCTGGGTTTTGGTTACGATTGGAGCCGTGAAATCGCCACTTGTACCCCTGAATATTATCGCTGGGAACAATGGTTCTTCACTAAGTTGTACGAGAAGGGCCTAGTCTATAAAAAGACAGCTTCAGTCAACTGGTGTCCAAACGATGAAACCGTACTGGCGAACGAGCAAGTTCAAGACGGTTGCTGCTGGCGCTGTGATACCCCTGTGGAACAAAAAGAAATTCCACAGTGGTTTATTAAGATCACTGCCTATGCAGAAGAATTGTTAAACGATATCGATACCTTAGATGGCTGGCCTGAACAGGTTAAGACCATGCAGCGCAACTGGATTGGTCGCAGCGAAGGTGTAGAAATGACCTTCGGCGTCGCAGGTCACGATAAAAGCTTCGATATCTATACCACGCGTCCAGATACCTTAATGGGCGTGACCTATGTGGCGATTGCCGCAGGTCATCCATTAGCTGAAATCGCCGCACAAACCAATCCTGAGCTTGCCGCCTTTATCGATGAGTGCAAAAACAGCACAACATCAGAAGCCGAACTCGCGACCATGGAAAAACGCGGCGTGGCCACAGGGCTTTTCGCCATTCATCCGATCACAGGCAAGCAAGTGCCGATTTGGGCCGCTAACTTTGTACTGATGAACTATGGCACCGGCGCTGTGATGTCGGTTCCTGGCCACGATCAACGTGATTTCGAATTTGCCAAGAAATACGGTCTAGCGATTGAAGCGGTGATCAAGCCAGTTGATGGCGACGTTGATATCAGCGAAGCCGCTTATACCGAAAAAGGCGTACTGTTTAACTCCGGTGAGTTCGACGGTTTAGACTTTGACGCCGCCTTCAATGCCATCGCTAACAAGTTAGTCGCCGAAGGTAAAGGCAAGCGCCAAGTCAACTATCGCCTGCGCGATTGGGGTGTTTCACGTCAGCGTTACTGGGGCGCACCTATTCCTATGGTGACCTTAGCCGACGGTACTGTGATCCCAACGCCAGAAGATCAACTGCCCGTATTACTGCCAGAAGATGTCGTGATGGACGGTATTCAAAGCCCAATCAAGGCCGATAAAGAATGGGCGAAAACCCAAGTCAACGGTCAAGATGCACTGCGCGAAACCGATACCTTCGATACCTTTATGGAATCCTCTTGGTATTACGCCCGTTACTGCAGCCCGCAGGCCGATGAAATGTTAGATCCCGCTAAAGCCAACTACTGGCTGCCTGTGGATCAATATATTGGCGGTATCGAACACGCCTGTATGCATTTGTTATATTTCCGTTTCTTCCACAAACTGCTGCGTGATGCGAGTCTGGTTAACTCTAACGAGCCAGCAAAACAACTGCTGACTCAGGGTATGGTGTTAGCCGATGCCTTCTACTACACCAACGACAAAGGTGCCCGCGTATGGGTATCGCCGTTAGATGTAGCGACCACCGAAAAAGACGACAAGGGCCGTATCACTAAGGCTATTGACAAAGACGGCAACGAGCTGGTTTATACCGGCATGTGCAAGATGTCTAAGTCGAAAAACAATGGTATCGATCCTCAAGTCATGGTCGAAAAATACGGCGCCGATACGGTTCGCCTATTTATGATGTTCGCCTCACCACCAGAATTAACTCTGGAATGGCAAGAATCTGGCGTTGAAGGCGCACACCGCTTCATTAAACGTCTGTGGAAGCTTGCAAACGAGCATGTGAACCAAGATAACAGCGAAGCCTTAGATGTCAGCAAGTTAACTGCCGATCAAAAAGCGCTGCGCCGTGAAGTCCACAAGACGATCGCCAAAGTAACCGACGATATCGGCCGCCGTCAAATGTTCAACACTGCGGTTGCCGCCGTGATGGAACTGATGAACCATCTGCAAAAAGCACCACAAACCACAGGCCAAGACAACGCCATTATCGGCGAAGCCTTATCCGCCATCGTACGTTTGCTGTACCCTATCATTCCGCATGTGAGCTTTAACCTGTGGAACGAGTTAGGCAATGCTAGCAACATCGAAGATAGCAAATGGCCAGTCGTTGATGAAGCTGCGCTAGTTGAAGACAGCAAGCTCATCGTTGTGCAAGTCAACGGTAAAGTTCGCGCAAAAATCACAGTGGCCGCCGACGCTGATAAAGAATCAGTAGAAGCCTTAGGCATGAGTGATGAACACGTGATCAAATACCTAGACGGTCTGACAGTACGTAAAGTGATCTATGTGCCGGGCAAACTGCTCAGCATAGTGGCCAATTAACGGCTGCTAATAACTCGCTATACTCAAAGCCAATGAAGTTGCAGCATAGCTGCAACTTCAAGCCTGCAGGGTATACCAAGAATAGGAAACCGCGAAATCTATGCAAATCAAACGCATATGCTTCGCAATCATGGCACTGATCATTATGACCAGCGCTGGTTGCGGTTTTAAGCTTCAACGCAGTTATCAGATCCCTGATGCCCTCAATCATTTGAGTTTGAGCAGTGTGGATGAATACAGTGAACTCACTCGTTTGGTGCGTGAACGCCTGCGCTTGAACAATATCCAAGTTGTCGACGCCGCAGATAATGTTCCAGTATTAAGATTAATCACCGACTCCCTTGAGCGATCGACATTATCTTTGTACCCAACAGGTAACGTCGCCGAGTATGAGCTGATTTATTTAGTCGAATTTGCTGTGGCATTGCCGGGCAAAGAAGCACAGCCTTTCAAGGTTGAAATTCGCCGCGACTACTTAGACGATCCACGTACCGCATTGGCAAAGAGCCGTGAAATGGAATTGCTGACGAAGGAAATGCGTATCCAAGCTGCCGATCGTATTCTGCAGGCAATGGCCAGTACTGAGGTGAATTAATGCGGGGCTATCATTAAATGAGAGTCTATCCAGACCAACTCTCCCGCCACCTTAACCAGTTATTTCCTTGTTATCTGATTTTTGGGGATGATCCTTGGTTGATTGAAACCACCAAAGATCAGATCCGCCAATTCGCCAAGCGTCAGGGATTCGATGAGAAAGTCCAACTCATTCAAGAGACGGGCTTTAATTGGAACGATCTGACTCAGGAATGGCAGGCCATGAGCCTGTTTTCCAGTAAACGCTTGATTGAGCTAACCCTTCCCCAAGCTAAGCCCGGTGCCGAAGGCTCAAGCACACTGCAAGCCCTATTGCAGACGCCCAATCCCGATATGCTGTTGATTATCGAAGGGCCAAAGCTCGCCACAGAGCAAACCAACAGTAAATGGTTTAAGACCTTAGATGCCCATGGCATGTATCTGCCCTGCGCCACGCCAGAGGGCGAGCAGTTTATGCGCTGGCTTGATGGCCGCATCAAGCACTTTAAGCTCAATCTGCAGCCTGATGCCCGTGCTATGCTGCATTCTCTGTATGAAGGGAATTTACTAGCTGCCGATCAAGCCATGCAATTGCTGCAACTCCTGAGCCCAGCAAACCCCGTCAGTGCCGACGAACTGGGCCACTATTTTGAAGATCAGTCGCGCTTCACCGTATTCCAACTCACGGATGCATTGCTGAATAATAAACAGGATAGCGCGCAGCACATGCTAGCCCAGCTCAATGGCGAAGGCACTGCCTTACCTATCCTGCTGTGGGCCTTGTTTAAAGAACTCGGTTTGTTATTCAATTTGAAATGCGAGCAAGCCCAAGGCGTTGCGCTCAGTGCACTCTGGGGTAAACATCGAATTTGGGATAAACGTAAACCACTGTATCAAGCGGCGCTGCAACGACTCAGCCTTGAACAACTCGAACATATGCTCGCCCTCGCCTCGAAACTTGAGCTCAACTTAAAGCAACAGGGGAAAGAGGATTGGACTGGTCTGAGCCACCTGTGTCTGTTATTTGATCCTAGAGCCCATCGGCATCTGGCACATATAGCCATAGACTAATCATAGGTTAACCAAAGGCTTGATATGCGTATTGGTATTTTAGGCGGCACCTTCGACCCGATACACTATGGTCATATCCGTCCTGCGATTGAAGTGAAGCAAGCATTAGCCTTGGATAAAATCCTGCTGATGCCGAACCATATTCCGCCCCATAAACAGCAGCCAAACTTAACCACAACACAGCGCCTCAAAATGGTAGCCGATGTCTGTCAGCAACTCGACGGATTTGCACTGTGCGACATCGAAGCTAAACGCGACACGCCTTCCTACACAGTTATCACGCTTGAGCAACTGAAAAGCTTACATCCTGAGGATAAGCTGTTTTTTATCATGGGGATGGACTCTTTCCTCCAATTAAAAAGCTGGTATGAGTGGCAACGCCTATTCGACTTTGCCCATCTCGTTGTCTGCCAGCGCCCGGGTTGGCAGCTCGATGCAGAGCATCCTATGCAGCAGATATTGACGGCCCGCAGTCAAGCGCCCCAAGGGACAGACGAAGGTCGTGCTAGCAGTCTCCATAAAAACTGTGGGCAGATTTTCCCTGTGACAATTACACCACAAGATATTTCCTCAACTCAAATCCGTGAACAACTGGCAAAAGGCGAAATTCCCGCCGACTTACTCATGCCAGTCACGCTAGATTACATCAAAAATCAACGACTTTACTTACCTTAGCTCGAACCGTAAGCAGATATCGCCAACTCAACTGCCAATGACAATGTATTCCCAGCAGCAACACTGGTATACTACCGCGCTATTTAAAATTAATGAGGTACGCCAGCGTGCAGAGCGCGGAATTAAAACAGTTTGTTGTCGACAAGATCGACGACTTGAAAGCCAGAGACGTTGTTGTTCTGGATGTCAGCAAGCAATCTAACATCACTGACTACATGGTCATATGTTCAGGTACATCAAAGACTCACGTTAAAGCTATCGCCGAAAACCTTGTGGTTGAAGCGAAAAAAGCCGGTATTCCACCTTTAGGTGTTGAAGGCCGCGAAAGCAGCGAATGGGTTCTTGTGGACATGGGCGATGTGATCCTGCACGTTATGCAAGATCAAACCCGTGATTTCTACCAGCTTGAAAAGCTCTGGTCAGAAAAGCAAGACTGATGAAGTTACAGCTCATCGCAGTAGGAACACGGATGCCCGATTGGGTTACCCGTGGTTTCGAAGAATACCAGCGCCGTTTTCCCCGTGATATGGCGCTGGAGCTTATCGAAATACCCGCTGGAAAGCGGGGGAAAAATGCCGACATTGTCCGGATACTTCAAAAAGAAGGCGAACAAATGTTGGCGGCCATTCCCAAAGGCAATCATATTGTTAGCTTAGATCTCCCCGGCAAAAACTGGACGACCCCCGAGCTAGCAACCGCACTGACTAAATGGCAACTCGATGGTCGCGACGTCAGTTTACTGATTGGTGGACCTGAAGGATTAGCACCAGCTTGCAAAGAAGCGGCAAACCAAAGTTGGTGTCTATCGGCATTAACCTTACCTCACCCACTCGTACGGGTGGTGGTTGCCGAAAGTTTGTACCGCGCGTGGAGCGTGAACACGAATCACCCCTACCATAGAGAATAGCGGGATCTTGATGTTAACGAGTGTCAACCACCCGTCATGGGATCAGCCGGAGATAGCATAAGTGTCGCCAAAAAAGCGGATAACAATGCATGATCACGCCGCCGAGGCGTCTCTTTTTAAGCGCAGGGCGCTTTTCACTTTTTTTTGCGTTTTCGCTCTATTTTGCGTATTAGTCACCAACCTTTATCATTTACAGGTTGAATCCTATAAAGATTATGCAACTCGCTCAAATGATAATCGCATCCGTGTTGTTCCAATTGCCCCTAGTCGTGGTCTCATTTACGATCGCAACGGTATACTTTTAGCTGAAAATTTACCCTTTTATTCCCTCGATCTCGTGCCCGAAAAAATCAGTAACATGTCAGAGACCTTAGATGAACTCGGCAAGTTAATTGAGATCAGCGATGACGAGCGCGAAACCTTTACTGACGCCCTGAAATTTCATCGCCGTTTCAAACCGCTAACACTCAAAAACCAGCTCACCGAAGAACAAGTGGCCATTTTCAGTGTTAACCAACACAGATTTCCGGGGATTTCGGTCGAAGCGGGTCTTAAACGTAACTATCCCTACGGCGCGCAAATCACCCATGTGCTGGGCTATGTAGGTAAAATTAACACCCGAGATCGCGCCCAACTTGAACGCAGCGATCTGTGGAAAAACTATGCGGCAACCAAAGACATTGGTAAGCAAGGCATTGAAAAATTTTATGAATCTTTGCTGCATGGTAAACCCGGACACTTAGAAGAAGAAGTGAACAACCGCGGCCGCGCCATTCGCACCTTAAAAATTGTTCCGCCAGAGCCGGGGCAAGATATTTACCTCACCTTAGATCTCAAGCTGCAACAAAAAGCGGTGGAACTACTCACAGGTCTGCGTGGTTCTATTGTTGCCATCGATCCCCGTGACGGTGGAGTATTAGCTATGGTATCGAGCCCAAGCTATGATCCAAACCAGTTTGTACAAGGCATTAATAGTAAAGATTACAGTGCGTTACTCAATGATAAATCCCGCCCTTTGATCAATCGCGCGACTCAAGGTCAATATGCACCTGCGTCTACCATCAAGCCTCACCTCGCACTGTTAGGCCTTGATGAGAAAGCCATTAGCGAGAGTACCCGAGTGTGGGATCCCGGTTTTTGGCAAATACCTGGTGTTGAACGTAAATACCGCGACTGGAAACGCTGGGGGCATGGCTGGGTCAACGTTTATAGCGCGATTGTAGAATCCTGCGATACCTTTTTCTATGAGTTAGCCTATAAGGTCGGTGTCGATCATATCGCCCGCTTTATGGAGCAATTTGGCTTTGGCCAAAATACAGGGATTGATATCTTTGAAGAATCGGCTGGCAACATGCCATCCAAGGAATGGAAACGCTTAAAGTACAATCAAGCTTGGTATATAGGCGACACTATTTCCGTCGGTATTGGCCAAGGTTATTGGACGGCAACGCCATTACAACTCGCTAATGCCGTTGGGATTATGGCCAACAAAGGCCGCCGTCTCCCGCCACATCTGCTGAGATCCATTAAAGACAATACTGCCAAAATTGACTCACCGATTAATGAGTTACCGCCAATTGAACTTAAAAATCCCCGTAACTGGAATATCATCAACGAAGCTATGCGCCAAACTGCAAATAAGTCACGCTTTACCGATGCCACTTACACTGCCGCAATGAAAACCGGTACTGCACAGGTCATCGGCGTGGCGGAAAATACTAAATACGATGCCAGTAAAATTGCCGAACATTTCCGCGATAATGCCTTAGTTGTGGCCTATGCGCCCTTCGAGGATCCTAAAATCGTCCTCGCCGTCGTGATGGAAAACGCAGGTTGGGGCGGCGCAAATGCTGGCCCAGTCGCTCGAGCTATGCTCGATGAATATATGCTTAGAGATACTTGGAAACCCATACCATGAGTACCCATAGCCAATATCAAAACATCTGGCAACGCTTGCACATAGACTTGCCATTATTGCTCGGACTATTAGCTGTGATGGGCTTTGGCCTGTTTGTCATCTATTCTGCCAGCGGTGCAGATTTAGAGATGATGGAACGACAACTATTCCGTATGGTGTTGTCGCTAGGCATCATGTTTACCATGGCACAAATCAATCCTGAAGCGCTTAAACGTTGGGCATTACCCATTTATCTTGCGGGGGTTGTCTTGCTGCTTGGGGTACACTTTTTCGGTGAAATCAATAAAGGCGCGCAGCGCTGGTTGAACTTAGGCTTTATGGAGTTCCAACCATCTGAGCTTATTAAACTCGCCTTCCCCATCACAATGGCTTGGTATATCAGTAAGTTCCCTCTTCCCCCCAAGAAACGTTACCTCGCTGGCGCAGGAGTGATTTTACTCGTACCAACCCTATTGATCGCTAAACAACCCGACTTAGGCACCTCAATTTTGGTGGCTGCATCGGGGATTTTTGTGCTGTTTTTATCGGGTATGAGCTGGATCATTGTTGGCAGCTTTATCGCGGCAGTACTCGCCTTCCTGCCTATCCTTTGGTATTTCTTGATGCACGATTACCAAAGAACGCGGGTATTAACCTTGCTCGATCCAGAGCAAGATCCCCTCGGCGCGGGTTATCACATTATCCAGTCGAAAATCGCCATCGGCTCAGGTGGACTTTGGGGCAAAGGTTGGCTCGAAGGCACTCAATCACAGCTTGAGTTTATTCCCGAGCGCCATACCGATTTTATCTTTGCGGTGATCGGTGAAGAATTTGGTTTAATTGGCAGTATCTTACTGTTAGTTATGTACCTTTACATCATAGGCCGTGGGTTAGTCATCGCCTCTCGCGCACAAACCAGTTTCGCTCGTCTACTGGCTGGCAGTATCACGCTGACGTTTTTCGTTTATGTTTTTGTGAATATTGGCATGGTTTCAGGTATCCTGCCCGTGGTAGGTGTACCACTGCCCCTTGTCAGTTATGGTGGAACCTCCATGCTGACATTGATGACAGGGTTTGGCATTCTTATGAGCATTCATACCCATAGACGTTTCGTAGATAGATAATTTTAGGGACTTTTTTATGCCTACTCTCCGAGCTTATTTGGCTCCACTCGGTTTACTGTGTTTAAGTTCATGCTTAGTCGCATGCACCACGGCAAATGAACCGACACCCGCGCAGGCACCCGCTTCAAGCATGCCAGTGGCTCCGGCCGCTGAAGTCGCACCCGCCAATCCCGCTGAACTCAAAGAAGAGTTTATCCAAGCTCAAGTAAAACAAGGTTTTACTCGGACAGAAGTGCTCGCTTTTCTCGATAAAGCAAAATACAACCAAGGGGTTATCGATGCGATGACCCGTCCATGGGAAGCAAAACCTTGGCATGTGTATTACCCGATTTTTTTAACAGAAAAACGTCTTGATGCAGGGCTCGCTTTTTGGAAAAAACACGAGAAAACCATTGCTAAAGCCGCAGCTAAGTACCAAGTCGACCCACAGATTATCGTTGCCATTATTGGGATTGAAACCTTCTACGGGCAGTTCACTGGTAATTACCCTGTGATTGATTCCCTCTATACCTTAGGTTTTCACTATCCGCCTCGCGCCACCTTTTTCCGCAAGGAATTTGGTGAGTTGATGAAATTAGTCAAAGAAGAACACTTAGATATCAATACCCTCAAAGGCTCCTATGCGGGTGCCATGGGTTATGGGCAGTTTATTCCCTCAAGTTACCGCCATTACGCCGTCGATTTCGATAACAGTGGTAACCGCGATTTATTGCAAAGCCCAGAGGATGCGATTGGCAGTGTCGCCAATTATTTCCATGAACACGGTTGGCAAGCCAATGCACCCGTTGCTTTGCCGCTGGTCAATAGCAGCCAAACAGCGCCAAAAGCGAAAGTATGGGCAGGCGAAAAGCTCAATTATAAAGTCGCCAATATTCTAACGCCAACCTTGTCCTTGGCTGATGCGAGGGACTTGGATGTCTCGCAAAAAGCCTTACTCATTAAACTGGAACAAGCCGATCACGATGATTATTGGCTTGGCTTAAACAATTTTTATGTAATCACTCGCTATAATCGCAGTCCTTTGTATTCAATGGCCGTTTATCAATTTAGCCAACAATTAAAGGAACAGCATGCCGCTAAAAAATAATCTTTTACAGCTTGTCGCTTTGGTTGCGTGCTTCACACTTGTTGCGTGTTCTTCGAGCCCAAACCAAGCTAGCTCCAGCACAAACAAAAAAAATATGGACCCCAACAAGGGGCGCTATTCGCTAAAGAATGACAAGCTGCCACTCAATCCACCCAATGTGGATCATGTGCCAAATGCCACGCCTAAATACGAACCCTATAGTCGCCGCGGTAACAAGCCCTATACTGTTTACGGCGAGTCTTACACTGTGATGAACACAGGCCAAGGTTTTAGTGAAACGGGCCGTGCCTCATGGTACGGTGAAAAATTTCATGGCTATGAGACATCCAATGGTGAACCCTATGACATGTATTCCATGTCGGGTGCCCATAAAACGCTGCCACTACCAAGTTATGCTCGGATCACTAACTTAGATAACAATAAGCAAGTGACCATTCGTATCAACGATCGCGGGCCATTCCACTCAGACCGTATTCTCGACGTCTCCTACGCCGCCGCCTATAAACTCGGCATGCTCGGCAAAGGAACCGCGCGGATCAAACTCGATGTGGTGTATGTCGGCAGTGTCGCGGCCACTAATTCGGCTATTGCCAGCGCGCAAGATACAGGTAATCATTACATTCAGTTAGTCGCATCGAAAGATAAAGCCAAACTCAATACCATGGCGAAAAATCTGGAGCGAAAATATCAGGTAAAGACCCGTGTACAAGCCGCAAACAATATGTTTAGACTACAGCTCGGCCCCATAGGCCAACCTGAATTAGCAGACAAACTGCTCAATAACGTCCAGCAAAATGGGTTTCCTGAGGGCTATATAGTCCATGAGTAATGACTGTTTGCTCGGACCAGAATTGATTTAAAAATAGAGATGAAGGAACCTTCACTAAAACCCACAGTCAGAAAGTGGTACACTGTTGGAGATCTTCTCGAATCCTTTCCATTTAATACAACCAAAAGACGTGCCAAGTTAATGATGAATTTTGTAAAAAGTCCCATTAAAACATTGCTGCTAATTTCCAGTGTGTCTCTCCCCGTTTATGCTGCGCAGCCTATTATTACACCTGATGCACCAGCAGTGGCCGCCAAGGCTTTCGTCTTGATGGATTATAATTCGGGCCAGATTATCGCTGAGAGTAACGCTTATGAAAGCCTTAACCCAGCCAGCCTAACTAAAATGATGACCAGCTATGTCATAGGTCAAGAAATCAAAGCGGGCAATGTCTCGGTCGATGATGATGTGACTATCAGTAAAAATGCCTGGTCTAAAAACTTCTCTGACTCCTCTAAGATGTTCATTGAAGTCGGTACTACCGTTAAAGTCGGAGATTTAAACCGCGGTATCATCATCCAATCGGGTAACGATGCGTGTGTGGCTATGGCAGAGCATATCGCTGGCACCGAAGGCGCCTTCGTTGACATGATGAACTCATGGACAAAACAGCTGGGTATGCGTGATAGCTACTTCGAAAACTCCCATGGCTTAGACTCAGAAAACCACAAAACAACCGCCTATGATATGGCATTGTTAGGTGCAGCCTTAATCCGCGACGTTCCAGAAGAATACCGCATCTATAGCGAAAAATTTTATACCTTCAACGGTATCAAACAATATAACCGTAATGGTTTGTTGTGGGATAACAGCATGAGCGTGGACGGTATCAAGACAGGCCACACCTCTGGTGCAGGTTATAACTTAGTGGCATCTGCAACCAAAGATGGCATGCGTTTGATTTCTGTGGTTCTGGGTACTCAAAGTGAATCAGCCCGTAAAGCTGAAAGTAAAAAGTTACTGACCTATGGCTTCCGTTTCTTTGAAACTGTCACGCCTTACAAAGCGGGTGATAGCTTCACAACCCAACAAATATGGTACGGTGACAAGAGCACTGTTGATTTAGGCGTCGCAACAGATACACCTATTACGATCAGCCGTGGCCGCGGTAAAGACTTGAAAGCAAACTTCGAATTGACTAAGCCATTAGATGCACCGTTGAAAAAAGGTGAAACTGTAGGCCGTCTATTCTTCCAACTTGATGGTAAAGACATTGCCCAGTTCCCACTGGTGACGTTGCAAGAAGTCAACGAAGGTAGCTGGTTTAGTAAATTAGTCGATTACTTTAAGCAGATGTTTTCTGGATGGTTTAGCTAAGCTAAGTCCCATAAATAAAGCCACCTTAGGGTGGCTTTATTTTTTTGGGGAGTGCATCGCCCTTGAATCGGGTATAATCGCCACCATATATATCCCAATATAGCCGCTAAGAGTACTGAGTATGTTAGACACTAAATTTGATGAACTGATGGATTTCCCTTGCGCATTTCCTTTTAAGGTCGTCGGTGAAGCCCACGAAACGCTAACTGACAAAGTCGTGGCTGTGGTACAAAAACATGCACCGGGTGATTATTCACCTTCGACAAAAACGTCGAGCAAAGGTAGCTATCACTCCATTACTATCCGCGTGACAGTGACCAGCAAAGACCATATCGAAATTTTGTACACTGAACTTGCCGCCATCGAAGGCGTACGCCGCGTACTATAAATATTCCTCAAGGCCATGAAATGTGATCTGTCTTACATTTATGGTCAAGAGGCGTATAATAGCGCCACTCAATTCTAAGGGGAGAGGTTGCCCTTGCAAGACACGACTTTGCACATTCGGCATCTTGGAAAACAAGATTACGAATCAGTGTGGCATGCCATGCAGCACTACACTGACACGCGTAATAGTGAGAGCCCAGATGAGCTGTGGATAGTAGAACACCCACCCGTGTTTACCCAAGGCCAAGCTGGTAAAAGCGAGCATATTTTGAATGCTGGCGATATTCCTGTGATCCAAGTGGACCGTGGTGGCCAAGTCACTTACCACGGCCCTGGACAACTAGTGGTATATCCTCTTCTCGACATAAAACGTAGTAAAGTCGGCGTGCGTCAACTCGTTACTCATATAGAGCAAAGCATTGTCGATATGCTCGCCAAGTACGACATTAACGCTTATGCCAAGGCCGATGCGCCGGGCGTATATGTGAATGAACGTAAAATTGCCTCCCTCGGATTACGCATTCGTAAAGGCTGTTCATTCCATGGATTAGCCCTCAATGTCGATATGGATTTAGCACCATTTCGCCGCATCAACCCTTGCGGTTATGCCGGTCTTGAAATGGTGCAATGCAAAGCACTTGGCGGACCACAAACCGTGATTGAAGCGGGCGAGCAACTTACTATTACTTTTAGCCAATTACTGGGCTATCAACACCTAGTTCATCATCAAGGATTAGCAGCGTCATGAATAGGCCTGAACGTTTACAACCCGGAGTAAAACTAAGAGATGCCGATAAAGTGTCTCGTATTCCGGTCAAAATCGTCCCATCAGAGCGCGACACTATGTTGCGTAAACCCGATTGGTTACGGGTTAAACTGCCGGCATCGAATCAACGCATTTTAGACATCAAGCAAGCGCTGCGTAAAAATGGCCTGCACTCGGTCTGTGAAGAAGCCTCTTGCCCTAACCTCGCGGAATGCTTCAACCACGGCACAGCAACCTTTATGATTTTGGGTGCGATTTGTACTCGTCGTTGCCCATTCTGCGACGTGGCCCATGGTCGTCCGCTTAAGCCTGATGCTGAAGAGCCAGTTAAATTGGCGCAAACTATCCGCGATATGAAGCTAAAATATGTGGTGATTACCTCTGTAGATCGTGACGATTTACGTGATGGTGGCGCACAGCATTTTGCCGATTGTATCCGTGAGATCCGCAAGCTTAATCCGGACATCAAGATCGAAACCTTAGTGCCTGATTTCCGTGGTCGTATCGATGCTGCCTTAGATATTTTATCGACTGAACCGCCTGATGTGTTTAACCACAACTTAGAAACGGCGCCCATGCATTATCGTAAAGCGCGCCCAGGTGCGAATTACCAATGGTCGCTCGATCTGCTAAAACGCTTTAAAGAACGTCATCCAAATGTGCCCACTAAATCAGGCCTGATGATGGGACTGGGTGAAACCAACGAAGAGATCGCTCAAGTACTGCGTGATCTGCGTGAACATAAAGTTGAAATGCTGACCTTAGGCCAATACCTACAGCCGTCTAAGTTCCATTTGCCGGTTGAACGTTATGTGCCACCAGCCGAGTTTGATGAGCTTAAAGCCTTAGCCGATGAATTAGGTTTTACCCATGCAGCCTGTGGTCCATTAGTGCGCTCAAGCTACCATGCGGATCTGCAAGCCCAAGGTAAAGAAGTGAAATAACCTTCTTGCTTAGATGCAGAGCTTAGGTGATGTAGATTTCAAGGTTATTAAAATAGAAAAACAGCGCTTAGGCGCTGTTTTTTATTGGCTGTTTTTATGACTGTTATTTATGAAGAGTGGTTCGTATAGCTGTCGTTATACGACATGAACGCTAATGCTCTGCTTATTCTTGGGTTATCGCTAAATCCATCAAGATAGCATCTTCTTTACCGCCCTCTATCGGGTAGTAACCTTTACGACGTCCCGACTCAATAAAGCCAGCCTGTTGATATAAAGCACGGGCGGCAAAATTGGACTCTCGCACTTCTAACATAAGCACCACAGCGCCCGATACCTTGGCCGATGCCATCACAGCCTTGAGTAATAACTTACCGTAACCTTTGCCCTGCTGACTCGGTAATAGGCAAATATCCAATAAAGTCACTTCATCGATAATTTGCTGCACTATCGCAAACCCTAAGAGTCCTTCGACGTGATAAGTATCTGAATCCGAAGCGACGTCAATATTTGCCTCAGTATTTGCATCTACCTCTAAGTGAGCTCTCAGCTTTAAACCTAGGACACGGTACAAGTGACCAAAACAATCGGCAAGATTCCCCTCACTCATGGGATGGCTATGGGTCAAGGATTCAAGCTGCGCCATTTGGGGAACATCTTCAAGCGTGAGAGCCACAAGCTCAACAGGCAAACCTGCGGTCAATTGTGCTGCGAATGGTGTTGTGAATAGACTATCTACTGGTGGGATGTTCAACGCCGGTATTCCAAAGTATTGGTTATTAATGTATTTACGAGTAGAGCTTAAGACTTACTTGGCGCTTGGCCGCTAACTTGGTCGCGCCATTGGTAAATCTGCTGCCAGAGCGCGCTTTTAGCCTGCCAACCCACTAATAAATCGGCCAACGGCTCAGACACTAACCATGCGGTACGTGGCCTGACTTTGTGACGTCGCAGATCCCAAACGATCTGTTTACCCGTATGGGGCTCACAGTCAAAATCACATTCGTCACGCTTTATGTCGATAAGCGTTAGCACAGCGTCAATAAGCGGCTCTGCTTCTGGTAACTCACCGTTTTCATCCCAAATCACTAAATAAGGTTTCACCTTAGTGTCGCGCACTCGCCAAGTTGTCACATTCATGGCGGTTAAATAGGCTGATTTATTCATTAGGGTCAGTTTTATTCAATTAAAGTATCGACTCACAATATCCCGCTAGGATAGCAGTTCTGCCATGGCATTGTTACTGCTGCACGGCGAAAGGAGATGATATCTGGCTTTATCGCTTACGAGATTTAACACTCGAAAGTTCAATCGAATTTATAGATTTACAAAATCTAATTTACTCATTTTACATTTAATATCAGAAGATTAGACTAAACACACTCAGTAAGACAATAGAAGGAAAACGCCATGATTAACATAGGTATCAATCAAGCTCACAGAGAAGAAATCGCCGCAGGGCTAAACCAACTATTGGCTGACAGCTACAGTCTTTACCTTAAGACCCATAGCTTTCACTGGAACGTTACTGGCCCAATGTTCACTAGCTTACACTTGCTATTTGAACAGCAGTATACCGAACTTGCCCTTGCGGTCGACCTTATCGCAGAGCGTGTACGTGCATTAGGCGCCAGAGCACTCGGTTCATATTCAGCTTATGCCGCGCTGACCGAGATAAAAGAAGATCAAGGTGTCACTCAAGCCGAAACCATGATCCGCGAACTATTAAGCGATCAGGAGCTAGTAATCCGCAATGCCAGAGCCTTGTATCCGCTGGTGAATCAAGCGAATGATGAGGCAACTGCGGACTTGCTCACCCAGCGCATCCAACAGCATGAGAAAAATGCCTGGATGCTACGCAGCTTACTCGCAGAATAATCGCTAAATAGATTATTGCTCTGACCAAAGCAAAAAAGTCGCCAAGTAAACACTTGGCGACTTTTGTCTTTAAAGCTTGATACACAGAATAGATTAGAGGTACTTAATCCAAGCCTGAGTGCTGTGTTTTTTATACTCGCTAAATCGCTTAACGGGATAATACAATGCGATGGCTAACACGCCCGCGATAAACCAAACCCATCCTATATTGTTCACGCCAAAGTACTCACCATGGTTTGCGCCAAAGATGAATTTAGCTAAAGTATACAGCAGTAACAGCACGTACAAATGCAAGATATAGAAGAACATAGGCACTGAGCCAAACACAGACAACCCATGGCCGACTCGTGCTAATCTCCCATCCACTTTCCCACTTGATGCAAAATACCGCTCAAAGGCCACTAAGCAAAAAAACATGCCGCCTAAGGTCACCAGTAAAAAGCTTAATGATGGCGGGTATTTCGTTAAATTAAATACCGACATCAAGGTTTCACCCAAATGTGCCCCCGACAGCCAAGGCAAGGTTTCGCCATAAAGGTTAAACCCACGTAACACCGCAAAAAGTACCCAACAGCTGATCCCTAAAAACAATAGCTTTTGCTGGCGAGC
Source organism: Shewanella sp. SW1 (assembly GCF_025653545.1). Taxonomy (NCBI): domain Bacteria; kingdom Pseudomonadati; phylum Pseudomonadota; class Gammaproteobacteria; order Alteromonadales; family Shewanellaceae; genus Shewanella; species Shewanella sp. SW1. The sequence goes on along the minus strand of NZ_JAKKSG010000001.1, from coordinate 82,880 downwards.
CGATGCATCAAGATGGCTTCCGTTCGGCTTATTACTAAAAAGTGGCCCTGCAACATAACCCAGTAAGATCACCCCAATCCAAGGCAGCACGGGATAACTCACCTTAACCCTAAGCGCACCTTCGCTGACGAGATAACCGCGGTCGTGCAATATGGTCCACAGACCGTAAGCCCACTCACTGGGCTGAAAACCAATTGGCGTCAACAGATTATGGCCAAAAACAATCGCAAATCCTAAAAGGGCCATCCAAGGTCTAGGCAGGTTTATCAGCGCAGCGAGCGCTAACATACTCAGACCAATCACCCAAATCACCTGTAACCAAAGGGTGTAATAGCTGACCATCCAAGAGAGGTTAGAGACGTTAATCACTAAAATTTCCAGCGCGATTAAAAATAGCCCGCGTTTAATCAAAAACATACGTGCTGAACGTGGCTCGCCATGGCTACGATTGGCATAGAGCCATGCAGAAACCCCGGTTAAGAACACAAAGACCGGCGCACAAAAATGGGCGGCAAAGCGACTCACAAAAAGCCCCCAAGAGGTCGAACTCAAATCCATAGGATCGCTCACCTGCATGTGAAAGAAAAACCGCTCCCGCACATGGTCGAGTAACATGATAAGCATCACCATGCCGCGCATCATATCGATACTATTAATCCGGGTGCGGCCAATAGAACGACCCAGTTCTTGCTCAGCAAAACCTGAAGATAACGCTGGGTTAGCACTGATATTAGAATTCATAGCTGACACTCACTTTAATGCTACGTGGCTCACCCGGCACGGCCCAAAGAGCGGAATAGCTACTCGCGATGTAATGTTCATCCAGTAAGTTATCCAGATTCACTCCAAGGCTTAAGTTGTCGCTTAAGTGGGTGTTCATAAACAACCCAACTAACTGATAAGAAGGCAATTGAAAACTCGGATCGGCAGAATCACCGAGGCGCGAATCCACATAACGCCAGCTAAGCCCTAGATGACCATCAATAGAAAGCCGATTCAAATCCTGTTTCAGAATCACACTCGCGGTATGCTTTGGCACATTCACCAGTGGACTACCTGCAGGAATGAGCACGCCCCAATCAGGATTCAAGCTGTCATTGGCGGTACGGGTATTCAAATAGGCATAGGATAATTTTGCTTGTAAATCCTCCGTCAGTTCGGCGGCTAAATCGAGTTCAACCCCGCTACTTTTAGCTTTACCTAAGGTGGCAGAAAAACCAACATTGATAGGATCTGAGGTCAAGATATTGCTCTTTTGAGCATCGAACACGGCTAAACTACCGTTTATAGGAAGATCGTTTAACCAAGTACCATTAAACTTCATCCCCAGTTCAACCGACTGACTCTCTTCCGCTTCGAAGGGCTTACCCGCAAAGTCAGTTCCAGAAAGCGGTAAAAAGCCTTCAGAATAAGAGCTATAGAAACTTAAGGCATCGGACCATAAATACACCAGACCCACCTTGGGGCTGACTCGACTATCGGTTTGCTCTGACAGAGTATCTTTCGCGACTTCACTGATATCTTGCTGATAACTATCGAACCTTAACCCAAGGTGCAACTTCCACTTTTCAGTTAAATCCATTTGATCTTGCAGATAGGTCCCCCACGCCTTTTGAGTCTCGTTATTCTCATACAACAAACTCACCTCTGGCTGAGGCCCACCGTATTGAGGGGCATAGATATCGATGGCATATTCACCTTTTTTGCCCCGATAACGATATAGCCCCGTCTTCAAATTGTAGTGATAGGCATCGGCACCGAGCAGCAAATTATGACGAATAAAACCCGTATCCACATGACCACTTAACTCTAGACGCAGTGAATTGTCCTCAGAGGCGTAGTCACGATATCTGTGCTGCCTAGTCAGCGTGCGACCATCATCAAATAGCGATTGCCGCCCCTTTGCTAACTCTGCATCAGACGAATACCCCTTCAAGCTAGAGTCTCGATAGTTATAGCCAGCAGTTAATGACCAATCATCATTTAATTCATAGTCATAGGTCAGCTGATGCCCTGTGGCATTCACCTCCGTTGCGCCATCATTAGGCTCACCTAAATAACGCGAGCGTGGTACGGTATTAATATCGTTATTGAGCACAATAATGCCGCGATCGAATAGCTGTTCCTGCTTGAGGTATTCCATTTCATATAGCAAAGAAGCCTTTTCGGAAATCTGCCAACGCACAGACGGCGTAACGATTTTTTTATCGCTAAACACATAATCACGAAAACTATCGTGTTCCTGCCAAGCGCCATTAATCCGAAATGCCAAGTTATCGGTTAAACCTGAGGTCACATCACCTTCTAACCGATATTGGTCGAAACTCCCAGCCGATGCTTTTAAATATCCACTGGTTTCATATTGGGGTTTCTTAGTGACGATATTAACTGTGCCACCGGGCTCCGAGCGGCCATAAAGTGCCGAACCTGGGCCTTTTAAAATCTCGACATAGGCAACGTTTGATAAATCTCTATGACCACTAAAACCTCGGCCACCATTAAAGCCATTGATTAAATACCCCGATGGCATGTTTTCGTTGCCCGGAAAGCCGCGTAGGGAAAAACTATCCCATAAACCACCGCCATTGTTTTGCCGCGCCACACTCGCGGAATAGTCCAGTACATCTTGAAACCGCGTCAGCCCCGCATCTTTTATCAATTTCTCGTCTAGCACACTGATCGCTTGGGGAAGTTTAGTTGAGGACACATTGCCACGATAGGCTTGGCGATAGTGGATACTTAAACGTTCAATGTCAGTGTCAAGCACTGCGTCACTCACAGTATCAATAGCTTGTGAACTCGATTGACTGCTTTCTGCGGCCAACAGCATTGAAATAGGATTGAGCACAAATAAGGCGCCCAGCAACTGCGCAGTGCGCTTAGGGACATAAAAAAAAGTCATTTTCACTCCGAAAATAAACAGCATCGGCGCCTTAGCTAAGCCAAGGCGCTCAAAGTTAATTAAGATAAATTGAATAAACAGTAACTTATGCTGTTATAGGCGGAGCACGACTATTGAAGAAACGACTAAAAGGTCGCTTAAAGGAAACGGCCTGAAACTCAACCGAGATATAACCCTGCTGAGCGAGTTGAAAATGAAAGGGTGTACTGGTTAGCGCATGTTGCAACTGGTGCTGATGTAAGCACAGCGAACAATTGGCCTTGGAGTCTTCACTAGCATGGGAAACACTGTGAACAGCAATGGCAACAGACAATAGCACCAATATGGCTGCAAGCCATATTGCTAGGGTGCGTCTTGTTTGTATCACACTATTCAAACCCTACTTCCTCAGATAATTTGGCAGGCGATTGTATGTTAAGCACTACTAAAGTTGCAAACCGATTTACCTAAGCCGTAGGGCTTAAATGTTACAAGAGGTAACTTATCTCATGAGTCATTAGCTATGCAGTCCATAGACTATTTACAGCCAGCTACTTTACATAACCCTTTAACACATCATCAATCATAATATTAAGGGATGTTATGCCCGCACCTGTGATATACCAAGCCTCGGGATCCACAAAAATAATGTTCCCCGTCTTCCAAGCGTTAGTTTCACGCAAAAGAGGATTATCAATAGATTGTTTATCCAATACAGGGCTTCGCTCCATCACTGCGGTTCTGTCAACCACGTAAATGATGTCGGGATTGTTTTCAAGAATAAACTCGCTTGATACAGGTTGACCGTGCAATCCCATCAGCTCTGAAAGGCTAGCGGGTTTAACCCCTAGCGCACTGTAAATGAACCCATAGCGTGAACGAATACCTAAAAATCGAAAAGCACCATTATTATGTAGCACCACCAAGGCTTTTTCTGGCCTGTCCTTAATGATCATTCTGGCGGCGTGGATCTTACTTTCCAGTTCATCCACTTTATGTTTTGCCAAGGTTTGCTTATCGAATAATTTACCCAGCATCAATAAGTGTTTTGTGACTATATCAAAGTAATCGCTGTTGCTGTCTTGGTAATCAATATCCAAATGAATGGTTGGTGCCAAATTGGAAAGCGCTTGATAGTGACTAGCTTGAACGGACGACATCAGCACCAAATCGGGTTTAAGTGCATAAATACGTTCCATATTGGGTTGAACGATAGCACCTAAATCAACGATATCACTATTGTTGCTGTAGTCTTTCAGGTAGTAAGGAACAAAATCCTTTGGCATACCGACAATGGGAATACCCAACTGTTCGAGATAGTCGACTTCATTCATATCTAGGGCCGCAACACGTACTGGCCGTTTTGTAATAACAGTAGTGCCCAGCTTATGCTCTACCTCTATCGGGGCAAAATCCAACTCAGCCGTTGAAGCACTCGTATCCAATGATGCAAGTTGTACTGATTCAGTTTTATTGTCGCAGGCCAGCAAAAAAGCCGAGCTAAATAACAGAATCGCTATCACTTTAGTCCCACTTCTACATTTCGACGTCACTTGTATTCTCCTTGTAAGTTGAAGTTGAAATAGTTACATACTGTTCCTTGACTCGTTTTCAGCACCTCAAGATCCAGTTCGTACAGTGCTTTTAACCTTTGTGCTGTGACGACCTCTTCAACGGGTCCAGCGCAGTGCACAACGCCTTGCTTCATACCGACAATATAGTCGGAGTAGTTAGCTGCAAAATTGATATCGTGAACCACTAACACTACCGTTCGTTTGTAATCGTCACACAGATGGCGAAGTGCCCGCATTATGCTAACGGCATGTTTCATATCCAGATTGTTGAGCGGTTCATCTAACAATAAATAATCCGTTTGCTGCGCAATCGCCATTGCCAGAAAAGCCATTTGGCGTTGTCCGCCGCTAAGTTCATCAATAAATACATTGGCTAATGACTGTAAAGCTAAAAACGACAGCGCTTCATCAATGGCGCGATGATCTTCCTTTGTGAGTGCCCCTTGGCTATAGGGAAAACGACCAAATGCCACTAACTCCCTGACCGTCAGGCGTAAATTGAGGCTGTTAAACTGACGCATGGTTGCCACTTGCTTGGCATAATCCTTCAAAGGAATATTGTGGATAGCAGTACCTTTGAGTAATACCTCGCCCTGCTGGATATTCAGTAACCGACCAATCGACATCAGTAAGGTACTTTTGCCGGCACCGTTGGGGCCGATAAGAGAAGTCATCTGATGTTCGGGAAATTGTGCAGTGACATTTTTTAGCACAGGTTTCGCGCCATAAGACTGATATAAGTTATTGACGGTTATCACACTGCGCTCCGAGGTTTAAGAATTAAGACAAAGAAATAGGCGCCACAAAATAGATTAATTAACAGCCCAACACTGGTTTGATAATTAAACAGATGCTCAACAAGCATTTGCGCGATCAGAAAAACCGAGATAGCAACGGCGCATCCTGTTATCAAAGTAAATGAGTGCGACGGATGCCTTGCCAGTGCATAGGCCATGTTCGCGACAAATATCCCCATAAAAGCAGTCGGCCCCACTAAACTGGTTGATATTGCGACCAATACCGCGATAAGACCCAATAGCAGGCGCACCACTTTTTGATAATCAATACCAAGAGAGATAGCTTGCTCCCGCCCCATCAGTAATACATCAAGTACAGCACGCACTCTCCAAGCGGCAATACACACGGCACTGACAAGTACTAGAGAGATAAGCAATTGCTCTGGTTGAGCGCGGTTGAACGACGCTAGGCTATAGCTCTGGAAAATAGAAAACTCACCGGGACTGATAGAATATTGGATTAACTGAGTAAAACTGCCTAACACCACAGTGAGCACTAAGCCCACAAGCAGTAGGAAGAACACATCATGTCGATCTCCGCTAAATAGCCAGCGGTGAATCGCCATTGAGTAAAGCAACATCACCACGACTGAGACAAAGAAATTGCTGTTAGCGGTGATCAGAATACTGCTGCCCGTCCCTAAGATAAGGATCAACAGTGCCTGCAAAATCAAGTAAACCCCTTCATACCCCATGATAGATGGCGTTAAAATGCGATTTCCGGCTAAGGTCTGAAACAGTATCGAAGAAAACGCAATACAGACACCACCAAGGCAAATAGTGCCCAAACGCACCAATCGATTCGGTATGACATAGTCAAAATCAAAGCCTGAGCCCATCAATAAAAATGTGACTGCTAATATTACAAGCAGCCCCCAGCTCAAAAAATGCCATGCACTGTTTTTCATTTGATTTTCCAAACGATAACTAAAAAGATGAGCCCACCTAAACAGCTTGCCGTTAGACCTATAGGAATTTCAAACGGATATAAAATAAGCCGACCAAGTAGGTCACAGATAATCAATAGCGTTGCGCCAGCAAAGGCGATAATAGGCAAAGTGCGTTTTAAATTATCGCCGTAACGCATAGCGACAATGTTAGGAATAATTAAACCAATAAATGGAATACTCCCGACTGTGATAACTGTGGTGGCTATGGTTAGGGAAACCAGTACTAACCCTAAGATAACTAGACTGAAATAACTCAGTCCTAGTGTGGTAGCCAAGCCTTCGCCCATTCCTACAATGGTAAAGCGCTGTGCATAAAGATAGGTCAGCATGACTATGGGAAGGATCAGATAGATGATTTCGTAGTTACCTTGCACGATTTTTGAAAAATCACCCAGCATCCATCCCTGCATACTCTGCATCATATTGTTTTGATAGGCATAGAGTTCCGCTATCGCACTGAGTACACTGCCAAACATAATCCCAATAATTGGAATGAGCACCGGACTCTTATACCGAATACCACGAATAATCAGAATAAAGGCTAAGCTCGCAAGCAGGCAAAAAACCAAAGCGCCTAACATTCTGGCGGTGACACCCATACTTGGAGCATGAATGATTGAAATTAATATGCCTAGTTTGGCGGCATCAAGCCCGCCACAAGTAGCAGGTTCAACAAACTTGTTTTGCACAATCTGCTGCAAAATCACACCACAGACAGCGAGCCCTGCGCCTGAGCAAATCAAGGCAAAGAGCCGCGGCAGACGACTTGCAGATAACACCAACCAGACATCATCCGAGAACGTCAGCATCTGCGTCACAGAGGCATACTTTGCACCTAGCAGCAGTGAGGCGAAACAAAGCACAAAAAAGCACGTCAGTGCATAAACTACCTTCACAAACTGATACTTCCTATACGCAATAAATCTTGTACTAATCTGCAGCCGCTATGAAATGTTCATATCGATGCACTATGTTTGAACCTTATCGGATCCCCCTGCCTTTTGAGCATGGGTAACGGCAATACCCGCTAACACTAAGTCACGTTTTCGCTCCCACCATTTGCGGGCACCGACCTTCATGATGTCTACCATCGCATTTATCTGCTCAGCTTTATCAGGGAGTTTGGTGGCTTCATCTTCCCAAATTGCGATAATTCGCTCTTTACGCGTTCGGCCATCGGCTTCTGGTTTAGTGGTTGACCACCATCCCAAAAAACACTCCCCCACCATGTCAACTAAGATATCAACGGCAAGCACTGCCTCATCAAGGGAGAAGCCTTTGAGTTGCAGCTTTTCGACCGATTCAGCAAAAGAACGTATACCCGATGACGGTGTAACACTGGCCTGATGGATAGATTCAGCGAGGCCAGGATGACGCTCATAGAGTGTCCAAATGGCATCGGTCAATATGATCAATTCACTCCGCCAATCTGTGGCTGCTGGCGCTCGCCAGTCCAGCTCATTAATTGCAAGCTCTGCGGCAATGGAGATAACATCATTCCGACCTGCTACGTGATGGTAGAGTGAAGAATGATCGACCTTTAAATGTGCCGCTATAGCTGGGATGGTCGCTTGATCAACTCCAATCTCCAACGCGGCTCTAGCGATAGCCTCACGGGAAATACGGCTAGGTCTGCCACGCTGGCGTTTTTGAGTGGGTTGATCCGGTACTTGTGTCATATCGATAAGGTTTCCAAGGCAAAAATGCCATTCTAACCGCTCTTGCTACCCGCTGCATGGCAATACCCAATACAGCGGGTAGAAGCTAGCCGCTAAAACTTCGCCCTAACGCCCACGCCTATTTCTCGTGGTTCAAGTAAATATGCATCCACGCCTCCGGTACTTCTGTCAGCCATTTTTGCCACAGGAGCACATTCATCCAGTAAATTGCGTGCATAAACAAAGGCTTCAAAATATTGATTGATTTGATAGGAAGAATTCAGGTTTACCGTTGTGTAAGACCCCACTCTTAACTCAGGCTCATTGGTATCCGTTGAAAAGTATCCATCCGTATGACGCACATCACCGCTCACTTTAAAGGCGTCTGTGATCGCATAGTCAAACCCAAGATTGAACATATATCCTGGCGCTTTACTAAACTCGTTGCCGACAAACTCCTCGCCACGGTAGTCATTAAATTCACTTATCTCAGTTTCAAGTAAACCCAGCCCACCATATAAGCTAAAACTATCGGCAACTTTAAAGTTCCAATCTAATTCAATCCCATAGCTTTGCGCTTCATCAGCATTAATAATGACAGAACCAAAGGGTCGTCCATCTAGGTAGTCAGTAACTGAACGTTGTGAATCATTAAAGCGGGTGTAAAAGAGATTGCTATTTATGATCAAGCGTTGTTCAAGCAGATCGATACGGGTAAAAAGTTCATAGTTCCATGCTGACTCGGCATCGAATGTATAATATTCGCCACCGCGGAAGTTAATGCCTGTACCACCAGGAATATTGCCTTCACTGATCATAGCGCCGATTAGGACGTTATCAGTCAGATCATAGGACAGGGCAACCTTAGGTAATAACGCCATAAACGTCTCTTCATATTGATGGCGCACACCTGGGATGTAGCTCGCAATACCATCGTGGCTAATTTCATCAGACTGATAACGGAGTGCGCTGGTGAATGCCCACTTAGGTGAGAAGCGCCATATGACTTCACCGTAGGGGGCAAAACTGGTATGTCTCAAGTCGGCGTCGGCATTACCAAATACGTTGTTCAGCTTGTTGTTGGTTTTATCATCCCAGTAGAAGACACCGGCAACCCCACTAAACTCTGAGCTTTTGTCACCAAAGTTCAGCCTTATATCATTCGAAAAGTTTTCATTATCTCGTTTTGCAATTCCTTGATAAGGTGCTGCGAAGTGATAATCAAACTGCCCTTCTGAATACTGCAGTTGGTTATGTAACTTCATCCCATTGTCGAACACATATTCAAGATCAAAAAGCCCGACATGATTGCTGACTTCTTGATTATCCTGAAAAATTGAACGATTTTCTAAGTCATCATAGGGTTCTGATACCACCTCATTTCTGGGACGTTTAGCCTCAGTGGAGGAATAAGTCAGCATGGCGGAAAAGTTGCTGTATTTTTCGGGTTCCCATAGCAACTTCGCCCGTAGATTTTGGTTTTTAAACTCAAAATCCAAATCATGGGCAGTAAAATCGGGGTTAACGTAATCAACAAAGGTATCTCTAGCACTGTAATCTGCGCTAATTCTTGCGGCAAAGTCATTACTGAGCGCACCGGACGCCATGACCGAAAAACGCTGCTTATTCCGACTGCCATAAAGTGCTTGCGCTGCAAATTCTGGCGTATAAGTGGGGTTATGGGTATGGATGACTACGGCGCCAGCAATACTGTTGGCTCCTTGACTGGTCGTTTGCGGACCACGGTAGACTTCAATAGACGACACATCCCACACGCCTGCGGCACCTAAATCCAGTTCTGCGGGGCTCAGATATTTACCATCAACACTGATAGTTGCACCCGGCACAGGCTTAGATAAGTAGGCATTACCCGCTGCAACAGGCCCTTTAGTATCCGTACCGCGGATAATGGGCGCATCGGTATTTCCGGCATAAATTAAGTTTGGCGTACCGCCGAGAATTTCAGAAATCGTTGATTGGTCGGCATTTTTCCTCAACTGTTCTTCGGTGATCACTGTCACTGAGCTCGCAGTTTCTTTCAGCGTGCGCTCGATTTTCTGACCGTAAACTGTGATAACTTCAATATTTCCCGCTGCATCTTTTTGCTTGGATTGCTTATCTGGAGCAGTTCCACTGTCAGCAATAGTTGAGCCTGAAATAGCGCTAAGCCCCAGCGCAAGAGAACCGATAACCCACTTTGATTGTGGGTAAAACTTACCAAATCGGGGCATGTGTAATAACTCCTTATACGAAAGATTTGTTGCCAATGAGAATAGTTATCAATTATATTATCGCCGTTCAAAACATTTATCAACACCGTGTTGATAAATAAAAATGACCGCTTAATATGGTCGCCATCTCATGGCGGTTCAATTTTTATGAAACAAGGAATTTGGCTCGTGGATGTTCATTTGCCCATAAACTCTGGCACTCAGACTATTTTTTACTCTGCAATATCAAGACTTCATCGCTTCATTGGCCTTGTGTTAATCACACTTTCCAGACCGAAGCCCAGCCTGTTCCACTTCGATTTTTTAGGTGAACATTAAAATGCAGCGACTTTTCAGTCCCACTTCAACATTAGCCTTCGCCCTACGTCCGGCGATTCCTGCACTCACTTTCGGAATGCTGCTAGCGGCAAGTGCTGGCATGACGACACTAGGTGCACTCTGGTGCATGATTCAACTTATTGCTGGTCATCATTCGCTATGGTTAGCGGGGGCGCTCATATTTGGGGTAGTGTCAGCGTTGCTATCAGCTGGCGCATCTTGGGTTAACCACAATGCTGAGGCGCAATTTTCTGGAAGATTAAGGCGTCATGTTGCAGCGCATCTTGTCAGGCTCCCACCAAGTACATTGGCAAAATATAAGGGCGAAAAGTTAAAGCGATTAATGGTCGATGACATAGCATCATTGCATCATATGATCGCGCATTTACCCTCTGAGCTAGCGACCTTTATTATTGTCCCTGCCATCACTATCGGCTTGCTGATCTTAAGCGCGGGCTTAGTTGCATTACTTGCCCTTATCCCAGGCCTAGTCGCAGCGCTTTTCTATTTGGTGGTGATCCCAAGGCTTGCTGCAAAACAGGGTGAAGCACGAGTTAATGTGATGGGAAATATCACTGCTGCAGTGGATGACTACGCCCGTGGTGCGCCTGTATTTCGCATTTATGGCGCACAAACGGGTGCTATGGCCGATTACCAAAAGGCAACTAAGCATTTTATTGAGGAGATCATTGAGCGGGTAAGCAAGGTATCCACTTCAGTCGCCGTGGCCACATCACTACTGCAGGCTGTCTGTACTTTTGCCATTGTCTATGCCATCGGGTATGAATGGCCGCCAGAAAACCTTGCTGCAGCCTTGTTCTTCAGTCTGGCCATAGTCACGCCAGCCCTAAAGCTCGGGCATGGGCTTGATTATCTCGCAACGGGCCGCGCTGCCGCTCAGCGGCTAACGGATTTTCTTGAGCAATCGAGAGTTCCTGTTGGTAACGGCAATATTGAGCTTAATGCAAATATGCCGCTCACCCTCACGAATGTTGTGCCTTCAGTGTCTACAAGCAATCAATCTGTGCCCATTAACTATCAATTTAGATCTGACAGAGTGACGGCAGTTACAGGGATCAGTGGTGTTGGCAAATCCACATTACTGCGCTTATTAGCTGGCATGGAGCAGCTAAATGCCGGAGATATTCGACTCGCAGGTATGGCACTCAAAGAGATGGATGAAGCCTCGATTAATCACGCGATCATGCTATTACCACAAAGTGCGGGACTACTGGCGACCTCCATCGCCGACAATCTCGCGCTCACCGCACCTTGTGCCACGGATGACGATTACTTAACAGCATTACACTGCGCGCAATTGGATAAACCCTTAAATACTCATGCAAGCACACTGTCTGGCGGTGAAATACAACGCGTTAATCTTGCCCGTGTGTTTCTTTCACCCGCTAGGGTGATATTGCTTGATGAACCCACATCGGCCCTAGACAGCGAAACGGCGTTTAACGTGTTCACAGCACTACGCCATCACGCAAAAACAAACCACAAAACGATTGTGATGGTCACCCATGACTTAACGCTTGCCGAGCTGGCGGATGACAAGCTCGCACTCAAACATCATCACAGGGAAGGAGAAGGCCAATGATAAATCGTCCCCAAGATTACACAGCCATAAAGCACTTAATACCTGTTGCCTGCGGTTGGGCTGTGGCGGCCATATTGGAAGCGGCATGCTACATTCAACTGGCTTTAGCCATTACTCAGCAGCAATCACCACAAAAAGTACTATCCATTGCCGCAATAACCATACTCACCACAATACTGGTTTCGCGTTCAGGTTTTTGGGCTGGCGCAAGGCTGGCCAATGCGCTCTACAGTGCATTAGGCACGACCATGCAACAAGCTAAACTCTCTTGGTTTACACCGAGTGTCAGGACACTACTCATAGAAACTGTCTCTCGAAGTATTCCTGGCTTTATGAGTATTCCGGCACATCAATTTCAGGTCTTTATTCATGCACCGCTTATTCCGCTCTGCATTACTTTTGGCATAGGATTGATCGGTGGCATACCACTGGTAATGATGTTGGCGAGCTTGTTGCTCTTATCGTTTGTGATTCAGAGTATGGCGCAACGGGCCCTTGCCCGCGCAGATATGGACCGAAACAACGCTGAACTGGCAACGAATCAATCCACTCTTGAACTTATAGATCACGTAGAATTACTCCGTACAGCAGCGGGATACAATCGTGCGACCGAGCGTTTAGAGCAAAACTGGCAAACACAAGAAATCGCATTGGAACGAACTAATCGCGCCGCTGCTATAGCAACATTACTGTCGGCTATCGCCAGCTTTTTACCTATTGCAGGCATGGCACTCTATCTGGTGTTATCCGGTATAAACAATACAACAATGTTGCTCGCAGTCTTGATGTTGACCATCCGCGCGACGGCGCCACTTGAGACTCTCGCCGTGGCGGCAATAGGCATTAATGATCAGCTAGCGGCTATTAAACACTATCGACAAGCGACTCATGCGCCAACGCTCAAAGAGCCAAGCCAAGCACAACAAAAGACACCGAACAGTCATACAATCGAACTGAATAACGTAACATTTCCTCCTGCGGTGCAAAATATCAATGCCACTATCGAGCCAGGTGAACGCGTGCTGATTTGTGGCCCGAGCGGTTCAGGTAAAACCAGCTTACTTAAGTTATTGATGCGCTTTGATGATCCCACCCTAGGCCTGATCACTTTGGGCAAGGTGCCACTCACGTCAATCCCTGCTGCTGAACTTGCCCGCTTTTTTGCCTATGTGCCGCAGGATCCACTCATCTTTACCGGCACCATTGCCAGTAACATTCGTATTGGTAACCCTGATGCCGACGATCAAGCCGTAGATAAAGCGGCACGCCAAGTGGCGCTAGATGAAGTATTAGACAGATCAGAACTGGGCATTTACCAAGAAGTCGGCTTGCAAGGCGCAGGGTTATCGGGAGGAGAACGCCAAAGGCTTGCCTTAGCACGCGCGCTTATCAAAAATGCACCGATTCTGATAATGGATGAGGCCACCTCGGCATTGGATGAAGAGACAGAAAAGCGCGTAGCCAAGGCTATTTGCGAACAGAGTTGTACATTGGTTTTAGTTTCGCACCGAAACCAATCACTTTGGCAGCCAACCAAAATAATAGAATTTCATCAATCAGTTGCCTCAAAGTAGGATCGGCTTTCTACGCATTAAAAAACTGAATTACTGATATCTGACACAGATTACAGTGATTAATTTGTCGTTACAGACCAACATCTCAATGAGCAATAACTGCAGCCGAAATGACATGAATCATTTCGACTGCAGTTATTGCTCGTGCAAAGGAAGATGAGCATCGCTGTAGAACCGACCAAGCCTTGTTGGCATAACGCTCACTGAATCAAAGCATAAATACTCGAGCTTCCTCTCGCTTTTGAGCTATAAAATCCCTCAAATTATCAGCTACCCGTTAATAAACTAGTAACCATATTTTGCGACAGGGTGCCAGTTTTTATTAACATCCTCTTCAATAAACTTTTGTTTTTCTTTGATTAAATCCGATTCAACTAACCCTATCGCTTGATGGGCCTTTTCCTTAGTACTGATATCTGGATAAGTAACTTGAGTCACGTTAAGTTGCTTCAATATTCCAGCGAGCAGATGACGTGCTTCGTTCGCTTGTTCGATGGCTTTATCTAAAAGCTGCTTACCTTCTTGTGGATTATGTGCATACAAACCATGTGAGGACATGGCAAAGTCCCAGCGCCACTGACTGTGTCGTATCGCCATAATGGGCTCATTCATATTCTCCCATTTAGCACCTGCATCCCATGCCGCTTTGGCTTCATAGTGAGCCTTGACGAGCAGAGCTTCAACTTCGCGGGCTTTGGTCTCAATCGTTAATTTATTGGCCGCGAGCTTGGTTTCAATTTTGGTTTTACTGCTATGGCAGCCACTGCAACTGTTATCAAAATGCGGTAAAGCTTTATCAACTTTATGGCTAGTAAATTCAACACCTTTTGCATCCTGCTGGGTAGGCATATGGCAGGTAATGCAAGTGACACCGACTTCGGCATGTTTACTGCGACTCCAGTGTTCAAACTCAGGATGACGTGCTTTGAGTACGGGCGTTTTCGAAAGAGGATGGATCCATTCGAAGAAGCGGCGAGTGTCATAATATTTTTCAATATCGTCGGCTGTGCTGCCAAAAATCCAGGGAATATTAACAACATTACTTTTTTCCGGACGGAAATAGTAAGTGACATGACATTGACCACATACCTGCGCACCTTGCATATTGGTATCTTGTTTATCGAATGGCAGGTGAATTTTAGCCATAGCCTCTTGGGCATGGGGGCGAGGTAAAGTTAACTTATTAGTGCCAGATTCATGGCAATCACTGCAATACACTACGCTTTGGATCTCTTTGCCCAGATCGGTAAAGTTTTTAGCGGAGTATCCTTCAAATCCCAGTTGTTCAATCAATCTAGGGGCATCCGGTGTCTTGCAGGTCCAACAACTGGCGGATAATCCTTTCTCTCCAGCCTTAGGGGGGACACCTGTACGTAAAGTATGCGTCACATCAGCAACGGCAAAATGGTGTCCACGTGGGCTATGGTACTCTTTGGCATAGGAAGATCCTGCCCAGAGTATGATGCTGGCGGGATAATTGGCGAGCATATCCTCGCGCTCGACCTGTTCAGAGGTCGCTTGCCAAGATTGATATTGGTTAGGGTATTTTTGTTGATTGCTAGTATCGGAAGCCGCTACAGATGTACATGTAGTTATGGCGAGCAAGCAAATCATTTTTAGCAATGTAACTGTTTTCAAATAAGTTTTCACTTTGTATCCTTTTGTCCTAACATCAATATTAACCTGGGCGCCCATCGATACGGGGGCGAGAAAGTATCGGCAAGTAATGCCATACAAACAGTGCAAATGCGATAAACCAGCAACTGCCAGCCAACCATAACCAGACTTGGGTGTGGGCCGGAAACCAGATGGGCATTAGCGCCCTGAGCAGTGCCGCTAACGGTAGGCAAATAAATGCCAAGATCATCTTAGGGCCCTCATAAATATTTCGACTTGTGTGCCCGAGTGACACTCTGGAAATCATCGAAAGACACAGGGTAGCCATACAGCCAATAGCAAATAGGTGAAGCAAACTGCGATAGGCATATTCATTATCGAGATACCAACTCATGGCTAACAGGCTGAGTGGCAACATTAAATAGGCAAGATGCAAGGACCACAGCATAGGTTCCTTCAGTGTTTTATGGGGTAACCAGCGTGCAAATCGGACCAGCTGCAAGAGCCCTGCAATGAGCAGTAAGCCTCGCTCGACTTCCAGAGGTATAAGGTGGATGAGTGATTGAATGACGAGCAAGATCATTGTCAGGATCAGCGGGTATTCAATCCAAGTTAAGGGTTCTGCTTTGGTGGCCTTAATGCGCATCGCGGTAAAGAATGGAATGACACGCCCACCGACTATGGTGATAAGTAAGGCTAACCACCATAACATCGCCTGCCAGATCTGGTTGGCAAGAATAAAGTCGCGCTCAAAAAGGGCGTAATAGCTGACATTGTTAATCACGAGTGCAGCAAACAACATGATCGGAAAACCAATATTGCGCCATTGCTTCACCTTATAAATGCAGCGCCATAGGGTAAGGCTTGCCATACCAAGGAACAATGAATCAAACAAGGCGGGCAAAATGAGCGGAACCTGCATTGGGAGTAAGAGTAATAATCGTGCAAGTAACCAGCAGCTAAAGGTCAATGCAAGTGGCCATCCCTTTAATGTAGGTTGGTTGGTCCAATTTTGAACGGCTGTCAGCAAAAATCCACACACAATTGCCATAGCAAAACCGAACAACATTTCATGTGGATGCCACCATAGCGGCAATATTTGGCTCCAAAAGGATGAAGGGAAAAAGCTATATTGGGGAGTAAACCAAGTTAATAGCCACAAAGGGATATATAGCGCAGCTAATATTGCTCCCCCAAGGAAAAAAGGTCTAAAGCCTAAGCGCCATAACGCGTGAGTACGTTCGGTTTGTGTAGGATCATCAATATTTAGCATAGTTGTTAGCCGAGTAGCAGAACGATGACGAACACACTTAAGATGCATTCAATATAATCCTTATATTGTACTGTTATGACCTTCAATTCAAACTAAATCTTAGATTTTGGAACTAAGATCCCAAAGATGAACAAAAAATAAAGTGTCGTGGAATACTCATTTCTGACGGCTAATAGGCTTGATCAATGTACTGCGGGTTCATGATGGACAAAGGTTCGATGCAAACTTTTACACAGGTAACGGCACAAACAGTCACACATTGGTAAATTTTAGATGGGAGAAATACCGTTTTGATTTAAATAACCGTGGCTTTGATTGGCCTATCTTATTTCGAACACAGCCAAGACTTTGATAGCACAGGCAGCTCAATTTATAACGGCGATAACAGTTGCAGATGATTATGTGGTAACTCGCTTTAGCATCGATTATCAGGCTAGAAACTGGCGGATTAGTGACTTCGCCAACAACCTATTTGATGAACAAGCATTGACAGCAAATAGCCTACAAGCCGCAGTTATGTGGAGGGTTACAACAAAAAAATGGAAATAGTACCGGCAATTGGTAGCGTTAAAAAATGGCGAGTTATTCAATCCAAGCAAAATCATTTTTTTCGTTTTATTCAACACAAAATAAAACGGCTCGCATATTTCTATGCAAGCCGTTGTTTTATTTGGCAGGGGTGGCAGGACTCGAACCCGCAACCATCGGTTTTGGAGAAAGAATCTAAAAGCATCTGTATCAACGACATTGGTAAAAACGCAGAATATGAGGTGTAAAAATAAAGAAGCTAAGCGACTGTTTTTATTGGGTATGAGAATACATATTCTACTTACAAAATTCACTATTTATGAAAAAAAATACACTAGCGATTTAAATTTCTATTGTACTGTTCGGTTTGCCTATCAATGGATGAAACCAGAGTCTACGCTTGCTGAGATAACCTGAACTCGGGATAAAAAATTGAACTAATGGCCCTACACGAGATGGGATCTTTCGACCAAGAGAAACTGTTCGAGTATCAAAACAAGTACGGCGCCTATTAGCCACTCTTCAGCGATAACCACTCTAGCCCCTGCTCTGCAAATACGAATAATCTATCGCTATAGCCTTGGGTGATCGCACTGCAGATTATCTCAGGGTCAATATTCTGATAATCATGAACTAATGCGTTACGCAGGCCTATCACTTTACGCCAGCCACTCAATTCATCATCAGGTTGTGCTCCTCGTTGGCAAAGGATCTCAAATGCTTGGTAGGCATCCTGAGGACTATGCCCCGCAAGGGCCTTAACCCAATGTTTTGCAATGCCAATACAGGCTCCAATAGATAGCTGTAAAGTACGCTCTGCAGCACGATATTCAAGATTAGATAAGGCACGCTGACTGAGTAATTGACGCAATTCTCCAAGCTCGGCTTGATACCGGCTAAGGCTTAGACAAAGTGACGAAATATAGGCATTATCCGACATAATACAGCAGTTCCCTTATAGGCTTTGGGCTGAATAATCGAGTTCCATTTGCGACATAATGCGAGACTCTTGTTGCATTCTGCGACCTTCATATCGACTAAAGATAATTTCGTTGGCGTTAATGATACCGAAGGCCAGAGGGATGGGGGCAAGATTGATATCGACAACTGACAGCTTTCCTTCAGCTAGCCCCAATGACCTTTGTCAATCCATAGCGAGCAGTTCGGCTCTAATACGAGCAAATTTTGAATGATTTAGTTATCAGTTAAGTGATTTTGGGATAAAGCTAGAAGGAATCGATATGCCTAGGCGATGCGCTCTGATGTAATCAAACTAAAGGTTGGTTTCTTACTTCACTACTCTCTACTTTTATAGCGACTCACTTAGCAATAGAGGCAAAATATCGGCCCATTCAACAAAGATCAAAGGATCACAAAATCGATCTGTTCAAGTTGGTATATCCGAGCACACCTACTTTTTGAACCCCTGAGAAAAATTGAATAATAATCAAGTAAAATCAATATTATAGATAGCGTTCAAAATTATGAACGCCCCCTAAAAGCCCGTTAATAAAACAACAACCAAGCCCTCTAAAATCCTCATATGTAGTGAAGCACTGCGCGTCGCCGCCCCCGCAATCAACCGCGCCGGAAGGACCCTCGATGATAATGGTTCGCATCTACATCGAGTTGAGAGCGATTCTCATCATCATAAAGTGTCGCGTTCGGTTTCAATCAAACCGTGAGCATCGGCGAGACACAAAATCCGCCCATCTGAAAATCAAAATTCCTCATAATTGCACATGATCATCGCTCCATTCCTATCCATGCAGGATGACTAATATAGGTAAAGATAACGAGTCTGGCACTCGGTTAAAATGAGCCTAGTCCTAGACAGAAGCAATTCACCTAAAACCGTCAAAAACCTTGGCTTTTACCCTCTTCACCCATTGCCAACAATTAACACTAAAGCAACAAATGCACGCTATTGCATCCTCCACTAGGGTTGATGCAATGACTCGTCTGTAGCCTTACTGCTGCATGGGCTAGAGTGCTCCCAACTTTTTGAGGCTATCTAGGGATTATCTAGGCCGCATCAAAAAACGGTTGAACCATATTGGTGCAACACATTGAACAACACCCATTAAATTAAAACATATCAATAACAATTCAAACTAAGGCAGCATGAGCCTAAAAACGCGTTCAATCACTCAGAAACAGTGTGCAGATCATCCCACTTTGCCTGCTTTTAATGACCAAAAACGGCGAGCGGATAGCACCCAAGCAGGATGAGGCAACGACCTAAACCGTGAGCCGAATAGAAGGATCCATTTAGGCGCCAGCAATTCACCCAGAACTACCAAAAAACTCACCTTTTGCCCTACCCTTTACGCCCCTCAATCCTTAACACAAAAGCAACAAAAGCGAGTCGTTGCATCCTCCTCTAGGGTTGATGCAACGACTCGCCTGTAGCCCTACTGCTGCATGGGTTTGAGTGCTCCCAACTTTTTGAGGGGATCTAGGGATTATCTAGGCCGTATCGAAGCTCTGTTGATCTCTAATGCTGTAATACCTCTATCGCCATATAACATATAAGCAACAACTACAACTAAGAAAACGTGCGGTATTCTCACTCGTCATCGTCGCTCAACACACCTATATCAGCCCTATTTATGCCGGCTTCACCCACAGACATGAGTAAATGCCTGAACGACTAAAACATCTGCAGGTAAACACACGGCTAAATCATAGGACCAAGCGGAACAACACGCTTAGGTACGTGCCATTATCGACCACCGGCATTAGCGTATAACTGCGCATAGCTCATGATGTACATTAGGATTGGTTAAAGCTGACGACTGGGCATGAGCGTAACGTGATCGGGTACACGTCCCCAGGTGAAGATAGTGGTCTAAGAACTGGACAAACTGAACACAGGATGCAATTAGGTCCGACAGGTTGCTTTAACTCACTTCTGCAACAAACCGATTTAACTATAGGCATCTTCATCTGCAAACAAGCTAGAGTTTGCAATACTTGAATTAATCTGAAAGGAAAACTGAACTATTCAATACCATATAAGGTTGTGTGCTTCATAAAGCATAAAAACGTCATGTATAGGCTGGCTTTAGGATTTTATGGAAGCACTGGCTTCGTATAAATAATAGCGGCGATATACTTAACTCTCGCGGTACTCATCTTGTTTTAGACGCTTGAGGATGCAACAGTCGCTAACATGGTGGTTATCGCAGGATACTAAGGATGAAAGTGAGGCCTCTAGCTTGGCCAACTCCCGCTGAGTTTGGCGAATATGCTCGAGTTGCTCCGCAATGATCTCATCGACCACTGCGCAAGAGTTGTGAAGATGCTGCTGGACTTCTACCAGACGACGAATGTCGCTCAGGGCAATATTCAACGCTCTGCAGCGGCGGATAAAAATGAGGGTATCCACATCCTGCGGGGCGTAGTATCGGTAACCATTGGCCATTCGCTTTGGGGGAGGTAGCAATCCTTCCTGCTCATAGAAACGGATAGTTTTTACTGGAACCTGTGAGGCGGATGCCAGTTCGCTGATTTTCATCTTGACCCTCCAGTAACTGTAAGCTTTAGCCTGCATCATACCACTTACTAATTATTTAACGCTATTGGACATACCTATGCCTCACTTATCGCCCTTAGCCTTTCTGTTATTATCCTTGGGCGCCACTTCATCCTATGGCGCTCAGGTCAATGAAAAAGACGAACACGCCGCAGACATTAATACGCCTCAAACCGCCGCAGAGCCGGTCAGCCAGTATGAACATGAAGCCTCCCATGAACAAGGTAGCCATGATGACAAACATACCGATGAACACGGTGACGATCATGACGAGGGAATGGAACGAATTTTGGTTCAGTCCACTCGTTTAGGACGGGTAGTTGATGATCAGCCCATGAGGGTTGAAGTGGTCACTCACGAGGAAATCGAGGAAAAGGCGGCTATGCGGCCAGGAAACATTTCCATGATGTTAGCAGAAACGGGTGGGGTACGAGTGCAAACCACATCACCCGCCCTCGGTAGCGCGAATGTGCGTTTGCAGGGAATGGATGGCCGCTACACTCAATTGCTGGCAGATGGTCTACCGCTATACGGCAATCAAGCATCATCACTCGGTTTACTGCAAATTCCGCCTACGGATCTGGGACAGGTAGAGGTTATAAAGGGCTCGGCTTCATCCCTCTATGGTGGCTCGGCTTTAGGCGGGGTTATTAATTTGGTCTCTAGACGACCGGGCGATGAATTTGCTGGCGAGACACTCCTTAACCTGACCTCTAAAAATGGCCAAGATTTTACGGGTTACGCCGAATCTCCCCTCAGCGACAATCTCAAGGGATCTATTACAGCAGGTGCCCATTATCAAACCATCGAAGACATAGATGCCGATGGCTGGGCCGATCTGCCGGAATACGAACGTTATACCCTGAGACCAAGGCTGTTTCATGAAGGTGACAATGGCGATAACCTCTATGTGACTGCTGGCTACATGACTGAAAATCGTCGAGGCGGAACGATAAATGGGCACACAGTGGCCGATGGTAATCCCTTTATCGAGACTCAGAACTCAGAGCGTATGGATGCAGGTCTTGTCTATCATAGACCCGTTGCTGATACCTTGACCTTTAGTACCCGCGCCTCCGCCATGGTGCAGGAACATTTCCACGGCTATGGGGTTGATAACGACAACGATAAGCACGGCAATTACTTGCTAGAGACCAGCCTGTCTGGCTATCGCGACAATCTAGATTGGGTGATTGGTGCGGCGTATCAATCAGATACGTATGAATCGGACAACTATTCCGACTTTGACTATTCTTTCGATGTGCCGGGGCTTTTTGCAATGGTGGACTACAGCTTGATGGAGGATTTGATCGCCTCTGTCAGCGCCCGTATGGATCACCATAGCCAATATGGTACCGAGCTTAGCCCCCGATTCTCGCTCTTGTACCGTGCCGATGGTTTCACAGTACGCGGTTCCTATGGCCAAGGCTATTACGCACCAACCCCATTTGTGGAAGAAATCGAAGCCGCTGGCTTGTCGCGACTTGAGCCTCTTGGGGAGCTCAAGGCAGAAACCGCTCGAACGGCCTCAGTAGATTTTACCTACCGCTTCGATGATTTAGAAGCTAGCCTTACCCTGTTTGGTTCGAATATCCGTAATGTAACCGAGCTTGAGGCTTTTTCCTTGGAAAACAATGATACCTTCGACAGGGTCCGTCTAGTCAATGCTGAAGGAGAAAGCCAGATCCGCGGTTCAGAAATGCTGCTACGCTACTACCTTGGCGATCTCAAGCTGACAGCAAGTTACCTTTATCTGGATGCAACTGAGCCGACTCAAGGCCGAACGTCTCGCCGCGAGATTGCATTGACGCCCAAACACTCCGCAGGATTCGTGGCGATGTGGGAGCAACACGGTAACTTTCGCGCGGGGTTCGAAGCCTATTACACTGGCATTCAACGTCTAAATGACAACCCTTATCTGACCGAGTCTGAACCCTACTGGCATCTTGGCCTGATGGGTGAAATGACCTTTGGCCGCTACAGTTGGTTTATCAATCTGGAGAATCTGCTAGACATTAAACAAAGCGATACTCATCCGCTGCTGTTGCCCGAAAGGACTCCTGCGGGACAGTGGACAACTGATATCTGGTCGCGTAACGATGGATTTATTGTCAATGCAGGAGTCAGGATTAAATTCGGTTAAACTCTTATGCCTAGGTTTGCTTTCACGGATAACGAGCAAAATTAGGGATTAATTTTTAACTCAAAGCATGGACTTTATTTCTAAAATATCTGTTATTGATTAACATTTTTTGCCATGGTGGCATGCAGTGAATCTGTTCCGACAGAGGCATTCGTGCCGCTAATGGTTAAAGTTGGGGTTCTGTCGCAAAGTTGACCATAAGAGTTTCAGAGTAAATAAACTGCGGATATTAATTTGGAGCAGCCACAACCTGACACTCAATTTTGCTGACCGGCATTATCCATCAGATATCATCATGGAGACGCTTCGTTATTACCTTGCTTATAAACTTAGCTACTGTGATATTGGGGAAATATGATACGTCTGCAGGTGAAGATAGTGATCTAAGAACAGGTCAAACTGAACGCACAATTGAACTAGATTTGTCTGGACTTAACCTATCAATATTCAAATCACGATGAAGTTAGTTCCGACAGGTTGCTTAAACTCACTTCTACCCCAAAGCTTTTCATGAGCAACAAAGGACTCGATACCAACTGTGCTCAAGTTGAACAAATTTTTGTAATGCATGAAGTTCCCACTATTACTGAATCAGATCATTTTTCTAGTGCCATGAAATTAGATCGATTCCAAATATTTTTACGAATAGCGCAAAAAACCAAAAGCAAATTACGGTTATCGTGGCACTCACTAGTAACGATGGCCAGAAACCCAAACGTTGTAACAGTGATGGAAATATCAGGAACATAGGTAATGTAGGTATTACATACCAGAACGTGTACCAAGCATGGTTCGCTATTTTTTCCATTGGCTGTTTTTCAACATATAACCAAACCATTGCTAAAATGGTAACCAACGGCAATGCCACGATCAGCGCTCCAAGTTTATCACTACGCTTTGCAAGCTCAGAAGCTGCAACAACGACAGCTGCGGTGATCATATACTTTGTCAGTAACCAGCCCATTCCAACCTCACTATGAGTTATTAAAAACCGATTGCCTATCGGTTTTTGTTCTGCCACTATAGCGATCATTATGGCAAGAGAAAAGTGTTATGCAGTTAGGTGAATTAGAAAAGCAGGTTTTGCAACATCTTTGGACTGAGTCTGAAGCGGATGCTAAGCAAGTACATGCGGTGCTTGGGTTGTCTCGAGAGAGTTCACTCAATACCATTCAGAGCACCTTGGATCGCTTGTTCAAAAAAGGATTACTGAGTCGAACTAAGCAGGGTCATGCCTACTTTTATCGAGCAAAAGTAGACAGAGAAGCCTTAATAGCCAAACTTATTACCAATGTTACTAGCGACTTTATCGAAGAGGGTGAGCATAGTCTGATCGCGGCATTTAGTTCAGTATCAGCTAATCTGAATGATGCTCAGCTAGATATCTTGGAACATTTAATTGAAGAACAACGTCAACTTCGGAAGGGATAATTAGGCTTATGTTTGTTGGCGATTTAGCGATTACACTGAATTTACTAAGTGTTGCAGTGCTGGCATTTGCTATCAGTGTTGTGTTCATCTCGATCGCTCTACGATTCACGTTGCCTAGATTAGAACATCTAACTTTCAGGTTACGTAAAGTTATCTTATGGTCGTTAGTCACAGCGCCTTGGTGGATAGCCATTAATTGTGTTGTCTTTTTCTGGCCGAAGCAGCAAGATTTGTTTTCTGCTGCTTGGTTAAATGAATTTGTTCACTGGCACCATATTGATATTTTTAGCTTCGACAGTTGGCACGCAGTTACCTTGCTTTCGGCCTCGGGATTTTTGATTTGGTCGATAATAAAGACTGTTTATTCTCGCAAAAAACAATCATCAACAATGGCGTCTCTGCTTGGATTATCAGATGTTCACCCCCAAGAAGTAAATACTCAGCATCGTTATTATTTATTACCTTTGGCAATACCGGCAGCTTTTACCACTGGGCTTATTTCTCCCAAAATTTATCTGACTACGGCACTACAAGAACGGGTTAATGAGCAGGAATTAGATATTATTATCCGGCATGAAATGGCGCATGTCGCTGCCCGAGATCCTCTATTTAAAGTGATCTTCGCGACTTTTGCAGGCTTTTTCCCGCTCGGGATGAAACAACATTTGGTCAAGCAATTTACCTTGCTTACTGAACAGATGGCAGATCATGCAGTGACAAATGAACACGACCATCTTGACGTCGCTCAGGCTCTGGTTAACGTTGCCAGAATGCAACGAAGCATCACGCTAGGTTGTGATGGGTTGCAAACGAGTTATTTCGGCAATGATCAAACCAGCGTACGAGTGCAGCGCCTAATTTATCCTGTTTGTACATCTTCTCGATTGGCAATCGGTTTAGCTATTGTGTTGTTAGTTATAGCACCAGCATTAACCGCTTCCACGGTGGATAGCCTCCACCATATTATCGAAACTTTTTTCACCCATTAAGTAAGGATTGGGAATGAAAGCTATTCTTTGTAAACGCACAGCCAAAAAACCGATAGGCCATCGGTTTTCTGCTGCATTGATAGGAATGAGTATTATCCTATCGGCATCCGCAGCGACAGATGAAAGCCCGCAAAAAATCAGTTTATCTGATGCGGTTACCATGACTCTCACTCATCATCCTGATTTACAAGCTTTTGTATCGCAGCAGCGAGTCTGGGAGGGGCGTATTCAGCAAGCGAGTGTCGGTGAACGCCCAGAAATTGGGCTGATGATTGAGGATGCGTTAGGCACGGGGGAACACAGTGCATTGAAAAGTGTGCAATCTACGCTCACCTTCTCATGGTTGCTGCAACAGGACCTAATTGATAGTCGTGTTAACACGGTAAAAACGGAAGCCACTAAACTGGTCATAGAGAAGCAAATCAAGGCGCTCGATTTGTCTTCACAGGTGGCTAAGCACTTTATCGATATACTGGTTAAACAGGAGCGTCTTAAGCTCAATGTGATGGCAAAAGCTCAGGCTGAGAACGTTGTTGATACGATTGCCAAGCGGGTGCAAGCAGGTAAAAGTTCGGCGGTTGAAATGCAGTTGGCAAAGGCTGAATTTATCCGCCGAGGACTGGCGGTCGAAGATATCGAACACGAGCTGAAAGCGAGCCAGTATCAACTAGCCTCTCTTTGGGGTAAGCCCAAAGCATCATATTATTTCAACGGTGATCTGCTGGACATGCCAACAGTGCCGTCGGTTGACAGTCAGCTTACCCTGCTAAAGCAGAATCCGCGTTTTCAACAGTTTGCCAGTGCTCAGCGTATTGCTCAGTCACAAATGGAACTGGCACGAATTGAAGCCAAACCCCAGTGGCAATTTACCGCTGGCGTTCGTCGTTATGAGGCAAGCGATGACTTTGGTTTAGTAGCAGGCGTCTCTATCCCTTGGGGCACAAGTGACCGTAATGCAGGGACAATCGCAGCCCTCCACGCTCAGCAGGACGTGTTGGCCAACGAACAAAGCGCATTAATGCAAGCTCAAGATGCTCAACTCTATGTACTGCTACAGGAAATGGCACACTCTGCGCATGTGATAGACACAGTGCGCAACAGTATAGTGCCCACCCTCGAAAAAGCACTGTCAGAGGCAAGTAATGCTTTTGATAAAGGTCAACTCAGTTATAACCAATTTAATGATGTGTATCGGGAATTACTCAGTGCTCAATATCAGTTGCTGGATGCCTTTGAGAGCTTGCATTTGCAACACATCGAAATTCAACGCCTGACGGGTACGTCCATTTCTCAGTGAGATTACTTATGAAAAATAACCACACCCTTTCGTCACTGAGTTTGGCGATACTGCTCAGTATGGGTATGAACGCCTTCATCCCAACACCTGTAATGGCTTCCTCAGCCCCTGTTGCTGAGCAGGCTGAGCCAGAAAAAGGCCCGCACCGTGGACGTATGCTGCGTGAGGGGAATTTTGCTTTAGAGCTGTCCATTTTTGAAACGGGTGTCCCCCCAGAGTTTCGAGTGTGGTTGACCTATGAAGGGAAACCACTAGATCCCAAAACTGTTGATTTTAGCGTTAAATTGACTCGCTTAGGCAATGTCGTGGATGACATTCGCTTTAACGCACAAGGGGATTTCCTCCGTGGTGATATGGAGATCTATGAACCCCATTCGTTTGTGGTCACTATTGAGGCTAAATACCAAGGTAAAACGTACCTTTGGCAGTATGACAACTTTGAAGGTCGCACCACGATAGAGCAAGCCGTCGCCACCGCGATGGATATTCAAACCGATATTGCAGGTCCTGCCACTTTGCACCAAACAATCCCTGCCTATGGCACATTGGCGCTACCGGTAGAATCGCAGCGTGCCATCGCCGCTCGCTTTGAAGGAGAAATTACGCAGTTGTATGTTGGACTGGGTGACAGGGTAAAAAAAGGCCAACCCTTGTTAACCATAGAAAGTAACGAAAGTTTGAAGCCGTATCAAATCAAAGCGCCATCCGATGGCGTAGTCACGCAGCAGTTCGCTAACAGTGGCGAGCAAACCCTTGGCCGTTCGTTGCTGACGCTCACCGATAACAGTCATTATATCGCTAAACTGGCGGTATACCCCATTGATTATCAAAAGGTTAGCATCGGTGCTGCCGTCACTTTGCAGATAGAGGGCTCGGATGAGACTTATCAAGGTACTGTTTCATTTATCGAGCCCCAAGTGCGTGATGATCAAGCCCGTATCGTGTGGGTAAAACTTGCTAATGAAAAGGGAGCGTTTACCTCCGGCAGTTTTGTTCACGCCAAGATTGAAGTGGCCACCATTGAGGTGCCTTTGGCAGTTAAACGAATTGGATTGCAAGGGTTTCGTGATTTCACCGTGGTGTTTGCCAAAGTCGGTGAGCAATATGAAGTGCGTATGCTGGAGCTAGGCCGTCAAGGCGGTGAATGGGTTGAGGTACTGGGCGGTTTGAAACCTGGCACTGAATACGTCACCGAAAATAGCTATATCTTAAAAGCCGACATTGAAAAGTCTGGCGCATCCCACGATCACTAGGAGTGTAAGTCATGTTGGAATCGATTTTACGCTTTTCGATAAAGCGAAAATTCCTAGTGCTGGTGATGGTATTAGCTTTAGCCGGATTAGGCATATGGAACTTCACTAAATTGCCGATTGATGCGGTGCCGGACATCACCAATGTGCAGGTGATGATCAACACCGAAGCCCCAGGTTATACCCCGCTTGAGATTGAGCAACGGGTCACCTTTCCCTTGGAAACCGCTTTGGCAGGTTTACCTGGGCTAACTTACACACGTTCCGTTTCTCGCTATGGCTTGTCTCAAGTGGTTGCCATATTCAGTGACGACACGGATGTGTATTTTGCCCGCCAGCTCGTGAACGAACGATTATCCGCTGCCCGTGCTGAATTGCCTGTAGGACTTGAGCCGCAGCTTGGCCCTATTGCGACAGGCTTAGGTGAAATCTTTATGTTTACGGTGGATGCATTGCCTGATGCAACCCATGCCGATGGTTCGCCGATCACGCCAATGGATTTACGCACTGTGCACGATTGGACGATTAGACCGCAGTTGATGCGAGTGCCCGGCGTTGTTGAAGTGAATCCTATTGGTGGTTTTGAACGTGAAATTTTAGTGGCTTTCAAACCAGAAAAACTCTTGGCCTTTGGCTTAACTCAGGCAGATGTTGTCGATGCCATCGCTAAAAATAATCAAAATCAAGGTGCGGGTTTTATTGAGCAAAACGGCGCACAGTGGCTACTGAGAATGCCAGGTCAGGCAGAGGATATGGCCACGATTGGCAATATCCCGCTGAAATCGACCAATGGTTCAGCCTTGACCATCAAAGATGTGGCAGAGATTGAAAATGGCCAAGGTTTGCGAAACGGTGCCGCCACGCAAAATGGCCGTGAAGTGGTCATGAGTACCGTGTTTATGCTAATTGGTGAAAATAGTCGCACCGTAGCCCATGCCGTGGGCGAAAAGCTCAAAGAAATCAATGCAACTTTACCAGAAGGGATTGTGGCCACTGCCGTATATGACCGCACCACCTTGGTAGATAAAACGTTACAGACAGTACAAACCAATCTACTTGAAGGCGCAATTCTGGTGATCGTGGTGTTGTTTGTCTTGCTAGGAAACTTTCGGGCGGCATTTTTAACCGCATTAGTCATCCCTTTTGCCATGTTGATGACCATTACGGGCATGGTGCAGACTCGTGTTAGTGCTAACTTGATGAGCTTAGGGGCTCTGGACTTTGGTTTATTAGTGGATGGCGCGATCATCATTGTTGAAAACTGCCTGAGGCGTTTAAGTCAGGCGGGGGATGATCCCTTACCATTAAAAGAACGTTTAGAACTCGTCTTTGAGGCCACTCGCGAGGTTATTCGCCCGGCACTGTTTGGTGTCTTTATCATTACGGCGGTCTATTTGCCGATTTTTGCGCTGGAAGGCGTGGAAGGCAAAATGTTCCATCCAATGGCCATTACAGTGGTGATTGCACTGTTAAGTGCAATGCTGCTTTCCGTCACCTTTGTTCCTGCAATGGTTGCATTGCTGTTTAAAAAACCGGTGAAAGAGAAACACAGTCCACTTATTCGTGGCGCAGTGTTCTTATATCGCCCGGCCTTAAGCTGGGTCATTAAAGGGCGCTGGATGGTTGTCATCGCTGCCACGCTGTTAGTGGCAATCTTTGGTTATCAGGCGACGAAATTAGGCAGTGAATTCGCACCTAATCTAGATGAAGGGGATATTGCTATGCACGCCCTTCGAATTCCGGGAACCTCGCTGAGTCAGGCAATCGCCCTGCAGGAAACACTGGAAGATAAAATTAAACAGATGCCAGAGGTTGAGCGGGTATTTGCCAAAATCGGCACGGCTGATGTGGCTACCGATGCGGTCCCTCCCAGTGTGGCGGATAACTTTATTATCTTAAAACCGCGAGAACAGTGGCCCAATCCTGACAAATCGAAAGTACAAATCGTCGAAGAACTTGCAGCCCTAGTCGCCCCTATACCGGGTAACCGTTATGAATTCTTGCAACCCATTCAGATGCGTTTCAATGAGCTGCTGGCAGGGGTAAGGGCAGAACTTGCCATCAAAGTGTTTGGTGATGATTTTGATACGCTCACAGCACTGGGCGCAGAAATTGAGTCCGCCATCGCTCAAGTCGAAGGCGTTGCAGATATTCAGGTTGAGCAGAGCACGGGGCTGACGATGCTGAACATCATTCCAAATCGTCAAAAGCTTATGCAGCATGGTATCAGTATCATGGAGGTGCAATCTCAAGTTGCTACCACGATGGGAGGGACTGTGGCGGGTAAGTTCTACCAAGGGGATGTGCGTTCAGATATTGTGGTGCGTCTTGATGAGTCGCGTAGGCAAAACATCGATGCGCTCAGTTATCTACCTATTGCTTTGTCTGGCGGTCAAAGCATTCCACTTCAAGAATTAGCCTCCTTAGAGCTGGTTTCTGGCGCTAACCAAATAAACCGTGAAAACGGTAAACGCCGAATGGTCGTTACTGCTAACGTGCGTGGACGAGATTTAGGCAGCTTTGTCGCCGATATTCAGACCGTTATTGGTGAAAAAGTGGCAATTCCCGCAGGTTATTGGCTGGAGTACGGTGGCACCTATCAGAAACTGCAATCGGCTTCAAAACGCCTCAGTATTGTGGTGCCTGTTACCTTGTTGATGATTATCGGGTTGCTGATGTTGGCGCTTAACTCCTTTAAAGACGCAATGATTATCTTTACTGGTGTGCCTCTGGCGTTAACTGGTGGGATTGCGGCGCTGTTGCTGCGCGATATTCCGTTCTCAATTTCGGCCGCGGTTGGCTTTATTGCGCTATCGGGCATTGCGATTTTAAACGGTCTGGTAATGGTGTCCTTTATCCGCCAATTGCGTAAAGAAGGGATGGGACTCGATAGCGCCATTTTTGAAGGGGCACTTACAAGACTGCGTCCGGTCATAACCACCGCATTAGTCGCCTCGCTTGGCTTTATTCCTATGGCCCTCAATACCGGTATTGGTTCTGAAGTGCAACGGCCACTGGCTACCGTAGTGATTGGCGGTATTATCTCCTCTACGCTATTAACGCTATTTGTTATCCCCGCGCTATATCGAATTTTACACAAAGAAAAGGAGTCTATTTTGACTGAAGTAGAAGCAATGGAGTTAGCTGATGCCAAATAAGCTATTAAAAATCAGTCTATTCCTCTTAATTGGACTGTTAGGTTTTATCAGTGTCGATGTATTGGCCCATGGGGTCGATGACAATACCCGAGCCTTTTTAGAACAAAACCAAGGGGTGCAATTTATTCCGTTTTTGTATATCGGGGCTAAGCATATGATCACCGGATACGACCACTTACTATTTTTAGTGGGGGTGATCTTCTTTTTGTACCGCAGCAAAGATGTGTTGTTGTATGTCACCATGTTTACTATTGGTCACAGCACGACGTTGTTACTTGGCGTTATGACTGATGTTCAGGTTAATGCGTATTTGATCGATGCCATTATCGGCATTTCAGTGATCTATAAAGGTTTTGATAACTTAGGTGGTTTCAAGCGCTGTTTTAACTGGCAACCCAATACCAAAATAGCCGTGTTAATCTTTGGTTTGTTCCATGGCTTTGGACTGGCAACCAAATTACAGGAATTTGATCTGTCACAGGAAGGCCTGTTTACCAATTTATTGGCATTTAACATCGGGGTAGAGATCGGACAATTTGCTGCGCTGGCCTTTATTTTAATAGTGATTAACGCTTGGCGTCACTTTCCTTCATTTCAGCGATTTTCAACGCTCACAAACACGGCACTTATGAGTGCCGGGATCATGCTGATGGGCTATCAGCTTACCGGCTATTTCGTCAATTAAACTAATAATAAGAGAATATTATGCAACACACTGTCAGTACAACCACTTTAGTCAAAGCCAGTATTTCCGCAACTGTCATTGCGGCTATTGCTCTGGTGACTTTTATCCTTCCTGCCGAGTACAACATTGATCCGACAGGCGTAGGCCAAAAATTGGGATTAACGACACTTGCACAAGCCGCTGAAGCCGAAGGTGTGGTTTCAACGCAGGGCTTAGGTGAGAAAAACAGCCAAGAATTTCAAACGATTGAAGTGGTTGTTCCCGCTGGTCGAGGCGTCGAATACAAGTTTGCTATGCCACAGTATGCCAAAATGACCTATGAATGGTTAACTGATGGCGACGCTTTGTATTTTGATCTCCATGGTGAACCTGAGGGAAATACCACTGGATACTTTGAGAGTTATACCATTGCAACATCAAACGAAATGAAGGGCAGTTTTACCGCTCCCTTTACAGGTTCACATGGTTGGTACTGGAAAAATAAATCGGATAAGCCTATTGCCGTACAGCTACTGGTTAAAGGACAGTATGACGTCATTGGTCTTAAGCAATAATTGACATAATTTGGAGAATGCTATGAAAAAATTGATAACAGTTGTCGCCCTATGTGGCCTATTAATGAATGGTAGTGCTTTAGCTCATGCTGATCATGGTGTGATGAGTGGACAAGGTGCGATAAAGGTGGCCGCTAAGTCACTTAATCAAATGACATTTAAAGACTTTGGTTTTGAGGTCGGTAAATTAGATGGCTCATGGAAAGATGTACCTGAATCACAATTATCCATTGTGACTTTTGAAGGTAATTTCTATGTGGTAAGTGCTGTTAACCCCACCACTAAAAAACAGGTCTTTCTGAAAATCGCCAGTAACGGTGAATTATTGGCAGTAAATGACTCAAACAAGTTTTAATTCTTTCAGTATGGCGCTGCTGGTGTAACTGACAGTGCCATAACTCATATCGGTTGTCGTTTTTAGCCTTTGTTAATAGTCGTTTACCATACTTTTAGTGATCTAAAATTTAACCCTGTTTACTGTGTTTCGAAATCGCTTTTGTGCCAAATGTGTTGCCTACACGGCGTTTGCAGCAACAACCTTGGTAAAATTCATTATCCAATATAAACACATATATTCAGTGTGTTAAATTGATTTTGGCAAAAATTCCAGAATCACGACGGACCCTCAACAAATGTTGCTTATTAACATTTGTTCAGCTTTTTATTGCTGTAAGAGTTTCAGTCTCTTTTATTCGACAATATGCTAATAACTCTCAAGAACCACACTAATTTAAGCGTACTTTCTTAAAGTAGATTTTTTTAAGTAAAGTGGGATACAGCTAGCAAAGTTGGGTTATTGTTAATTTTTTGAAACAAAATGATATGGTATGATTGCATTCGATACGGGGCTTAAATACTTTTTGGTTCAAACCGATGATATTTTGAGACCTATCACTCTAATTAGATATAGCAACTCAAATGGATCTACTTTAAAAGGTTATTTCATCAGCATGAGGTTTCATAAAAAATAAATTTTATACTCCGCAGGTCGCTACTGTTTTTTGGAGATTTTATGACAGAAAAATTTAAAACAACTTGGTTCTGGTCAAACCTTAAGACAATTGAAAGTGACTTAGACTATTTACTTAACCAGAAGTCACACTGCATATCATTGCCTAGTGTAGATTTTGATGACTTTGCTAGATGTCTCCAGAACGCATACGAAGAGCTAGATACTGATGGATATGATGTTATTAATGTAGTGCCCATAATAATGAAGGAGCCGGTTGATACTAGCCAATCTGACGATACTGTCGGAAGTATTACTCGCGGCGCCATTGTTATTGGTAAAAAGAAAAATTGATATTACATATAGAATGGTAGTCACATTTTTAATATATAAACCACAATTAAAAATAAACTCACTTGTATAAAAAAGTATGCATATTGTTATGTGTGACAGCTTTCACACATAATCCCTATGGAACGATTATATACGCTCAACTGGGCTCACATTAACACCTAATAAAACGCTTCAGCTGGGCAAAGGCATTCCGAGTCTTCATATTGAGTTCAAACCGTCTTTCGTGCCATGTTGATATTTTCAGTAACTGATTCATCACGCTGCTTAAAGCCCTCCCAACAGCTCGTTTCCTGCTATTCTGGGACAGTTTTTCACTGAATATGAATAAAATTCTCTTCAGAACAGATTCAAACCGATGTAAAACACCAATATGGCAACCTGACAGAGTAAAGCCGTTGACTTGTTCTGAGTCAAACAACACCACATCTAAGCGCTGGGTTTGATCTGGCTGCGCTGCTGTAATACGTTTAGCAACGCAATTAACGTATTGCGTTAGCTTTTTATTGCTACTCACTTTTTGCTGCTTTTTCATTTTCTCGAAGGAAGCATCACCCATCTGCGTCGCAGAAAAGTGCAAGTTTACCCACGACCCGTTGGCGATTGCGTGGTCGCACAGGCCGATAATCCGAGTACGACAGCCAAACCCACTAAGCCCAAACTCATTGATTTAATGTGGTACTCCTTAAATCCCATGACGGGCGTGAAGATCCTTGAGCCAAACGGGCTCTACTAATGGAAAGATTTTACTGAGCTAGGGCCGATAAGCCAAATGTAAGTCGATGCAACCCAATTAAAGTGACTCAACATTATTTTTACCATCACCATGACAGAAAAAGATTAATCTCCATAAAAATTAACAAATGTAAATAACCTGCAAAACTTTTCAGTAATAATTATCATTCGTGCCCTTCTTGCTTGGTGCATAAGTCTTTGGTTGGACTCAATGCTAGGTTTTATTCCGTTTTCACTTATATAGGATTGACTATGCGACTCGCGCTCACCCCCTGTGCAGCTTCAATACGTTATGCCTTAGTTGGTTCAGTGTTATTCTCCGGTATGGCCTTTGCCACCACACCAGTGACCTCTACCACGCCACCTGCAAATATTGAACGCCTGATTATCTCAGGAAGTCGCGTCGTGGAGCGTATTGATGAAGTCCCCTCATCTGTCACCTTAATTGATAACGCCACGCTTAACCAAGATCTCAAGGTCAGTTCCGAGCTACAGAATATTCTAGCAATGCGAGTCCCTGGCTTAGCGCCATCTTCAGGAACCTCAAGTAATGCAGGACAAACGTTACGTGGCCGTAAGGCACTCATACTGATTGATGGTGTACCGCAATCGACACCATTGCGTAATGGCTCGCTTGATATGCGCTCAGTGGATGCGAACGCCATAGAGCGTATCGAAGTCATTAAAGGTGCAACCTCGATTTACGGTAATGGTGCAGCAGGCGGTATTATCAACTACATCACCAAGAAACCTGGCGACAGTAAAGCACAAGTTAATCTTGGTGCCTCGAGTAAATTCAGCACAGTCAAATTTGAAGACAGCGCTGGCTATCGCTTTAATGCTGGAGTGGATGGCTCACTTGAAAAGTTCAGTTATGTATTAAATGCTGTGACCGAAGAAACTGGCCTACAGCGTGATGCTGAAGGTGACGTACCAGGCCTAGTTTATGGATTATCCGAAACGAAAACACAAAACCTATTTACCAAATTGCAATACCAGTTTACTGATGCAAAGTCATTGCAATTCACCTACAACTACTACGAAGCACAACAGGATGCAGACTTAGTTGATGTCAGTGGCAGTATCAATTCTGGCGTTAAAACCTACGCCATTAAAGATACCTCAGGCAAGCCTAAACTCGGCGAACCACAGGGACCTAAGGGTAACCATAACGTTACCTTGAAGTATGTTGACGATGCATTATTAGATAGCACACAAATGGTGTTAGACGCCTACGGCCAAAAAATTGATAACATGTTTTTCTTCTCTTCCTCACTCGCTAATCCATCAGAAGGATACAGCGGTGGGCAATCAATTATTCTGTCTGAAAAAATTGGCTTACGCGCCAACTTTAATACCGAGGTCGATTGGGACAACATAGTCACCAATTTTGTTTATGGGGTCGATGCTTTGCAGGATATCAGCAGTCAGCCCCTTGAGGATGGCCGTATTTGGGTACCTGAAATGGACATGACCAATCTTGCTTTCTATCTGCAAACTAAATGGGTGATATTTGATGATTGGGTCATTAAGGCGGGAGTTCGTCAGGATAGTGTGGATTTAAGTGTTAAAGATTACAGTACGTTAAAACTGTGTGCGAGTGCGACTCAATGTACCGAATCGATTGATGTTAAAGGAGGCGATCTCGGCTTTAACGCCACCACCTATAACTTAGGGCTACGTTATACAGGCAGCAGCTTTGCTAGCCCGTTTATCAGTTATTCCCAAGGAGCAGATATTTCTGATCTTGGTTTGTTGTTACGCGCTGCGGCAGTCAATAATATCGCCTTAATCAAATCACAGGCAGCCATTATTGATAACTATGAGATAGGCATTTCAGGCTATGTTGATGCCTTTTCCTATGAGCTAGCGGCCTTTTTCAGCGAATCAGAACTCGGCACCAGCAGCAAATACGACGCAGTATCAGGTGCCTATGTTCCTATTCGTGCCCCGCAAGAAATTTGGGGTTACGAAGCACAAGTCAGTTACGCTTGGTTAGACAATCTCAGCACTGGCATGAGCTATAGTTTTGTCGAAGGTAAAGATACCGAAAAAGATGAGTATTTAGACGGGCAAATCATCTCACCACCTAAATTTACCGCTACCTTAGATTGGCAACCAACAGACAACAGCAATATTAGCCTTGCCTATTTATATATCGGCGATCGCGACCGATTCGAGCCAATTAATGGTGCATATGTTGGCAGCCAAGGCCCCGTTGAGCATTACAACATTGTCAATTTGAGCAGTAGCTACCAAATAAATGATTGGACTTTATCCCTTGGTGTAGAAAACCTGTTCAACGAAGATTATTACTCTGCCCGCTCGCAATCTTTTACCTTTAAAGGCTACAACACTAAAGGCTTAGGAACCACAATGAATGTCGGCGTGAGCTACCAGTTTTAAGGTGCTCTCGAAAAAGAGTTAATCAAAGAGTAAATGAAGCCAAATGGGATTGAGCATTCTACTTGGCTTCATACTCTACACCCACTACGAAACCTGCAGGTAAATGGCTCATGCAAAAGTCGAGACTATAAAATCGTCTGCGTAAGTGGCTTTATCAGAACGATATACAGTCATCGCTTACAATCATAAACTGCGTCATAGCAGGCTTCCAATCTAATCGCGGTATTACCCACTTTTTAGCAGTATCTGGTAAAAACCATTGGTGAAGCTACAACATTATCAGGCTACTAAAACACACATAAAAAGACTGATTTCCACTGGTAGATACCTATCAAGCAATCTTGAGCAAAAATTGCTTGAACTGCGTGATATGTCAATTCACTGCGATAAATCTTAAACAGATGTAAAACAGCTTTCTGACTTGATCAATATCCTCGAACGCGAATATCAACTTCCAGCTTGTGTTTTGATGCAGAGATGAAGTTTCAGCCACTGGCTGAAACTTTTTATTTACTGCCAGAGCACGTGATGTGCTCTATATGAAGCGGTGCAGATCGCTTATCAATTTAATGACAATAAGCCACAACTGAATATCACTAACACAGAGTTGAATGCTATTGCAGTTATAACTTATTAAACCGAACTCAAATTAAATAAGAATTGATCTAAATCATAAATCCAAATGCGAATTGTTTGCATTATTTAAACCAATGTGTAAAATCGCTAACAATTTTTACATACATTTACAAATTGTAACCATTTCAGGGGAAATAATGAAAAAAACACTACTTGCTACTGCGCTATTGAGCCTCTTTGCTAGCCATCAGGCGCTCGCGACGAATGAAACACAAGAACTGCGTAAAGTAATTGAGCAGCAACAGCAAGTGCTGCAGGATCTTGAAAAACGCTTAGAAGAAACTGAAAAACGAGTAGAAAAAACCGCCGATGCCGTTGAAGAAACTAGCTCAAGCAAGAGTGCAACGACTATTGGTGGTTATGGCGAACTGCACTACAACAACATTTCAGACAACATTAAAGGCAAAGACAAAAAAGAATTCGATTTTCATCGTTTTGTGTTGTTCGTTGGCCATGAATTTACTGAGAAAACCCGTTTTTTCTCTGAGCTAGAAGTGGAACATGCATTGGCTGGTGAAGGTAAAAAGGGGGAAGTCGAGATAGAACAAGCCTATATCGAGCATGATTTTAACCAGAGCTACACGGGTAAAGCGGGTTTATTCCTGATGCCTGTCGGTATTATCAACGAAACCCACGAGCCACCTGCATTTTACGGTGTTGAGCGTAATCCGGTTGAAGCTGACATCATCCCTGCTACTTGGTGGGAGGCGGGTTTAGCGTTAAATATTAAAGCGGCACCTGGCCTTGCATTTGATACCGCAGTGACTAGCGGTCTTGCTGTTGCCACAACGGGCGACAAAGCATTTAATATTCGTAGCGGTCGCCAAAAAGTATCTAACGCTAAGGGTGAAGATTTAGCCTATACCGCCCGCGTGAAATACACGGCTGTGCCCGGTTTAGAGCTGGCTGCTTCTGCACAATATCAATCTGATTTAACCCAAGGGGCTGCGGATGTCGATACGGCATCGGCCACACTGTTAACCGCGCACGCTATCTACAGCATTCAAAACTTCACCATTAAAGCACTTTATGCTCAATGGGATATCGATGGCAAAGAGGCAGAAGCCCTAGGACAAGATAAGCAGAAAGGCTATTACATTGAGCCTTCATATCGCTTCAACGAAAGCTTTGGTGTCTTTGCCCGTTACAATGCGTGGGATAACAAGGCTGGCAATGATGTTGACACCGAAATCACCCAAACTAATATTGGTGTGAATTACTGGTTACATGAAAACGTGGTATTTAAAGCCGATTATGAAAAAGCGGGCGGTGCTAAAGACGCCGACGGTTTCAACTTAGGCGTGGGTTACCAGTTCTAAACTTTGTTTCTCACTTTCGTCAAGTCACACATCTGCAGATGTGTGACTTTATTCGTTATTTTTGAAGGTTATTATGGGCACATTTTTCGCAGCACTGACAAAGGTGAGCCAGCGCCTTGGCAGATCATTGATTAGCAGCCTAGCGATATTATTACTCGCGGTATGCCCTCTGCGGCTAAGCGCCGTCGAATATCAAAGTACCGATGCTTTTATTCAACAGGCGTTTAATGGCAATAAAGGCACAACTAAGGTCTTTTGGGTTGATGATCATGCGAAGCAGGTTATCGAATCGATACTTGCCCATAGTTTCAATAAGATGCGCATTCGTTATTGGCAGCAAGACAATGAAACCGTGTGGATTTTAGATGAAATAGGCAAAGAAGCACCAATCACCGTCGGGATCCATATTAAAGATGAAGCCATCGTCAGAACGAAGGTATTGGTCTATCGTGAAAGCCGAGGCGATGAAGTTCGCCATGATTTCTTTACGGATCAATTCAAATCAGCCAAACTCGACGACCAAACACAACTCGATCAGCATATTGACGGTATTACTGGTGCCACCCTTTCGGTCAGAGCCTTGACGAAACTATCTCGTATTGCTTTGTGGCTCCATAACCATGTTACCAAAGCAGAAATGAGTCAATAATAGTCAACTAACTAGACGTAAATGTAACTATGACTCGAAAGCACAAATCACAAGCAATACCGACTATTCGCTACAAACTTGCCCGCGCACTTCGCCCTTGGCACCGCCGGCTGGGTATCTTAAGCTGTTTATTTATCCTATTGCTCGTCGTGACAGGTGTAGCCATCAATCACAGCCAAGCACTGCAGCTGAATAAATCCCCTGTGCAACAAACGTGGTTGTTGGATTATTATGGGATTGCGCCCCCCCATCATGTTGCCCAATTTGGCAGTCAAGTCCAGCCACTATTTGTCACAGATAACCGACTTTGGCTAGGGCATGAACCAATACTCGAGGCTCAAAGCCAATTAATTAGTGCGGCATTTTTATCTAATCTATTGATAGCTATTGATAATGATCAACTTTATCTGTTTGATAGCCAAGGGCACTTACAGGAAACTCAAAATAGCAGCACAGGTTTACCAAAGGGTTTAGAGGCCTTAGCCATAGAGTCATTCACTCTCGATGCAACTCGTCTCGAAACAGTCAATCGTGTTTGGCTTAAAACCACTTCAGGCTATTATCAAACTGATGAAAATCTTATCGATTGGATACCTGCGCAGCCATTAGCGCCGTTGCATTGGGTTACGCCAAAAGATTCAGTAGATGCTGATTTGATTCAATACGCCCGCAGCGCAAACCTCAACTGGGAAAGAGTGATGCTAGATCTACATAGCGGCCGCTTATTTGGAGCCTACGCCGTATGGATATGGGATATTTTCGGATTGGCATTGTTGTTGGTATCGCTGAGTGGTCTTTGGCTCTGGGTAAAGCAAACTAAACCTAGACGATAAACTATTTAACGGAGTCATGTTAACTAACCATAACTGCGCACTCAGTCATACGTTTTCAGTGAGTCTGACTTACCTAGCATGATTCACTGCCCTCTAGTAGAGTTCATAATTCTGCGATAGAACCACTTTGTTTCTTTTGTGTGTACATGTCTCCTTATCTATTTTATTCACCGTTCAGAGAGTTCACCGACCACTTTCCAACAAGGATATATATGCTCTGTATATCGCGTTCAATAGACAGATCATAAAAGAGCACATGCAAAGCTGGATCAATTACTTTGGCATCGCCAACACTTACCAAGGGAGTGTCGATGTGTACGAACGCACTTTTCTGTTTGAAAATAACAATGTCACTACAGTCTAAAAAACTGCCCGATACAGCAACTCAGAACTTTAAGCTCATACGAATCGGTGAGAACAGCCCGATAATGAATACGCGGCACACTATCCATTTACCGAGATAACGGGCCGAACCTTTGATAAAATCCTGTCAACGGGTTAGCAGTCTTGGTGGACAACCGTCTAACCCGCCAGCCCTCGCAAGAGGGCGTTCCTTCTAATTCATCCTATCTAGCAGTGCCATTTCAGCTTTTCTTAGCCAGAAGATGTAAGATTTTTTGCTGTCAAATCCCATTAAAGCCCACTGCTCTTTACAGAGGTAATGGGCGCGAATAGCGCGTTTGCAGTTAATGGATAACTGCTCAACGAGGTGGTCAAAATGGGCGACGTGGGCAGGCACGTTGAGTTCGTGCTTTAAGTTGCCGCCGCCCAGCGCTTCACCTAAACGGTCGCAGGCGCTGCGGTTTGAAAACCCCTTGCCCAACTCTTGGTACGCCCAATAACGGCCCCAGCGATACAGCCCTAACCGCAACGCCTTAATGTTCATCCTCTGCTCGGGTTCATCGCTAAAGCCCATTGGCCACCTCATTTATCTTCTCGATGGAAAGCTTAAAGACATCAAGGCATATCGATGTCACATCGTCATAGGGCGCAGTAGTACGGCCATTTTCCCAACGTTGATAAGTGTTGCGGCTAATGCCGTAAATCTCAGCCACTTCGTCTTGGGTCATGCCCCGTAAACGGCGCCCTATTTTCAATACATCCGCGGCGCGATTAGCCATAAATCCTCCTGCGTGAAGTCCATAACCCACTCGTTTTATTTGTGATTGTCATTGTCATTGTCATAACCACCCCACTAACATTGGCTCGTCTGGCTCAGTGGTCGATTGGCGCATAATCTCGGGCGCCACATCATCAAACCCCAGTGTGATTAAGTGTGCGTGGTAGGCATCTAATGCCATCAACATGCCCTTATCTAAGGTGCTGTTAACGTAAGTACGCAGCAGTAATGGCAAGGTGTGATTCAATATCCGCTCACCGACCATGGTATCTACGCCCATGTCGGCAATAATGGTGCGGCACAGTTTGCGCAGTGCATGGGAGGTAAACGCCTTAAACCGAATCGTCTCACTCCAATACTGTGCGGTGCGTATGCTCACCGGCCCTACTTCGCCTGGGAACAAAAACGCCCGCTTGCCCACATGCGTGTATTGCCATTGGGCGTAATGGGTTATGAGCTTCTTGGCAGTGGGCGTCATAGGTAAGCGATGCTCTTGGCGGTTCTTGGCATTCTCAGCGGGAATAAACCAGTAATCGCCGGCAAAGTGGTCCCATCTGGCTAAACGGGTTTCCCCTATGCGGGTACCGAACATCAGCATTAACACAAACAGCATGGCTACCGGTCTTGCTGCATTTCGCAATGCGCTGAATAACGGGCCCACGTCCGACTCGCTTAATTGCGTGCCCACCAAAGGCGGCATCTTCAAACTCATTTGCACCCGATACCCCGCCAAACTATTGGTGTCTAACACCCGTAAATCGGCCGCAACCGATAGCGCTCGCTTTAACACTTTCACCGCGGCTTTGATGTAATTGGCCGAGTAGCCTTGCGCCAACATGGGTTTGATTAAATAACTGTCCACCGCGATAAAGTTCAGCTCATTGAGTGGTAACTCACCAAAGCAGCCGCTGAGATGTTTACTCACTAACGATTTACAGTTACTGCGCCAGCTGTTACTTAAGGTGCGATTGCACTCCACATGGGTGACAAACCACGCCAGCAATTGCGCGACGGTGGCAAACTCGTTGCTGATGACCGTTTGGCCCATGCTGCGTTTGGCGAGCAAACTGGGTAACTCGGTTAAAAAGGTCTTTAAGCACATCACTGGCCACACGCCCTGCTTTTGCCACACGGTTTTGCCTGCTTCGT
This sequence comes from Shewanella sp. SW1, assembly GCF_025653545.1. NCBI lineage: Bacteria > Pseudomonadati > Pseudomonadota > Gammaproteobacteria > Alteromonadales > Shewanellaceae > Shewanella > Shewanella sp. SW1. Next base: position 40,684 of record NZ_JAKKSG010000001.1, on the reverse strand, counting down.
TCATCACTAAATACACCGAGGCTTGGCGTCTATCGGTCGAGGCCCGTAACCGCACCGCCGGAAACTGCGTATCCCGAAAGTCCCGCGTTATCCCTGCCCGCAACCAACGGCGCAATACCGCATCGTTTAACTTGCCTTGCTCTACGCCTGTTGCTGTCATCATCTGCGCCATCTAGCCCTCCAACCGATATTCAAAGGTGTGATGGGTACCCGAGCGAATGCGTTTTACCCGCTGGTTCATCGGCATATCCCGAAACCGCGCACTTAACGCCGTCTCGCTGTCGTGAACCCCAAAGCGGTTAAAGCTCTCTTGCTGGATTTCAAACAGGGTCCAAAACCGTTTGCCGGTGATGATGCGCATCAAGCGTTCGCGCTGGGTCAGAGGTTTATTCGCCATCGTTTGCCCCCTTAAGTCCAAGGTTGGTTCGTAGCGTGGCAATAATTGATTTCGCCTTGGCCGCCTCAGTGGGCCGTGTCACCGTTTCAGGTAATGCCTTTGGCAACTCAACATCGGTCAACTCGCCGCGGCTAAAGCGTCTGCATAACACTGTGTAATTGCGCTCAAAGGTCATTAACACGTCCTTTTCAAGCCCGGTCGCAAACATCCAACTGCCTGTTTCACGCACCGCTAAGCGCACCACATCATGGCTCCACGTATGCTTATCAGGGTGATGGTAATGGCGGGTCGCTTCCTTGAACGCCGCCTCTAACTTGGGCAATCCCAAATCACAGGCCGTGGGTTGGCACCACAAAGCAAACTGGCGCGGTGTCGGCCAAAACTGCCTATCGCCCTGCTCGCGTCTCGCGCGATTCAGCCCCGCTTGCACTTGCTCGCGGCTGGCAATCCCCTGCGCCGCCAAAGTTTTAAGCCACTCGGCTTTGTGGGTCGCTTCGTCCTCAGGCCGCGGCGCACTCACAGGGAACAACACCCGCAACTTGCTAAACACGCTGTCCACAATCGCCATGTCCATCGCCGTCGGCTCAGGTTGGCTAACACGCCCCTGCCCAACCAGCGGCTGGCGGATTAAGGTCTGCAGTGATTTCATGCTCGCATTTTGGTTGGCCGTCATATCAAGGGGTCCTCTGGGTCATACACCGCATAACTCCAATCCACTTGCCCAACGGCGGTTGCCATCGGTCTTGGCAACGGCGTTAACCAGTGGCGTTCACGGATAAACTTGGTAATACCGAGCACAAACTGGCCGTTCGCGCTAAAACCCCAACTCGCATCCTGCGCCGCAGCATCCTTCAACCAGCTCACCGCCAGCACACAATCGGCGTCGGTCAGCTTTTCGGCCTTCCACGCTTTCCACGCAGCCGAATCCGAGCCGCCTTTGCGATGGGCGGGATAGGCTTTGAAAAACGCATTGAAAACCGACTTAGCACTCGTTGCTGGACAAGAGTCTTTTAAAGATTCATTGATAGGTTCAAAAGAGTGACAGATTCTGGGTGCAGCTCCTGCACCCTCAGAGGGTGAATCTCCTGCACCCATGGGTGCATTTGCTGCACCCTCAAAATTGGCTAAGGGTGAATCTGCTGCACCCCCAGTATTTTCTAGGGGTGAATTTGCTGCACCCTCAGTATTTTCTAGGGGTGAATTTGCTGCACCCTCAGTAAAAGGTAGGGTTTGCGCAGGTTTATCACTCAGAACACACGATGAAAAATCCAAAATATACAGGTTGGATGTATTGCGTTTATGCTCACTCTTGCGGGTAATTTTGCGCACCAGTCCGACGTCAACCAGCGCGTTAATGTGGTTAATCGCCGACCGTTCGCTTATCTCGCAAGCCTGCGAAATATACTCGTAACTCGGCCAGCATTCGCCTTGGTCATTGGCGTTATCAGCCAGCTTGATCAACACCAGCTTGCGCAGTGGATTGCCCACCTTGGCCTTCATCGCTTTTACCATCAATTCCATACTCATAAGTCACCCCCAAACAGAGCAACCCACAAACTCGAATTGACGCAAACCCCATGCTTCAGTAACATGATATTGCCTCACTTAGGTATTAAGCCCGCATTCGTCGCCAAAACTTCAGCGGGCTTTCTTATGTCTACTGCAACGGGTCAACTGCAATGCGCCCCGTTGCCCTCCGCTCGCTCGCCTTCACCGCCAAGCAAGTAAACCTTGTGCGCCAAGTTACTGCGCAACTGGCTAAAAAAATCACGCCGTTTAATGTGCACGTTGCGGCTAGTCACGATGGCATTCACATTAGCTGCACTCATATCAACCGCGCCCACATCACCCGCACCTTTATCCACCGCCAATAGCGCAATAGAACGTTCCGCGCGTTGTTCTTCCATCAACAGATAATTCATAATCCAATCGATGCTCACCGTCGGCAGCAACAACTGCTTGCCACTGCCCAGCAACGCCTTATCCACGATGTCGGTCGCGATAACCGCCAAACGCTCGGGGCGACTATGCTGCAATTCATCGCAGCTCCTTAACACCTCAACCATTCGGCCCACCTGCGTTCGCTTAAACAACTCCGCCGTGGTATGCCCATGAAAACAGGCAATGTCTTTGCCCATGTTCACGCCGCTTAACGCAGCCCGCTCAGAGGTTGCCGCGCTAAGCTCAGGCACATTAGGCTGAGTGCTATTAGGCATGTTCGACTTAGCTTTAAGCGCCATCGCCTTAAGCATTAACTGCTTTGCCTGCATCATGAGTAATGTCACTTGCGCGGTTTCCATCTCGGTAAGCGCGGCCACGACGGGCCCATCAGCACGGCTAACTTGCCCATGTACCGAACACGCGGCGCCGCCCTCCAAACAACAAATTAAACATTCAGGATCAAACATCGTTATGCTCCTCACTGCCACTTAGGTATCAAGCCCGCATCGGTCGCCAAACTGTGGCGGGCAATTTGATAACGGCGTTTTTTACGCGCCCAGTTATCACTTAACTGATTTGTGAACATGCCATTCACTCCTTCTTTCATTTCAACAGCTCATTCCAACAAGTCATTTCAACAACTGCCACTTATGCCCATTGGCACACACGGCGCGTTTCGAGCCCGACTTGGTTTGCTTTAAAGCCAAACCGCATTGGCCACACGGCACATCAGCCACCCGCTTAAGCATCACCGCATTAATCTGTGCGCTGTGATTCGCGCGTTTAGGCCGATAACCTAACGCCCGCGCCACTTTCACATACTCTTTCGCAATCCATTTGCCATCGGGTTCTAAGTGCAAACCGTCGCCGATCATGTCGCCCAAGCGGATCAACTGCTGATGCAACTCGGTCTTAGCACTGGCGATAACATTGATGTGAAGGCTCGATTGCGGCATCACTGTCACTTCTCGGCCGCGTATTGCGCCGCCTTACCGCCATGACTCGCTAAATACGGGTACGCCAACTCTAACGCCGCCATGCTGGCTTGCGTGGTTGCCGCCGACTCTTTTAACTCGCGGTGCGCCGCCACTAACTGCTCGCGCTTGGGCTCATCGCCCAAATGGATCACCGCCACTTGCGCCTCGGCGTTCTCTTTGGTGAGCGATGCCGCCATATCAGCCACATGCAACACATGGCCATCATTCATGCGATCAGCAATGACAGTCACCCCAGTACAACCAAATACATCGTTGAGATACTGCACCCGCAAATGCTCGGGCAGTGCCGCCACCAGTGCTTGCTCAACATGAAACAAGCGGTCAACCTGCGGATGCTGGCCCTCGTACTGGCCAAGCCAGCGGAACAGCTTTTGCGCATTTATCCGCGCATCGTTGTGCACGTCTTGAGTGCGGGCAAAGCTAATGCCCTCCGCCGCTAACACCTCGCTTAGCCCAAGGCGTTCAACCGCCGCGACAAAATCTATCGCCAGCGCAAAACGTGTCATCTTGGGTAACTCCAACACCCGATGAATCGTTTTCATCAACAAATTCAAACGGCTGTCATTTTTACGTGAACTGGTTTTCATGTGTACAGTCCTCCTTCAACCTAAAGTGAATCTAAGCCACACTTGCCGACTCAGGATTATCTAAAACAACAACGGGGTTAACTTTGAGTGCGCCGTGGGTTAGGCGCTCGATTTGGTAAGCGCGGAGTTCGGGAACGTCTTCACCCCAACCTGAAACTGACGGGCTTTTAATGTTCAGTGCAGCCGCAGTTGCTGCGGTTCCACCAAAAAAGTTAAGGACATCTGTCTTTTTCATGAAGACCCCTGAAATGGATTTAACAAAAACTTGAAAAGATAATAGTAGGTTTTCCTACATGTGTAAACTAAAACTACGATTACAATGTAATGGTTTTTATGTAGTCTTGCCTACATGTAATATCTGGAAGTGCTATCAATGAAAAAAACCATGGGAAAACGAATTGCTGAGCGAAGGAAAGAGCTGGGATTATCCCAGAATGAAGTAGCTCAATATGTAGGTATTAATCGCGTATCAGTCAGCAATTGGGAAACAGATGGTAAGAATGGCACCTCACCAAAAGGTGCCAATTTGATAGCATTAGCAGAACTTCTCAAATGCACTCCAGAATGGCTACTCAATGGCGATGTAGAGCCTAAAGTAACAGTGGAGTCTAATGCAGAGTGGCATGCTGGCTTTGATTTGTGGGATGGTGATACGCCGCTAAGGGATGATGAAGTAGCATTACCTTTTTACCGCGAAGTCGAATTGGCCGCAGGTAATGGCTCTACGTTCGTGCAAGAAAATGGTGGTTGCAAACTCCGCTTTGCCAAATCCACCCTCAAAAAGAGTAATGTCGATCCCCAGCATGCCGCCTGTGTCACCGTTTCCGGCAACAGCATGTTACCCGTCCTACGTAATGGCACCACAGTTGGTGTCGATACCAGCAAAAAGAATATTGTCGATGGCGAAATGTACGCAATCGATCACGATGGTATGTTAAGGGTAAAAATCCTCTACCGTATGCCCGGTGGTGGCATTCGAATCAAAAGCTACAACAACGATGAGTTTCCTGATGAATTTATCCAACCAGAAAAAATGGCAGATATTAAGATCATCGGTTGGGTATTCTGGTGGTCAGTGCTGAATATTTGGAATAGTTAAGTACGAATCACTTGTAATACGCAAACAGCCTTTATTATTAAAAAACAAATACTTAAATATAAACCACTTCATTGCTATGAATGATTGATTTAATACGATGTGAATAAAACAGTAATGGGCAAACAAGAAATTTGAAGTTCTTCATTTATTAAATAACTAGTGAAGGTGATATCTAAACAAAGATGTGACTTACATCTTTGTTTTAAAAATTTACTTCCCCTCTTCAAAATGAGTAAAATATAACCAGTTTTTTCTGCAGAAAAATATCGCTAGCAAAAAATAAAGATAATAATAAATTCAAACACATAGCGTCACACGTTACTTTAGATCCATTTTGATTTTAATGGTATGATTGGGTTAACAATCCTGCAGTCAAAGCACCATGAACCAATTAACGAAACATAACGATGTAATACGCAGTATCTTAATGTCTTCAAATGTTAACTCTATGAAACATCTAGTCGATTTAGATTCTATCGACCTAGTATTGAGGGAATGCTTAACTATTGAAGAAATGCGTGATGCAGGAAGTTTTTTTACTGGTCAGTTATTAGCCTCCAAAGCTGTCAATTCTTTTGATGTACCTATCACATTTAGCTCAGTTGTCCTTGACCCTACTTGCGGCGCAGGGAACTTACTCATAGAATGTTCAAGAAAACTTGGTGTAGAAACAACGTTATCTAGCACATTAAAACGTTGGGGTCAGGTATTGTGGGGATTCGATATTCATGTTCATTTTATTGAAGCAACAAAACTACGTTTAGTTGTTGAAGCGATTAATCGAGGGGTTGAACGCGATTGTTCTTTAGAAGATGCATTAAAATTCTTATATAACATCAAAGTTCAAAATGCATTAACGGTAGATGCTTCCGATCTTGAAACTGTAACGCATGCAGTAATGAATCCACCATTCACAATTGGCCCATCACCCAAAATTAACTTTTGGAAGGATGGGAAAGTAAATCTTGCAGGTGTTATTTTTGATAAGTATCTAAGACTAATGCCAAAAAACTGTAACATAAGCGCAATATTACCAGATGTTCTTCGCTCAGGGAGCCGCTATCAAGATTTTAGAAGCTTCGTTTCATCACAGATGACAGCAATCTGTAATGTATGGGGGCAGTTCAACAAAAAAACTGATGTCGATGTCTTTTTGTTATTTGGAGTATTAAGAGAAACTTCCAAGCAGATTTGTTGGTATAAAAAAGAAAATGTCACTACACAAATTTCAGACTATTTTGATGTAAGGACAGGACCATTAGTCGCCTATCGTGATCCAGAAGAAGGTTCTAGATACCCATATTTCTACCCCAAGAACTGCCCGGCATGGGAGACATTAACTAGTGCGAATGAATATAGACGGTTTTCAGGCACCGCACTGATACCTCCATTTGTTGTAGTCAAAAGAACTTCGAGCCCTTCTGACAAAGCCCGAGCTTCTGCAACACTAATAAACTTGAAGAAACCTGTAGCAATTGAAAATCACTTAATTGTAATTAAACCTAAAGATGGAAAAATAAATACTTGTAAGAAGTTACTGCGGGCACTTAGCTCAGATGAAACAAACGCATTCCTTAATGAAAGGATCCGTTTACGTCATCTAACTGTAGGTGTAATTAAGGATATTCCATTTATTAAGGTTTAAATATGGCGCGTAGATTACTAGGTAAAAGACCATTCGACTTTTCAGCTAGAGTCCCTTTACAACTAGGTAGAGAGAGCATTTCTAGCTCAACAGTCGCAGTTTCCGAGCTAATTAAAAACTCGTACGATGCGGATGCTGAAGAAGTAAAGTTGCATTTTTACTTACGTAACAAGCCAACTATTTCAACAATTGTACTTCAAGACAATGGTAATGGAATGAGTGCAGCTACACTTTATGACCATTGGCTAAAAATTGGTACAGACTTTAAATTTGGAACTGAGTTCTCACACACAAAACAGCGTGTTTTGACAGGAGCAAAAGGATTAGGCCGGCTTGGTCTCGATAGACTATGCCATAAAGTAGTACTTTACACAAAAACTAAAGGTTCTGATTTAGTTACTCAATTAATCGTTGATTGGCGTAAATATGAAGGCAAAAATGCCACTATGTCAGAGATACAGCATAGTATATACGAACTAGACCTGCCTATTACCGATAAATATGGTGATATATTCACATCGAATGAAGAAAGTGGAACGTATATGGTTCTCATCGGATTAAAGGATCAATGGGACCGAGAGTTCTTAAACTCACTCAAACAAGAACTAAGATTGCTCATATCACCATATCGTTCTGCAAATGATTTTTCTATTGAACTAAGTACGCATATCAATAATCAAAGTCCAAAAAAAGAAATAATTGATTCCCAAGAGATTTTATCTGCTGCTAGTTGGGAGATTAAAGCTCAAGTTGATAATCAAAATCGAGTAGAACTTTCATTCAAAAATAACACAAGCGGTGAAACTATAAAACAAGTGCCTGTGCCATGGAAGCATTGGATCTCCAATCAAGGAGACTCACCTCTATTCGGGCCACTAAGATTTGATTTTTATTATATGGTTAACAAGAAAGAGTTCACCTCAAAGATAAATATGAGGAGTACAGATTGGTCACAGTTTATGACTGTAAACCAAGGAGTAAGAATTTATAGAGATGACTTTCGCGTACGACCATATGGTGAGCCTTCAGGGAAAGGGGATTGGTTAGATATTGGCCTTCGAAAAGTCTCAAGTCCAGGCGGTATAAAGCAAGGTGGATGGAAAATTGGTCCGAATCAAATTATTGGTGCTGTTAGTATAACCAAAACTAAAAATCCACAACTAAATGATCAAGCAAACCGAGAAGGAATTGTTGAGAATGACGCTTATTTGCAACTTCGCACTTTCGCAATTAAGGTAATTCAAACATTTGAAATAATTGCGCATAAAGATGCACAAGATAATGAAGAGATCAATCTAGCTGATGAGTTAGAGAAGACATTTAAAAAGTCAGATGAAAAATTAGTTCAAGCAATTGATTCTTTAACCGAGTCAGTTGGAACAATTAGAAAGTCATTTTCAAATAAGAAAGTAAAGAAAAAGAAGTTATTACCACCTGCTGTTATTGTATATCAAAAATTAAGAGAGTTAGAAAGAGCTAAAATCTCTCATGAAAAAGCACTCAATGATTATTACAACCAACTAGAAAAGGAGAGAAAACAATTAGAGAATCAAAAAAATACAATGTTAAATCTCGCATCTATTGGTGTACTAACAGTTTGCTTTGGCCATGAGATTAAGACGCATTCTGCCATAGCATTAGAAAATGCAAGAGAATTATTGTTAGTTTTTGAAGACAGTAGAAAAAACAATACAAATTTAGATTATGAAGACCTTGCGGACATGACAAAGGATGTTATTAATGGAACGACATATGTAAATAACTTTTCTGAATTAGCAATTAACAATATTAAACCAGATAAGAGAACACGAACAAAAAACAATGTACCGGAAATTTTCAATTACATCTTTGAATTAATGAAGGCAACATTCAACAAAACAGGGATAAATTGGGAATTCGATTTTATCAGAATTAAAAAAGAAGATTTTAATGTTCGTTCTTTCAGAATTGATTGGGAAAGTATTGCAATCAACCTAATAACAAACTCGATTTGGGCAATGAATAGAACTCCAAGAACAGACAGAAAAATAAAAGTTTGCTTTGAAAGAGTTGGAGGCACTAAGTTGATGGTTTCATTCCTTGATTCAGGTTGTGGCCTCGAAACTGGACAAGAAGAAACAATCTTCTTGCCTATGTATAGCGCTAAAGTCGATCGTACTGGAAATACAATAGGTACTGGTATGGGGCTTGCGATTATCAAAACTCAAGTTGAAGACCATATGTCTGGTCTGGTTTATGCTAAACAATTCTCATCAATAGGTGGGGCAGGTTTTTATATTGAAGTCATACAGGATTAAAAAATGATAGGTAATGTGATTTTTATCGATGATGATTCAGATATCAGAAAAATTTATAAGAAAAAACTACAGCGTATTTTTGGTGATGAATATGACATAATATGTCCTGAATTGTCTCGTACTGCATCAGATATGTTGAAATTACTTAGCAATATAAAATATATTGTAACTTATTTTATTGATGAAGATCTTATCCATACTGGAATTGCTGATTTTATGGGTAGCGAATTAATTGAAAAAATTAGAGTTAACGAACCGAACGTTCCTATATACATTATCACTAGTAATTTGGCGAGTATTGATGAAAAGCTTGGAGATATTGAGTTTGCCATTGATAAAAACAAGTGGAATGAAGAGGAAGACAAATATGCAAAGCGATTTCTTCGTCATATAAATACTTTTCGAACAATCAAGACTGAACAAGCAAGACGATTTGATGAGCTATTTTCAAAGTCTCTTACACAATCACTTACAGAAGTAGAAAAAAGTGAATATGAAAACTTAAATGTCTTACGTAGCAAGACTTTAATTGATGAGACCATTATTTCTGATGAGAGTGTTGCTGAACTTGAACGTCAATCTAAACAACTTGAACAACTGTATGCAGAACTAAAAGCATTTAAGGAAAGTGGTGATGCCTTTTGAATTGCACTATCCCATATTAAATCGTCAACCTGAGGATGCATACCGAAATCGCAAAGGTGAATTTTATGCAGCATCAAATTATCAAAGTAACTATGATAAAATTGCAGAAGATTGTAAGCATCGCTGTGTATATTGTGATGCAACAGAAATAGAATGTGGTGGAGAACGCTTTTCTTTAGACCATTTTCGTCCAAGGGCAATATTTGCAGATAAGTTTAATGGAGTTTTAGTCTATCACCCTTACAACCTACACTTGGCATGTCAAAAGTGTAATGTATTAAAAAGTATGGACTGGAAAGGTTGTTTAGAGGACAAAGATGGACCAACATACATTGATGGCAAAGGTTATATTGATAGATTTAAGTCTGACCTTTCAATGTTCTTAGATGTAGGTATAGATGGTAGAGTTATTGCCAAACAACCTGATCCAGCTAATAAAAGCCCTGCCGATTATATGATTAACCGTTTACTTTTGAACAGACCCAATAGAATTTACATTAGGAAAAAACGTGTTCTTGAACAATTAGTTAAAGATATAGAAAAGATTTTTTCCGATTGCACAGACGATATTATCCTGAAATCTAAAGTTGGAAATATAACGTGTAATCAGGCCATGCTTAGAATTGAAAGATTAGAAGATCTACGTAAGATACTTTTTAAAATAAAAAATCCAAATCCCCCATATGTTTAGAGTATGTTTAATCAGAAATGCTTTATCGTCATTCTATATTAGTCATCGATTACAAGCAGTTATTATGTTACTACATATAGCTGCTTCTCCCAATCTTGCCCTTCCTCTTGGCTTTGTTTCCTAAAAGCACAAATAACTACAGAGTACTTCCTGATCGCCAGAATGGCGCTTAAAACCCTTGTTTCATCGTCAGTCATTTATCTGTAATCAGAATATTATTTTGATTTAAACCCGACAAACATTGGATTTCACTATTAGGAAACAAAGCCCTTTCTCTTTATAAGCTTAAAACTCGCATCTTTCACTTTGAATCATGATTATTCATCACAAACAATTTACCACCTTCTTATATTTTTTCTCGATCTTTCAAGCGCTGTAGGTTTTCCTACATTCAACTTGACACCAAATAGTAGGTTATCCTACTATCATATTGTTCCCATTAAAACTGCCTTGCAGAAAGCTAACCCCAAGCACTGACATTTTGAACCATAAACGACTGACCGCCCTTTCGAGCTTTGCTCCCAATGGGCACTACCGAGGACAAGGAAATGATTCTAGCGAAAGTTCACACCACACCTAAGCAACGCGATGAGTTTCGTCTACTGGTTGCAATACGTTTTGCCTGCTTGATGGCGCTGGCCAAGGGCCACACCGACCCGATGGATTGCCTAAGAGTGCAAGCCCGCTGCGCCGAGCTGGTCAAGCATTTTGCCTATCACCACCCTAGCGCCGCCTTTTACCGCCAGTTTATTCGCCACACGGGCGAACTCGGGCTCAACTTCTGCCTGCGCTTCACTGAGCCCCTACAAGGTTTGTACGGCAAGGTGATGGTGTGGCGTAACGACTCGCAAGCCGTCACTAATGTGCATCCGCTGCACACGATGACGCCAGCCGCGCCCGTCGGCCACTAACGCAGTAGAGCCGCAGAGCCGCCGCGCACATTCACGATTTAGGCAGCCAAGGCAAAGCAACCAAGGGGTGATGGTCCATATCCCTGTAACGATAACGGCGACAGTTTCACCTTGTTGGAGGCAATTATGTTTTTTGTTTACGGCGTGTCCATGACCTTAGCGAAAAATCAAGCGGCCAAAAAGTGCAGCACCTCAGTCGGTGCTCACCCTAACCGCCGTCAACTGAGCCCCGACGAGTACCAAGCTAAGTTGGATGATATGGCGCAGCACTTGTTTGAAACCATGAAGCCACAACGCCTGTCGCATTCGTTATCGACGCCCGCGCTGTGCCAGCAATATATCGTGCTAGCCATGACCCAAGAAGCCCACCGCGATGTGCATATTCGCTATCACAAGCTGTCGGACAAGGTGAACCCCAAAACCAAGAAACCCATCATCAATCTGGTGGTGTTTAACGGCGAAACCGCAGCTTAGAACTGCGGTGTGTGATGACGAGAGAAGGAAAGCAGCATGTTAATTGATGACAAACCGCTACACAGCGATATCAAAATCGGCGTTGGCCATATCGTCGCGTTTAAGGAAGGTTGGATGTTGCCCGGTGGCAAGTTTACCACCGACCGCACTGTCGCCATTCGTGCCGCCAAAGGTCTGCACCGTTTCTTGGTTAAAAGATAAGGAAATCAACATGAGCCAATTTGACTACATCAAGCAGCATTACGCTGTTCCAGCAGAAATAGGCCGCTTAGTTAAAGTGAATGGCCGCGCTGGCGTGATCATCAAAGATTGCGGCCATCACCTTGGCGTTAATTTTGACGACGATAAGCCAGGCGTTATTCGTCATTGCCACCCAACTTGGGAAGTTGAATACGGTGGCATTGGCAAGATCCGCAAACAGACAAAGGCCCAACAGCGTTATCAGCGCTATTTAGAGTACGGCGACGGCTTTAAAAACTTTATTGAATTTTGTTGCTGGGATGCAAGCCCTGAGCACGAGTGGAACAGAGGTGAAGCATGAAACAGCGCCCTATTATCTTCAACACCGAAATGGTGCGCGCCATCCTTGATGGCCGTAAAACACAGACGCGCAGAATGTTTAAAGCTCAGCCGCATGATGATTGGGCGCCATTTTCTAGAAATGCCGAATGGTATACACCGACAGTCATTGATAAGCACGGATTCTATCAACCAGCCAATGATGAGGTTTTTGGTGTTAGCGATGAAGATTGCGCGTTTGTTTCGCCGTCCGGCACGCTTGGTGCTCAGCTGTGGGTGCGTGAGGCAATGACCAAAGCACACTGGCCTGATTTGCATTATGTCTGTGGCGGATTAACGGCAGGTACGGGTGATGAAGACTTTGATTACCGTGGCGCTGAATATCGCGGGTTTATTCCGTCTATCCACATGCCACGCTGGGCGGCGCGCATTCTGCTGGAAGTCACTGCGATCAGGGTTGAGCGATTGAATGAGATCTCAGAAGACGATGCCATAAAAGAGGGTTTTGATCATTCATGCTCAGCCGCGGCGAAATCGGCGGGCTGGTATGAGAAGCCGCGGGCGGCATTCCTGCGCACTTGGGAGCAAATCTATCACAACGTTAATGCTAACCCGTGGGTGTGGGTGGTCGAGTTCAGGGTGATCAGCACCACAGGCGGTGAAGCATGAACCACTTACTCCCGGGCTTTGAATCACAAGAGCGCGTTGCGTTATTGCTGTCACTCACCCGCATTAGTTCGCCCGAGGTGATTGCCGCATTAACGCTGCATTACACCAGCGCCCTACCCGCCGAACGTGCGGCGGCTCGCCACGGTATTGAACTGTCTAACTTTATGCGCGGGCAAAAGAAGCTAGAGCAAATCGCCGCCACGGTCGAGGCCATTAAAGCCATCGACTGGGCCAAGCTGCAATTAACTCATTTGCAATCAAGCGCTTTGCTAACAACTCCTTTGCAACCGAAGCAGGTGGCCTAAATGACTCAATCAGCGGCGTTTCGCCATCTGTTAAATCATTACCGCAGCCATAAGTTGAGCCTGTTACTCAAGGCCACAACGGGCGACAGCATCAAAATCGCACTGGCACTGGGCGCGCTAGATTGCCTGTACTGGCAAGCATTGGGCAACGGTTTAACCAACCTCGCCAAGGGCATTAGCCGCACCATAGTGTATTCGTACCGATATCACCCAATGCGCCTGCCCTGCCATTCGCCAGTCAGCCAAACCAGCGACAACCAAAACAAGGAGGCGGCATGAATACGTTTAGCACCAAAGATGGCGTGGTCACGTTATCTAAGCCCTACTCCACCTTGATGTGCGATCAGCAACAAATCGAAGTGAAGTACACCCCCAACAACTATCACGGTTGGGGCATTTGTAAGTCTTTTAACGCCATCGAGTGCAGCGACTTCGGCCAAGCCGACGCCGAAGTATTCGCACTCAACGCAGAATCAAAACTCAGGATAAAAGGAGAAGCAGCATGAGCACACCCAAGATTAAAGCGTTTCAAGTACAAGAACATTGCGAGGGCGCAGCGTGCATTGTGTTTCATCAACATGCTGCCGCCGCTCGCCGCATAGGTGCGGGCGAACTCAATCTGACCTTTGAAGATGATATGTCAGTTACTCGCTGCCCTGAATATGACCAATACGCTGAGCAAGGCAACGTGCCTTATCAAGTGTTACTGGCCGATAGTTGGTGTTTTACCTGTTACCACTGCGGCAACCCAATTAAAGCCGAAGACGATGAAGGCAATGCGACGGACATTGAAGCGGTAATCTGCATCGGCGAGGCGTTTTATTGCAACGCGGCGTGCCATTCACAAAAGCAAGCTGACATTACGCAGCACAATGCTAAGGCCGAAGCCTTTAAGCAACGACTGTTATCACTGCGCCCTGATCTGACCTTCACGGCGTTTAACGGTGCATATCCACAACTGTATTGCACTGCGACATTTACTTTTGAGGGTGCTCAATATGGCGGCTCAGTGGCCTATGACAAGGCTGGCGAGCTTGATTGGCGAGTATCAAACACTGATTTGCCCGCATGGCAAACATATCAAGCCCAGCGCCAAGGAGAAGCAGCATGAAGTCGATACAAGCAGCAACAGTTGAACGTGAAGAAGGTTATTGGACCCATCCAGATATGCCCGAGTGGGATGAAGGTGTGACCCGCGCAGAGTGTGAAGCATGGGCTGCACGCCAAGGCGGCGAGTTTGTGGCGATTTGGTTTGAACTCGATGCGCCTGAAAACCTCATCGAGCGTTACTTTGACGAGGGCGACAACGATATCAGCGATTGGCAACCCGTTTGCGACAAGGCCGGCTCATTCTTGCTGAGTATTCACGACACCGAAGATGGCCCCGTCGCACTGTTTTTCGCTCCGAAAGATAAGGAAGCGGCATGAAGCTTCAACAGGTGTTATCCGTGTTGGTAAACCATAACTATGTGAAGGAGTTTAGACCATGAGCCAGCTATTAACTGATGCTGAACTTGAAGTATTGAGTGGATTAAAGCGCCCAGCTGCGCAAGTAAAATGGTTACGTGATCAGGGCATAAACTGCTTTATACGTGCCGATGGTAAACCTTCTGTCACTTGGGATTTTGTGAATAATCCTCGGGGTATGTTGGTTCATCACAAATCAAGCGAGCCCAACTTTGGAGCACTAAGCAATGCGTAAACGTAAACCTGAGGATGCTTGGTTACCACCTTCAGTCTACATTCATCGCCGTGCGGGAAAGCCTATTTGTTATGTGATTAAGCGTCCTAACTCGACCAAAGTGCTGTGCAAGATCACGGCGAGTAAAGCCGAGGTATGGACTGCATACGAAAAGGCAGTTGCTGAGTTTAGCCTTGAGTACACAGTTGACCGTTTAGTGATGGAGTATTTGGACAGTGCAAACTTTAAAGAGCTTGCCCCCAGAACCCAGCGAGATCGGGACCGTGAACTTAATGTGTTCAGTAAAGTGTTTGGCAGTATGTTACCGGACCGAATTGAGCCGCATCATATTAGGCGCTATGTCGATTTGAGGGGGCAATCAAGTAAGACCCAAGCAAACCACGAACTCGCGGCTGCCAGTGTAATGTTTGCTTGGGGTTATGAACGTGGGCGCTGTAAAAGCAACCCCGCAAAAGGGATTAAAAAGTTTAAGGTAAAGGCTCGCGATAGATATATTACGGATTCGGAGTTTGACGCCCTGCTTTCATGTGCTGAGGTAAGGTTAAAAATTGCGTGTGAAATAAGTTACCTATGTGCTGCAAGGCAAGGTGATGTTTTGCAATTAACTTGGTCGCAGGTTAATGAAGATGGCTTGTTTATCCAACAGGGTAAAACAGGGAAAAAGCAAATCAAAGCTTGGTCGCCTCGACTACGTGAAGCAATTGCAGAAGCAAGAACTCTGCATTCAGGCATTGCCAGTATTTATGTCATCAATAAGCATCCCAGCGGGAAATTAACACAAGAAGGATTGCGCAGTGCTTGGAAGCGAGCGATGGCAAAAATGGAAATGGACTATCCGCAGATTGAACGCACTTTCACGTTCCATGATATTAAGGCTAAAGGTGTATCAGACTTTGAGGGAACACTGTCAGAGAAGCAACAATACTCGGGCCATAAAACCTTGGCACAAGTGAACACTTACGACAGAAAAGTGGAAATAGTACCGACAATTGGTAGCGTTAAAAAATGATTATTTATTCAATCCGAGTAAAATCATTTTCTACGTTTTATTCTACGCAAAAGAAAACGGCTCGCATATTTCTATGCAAGCCGTTGTTTTATTTGGCAGGGGTGGCAGGACTCGAACCCGCAACCATCGGTTTTGGAGACCGCTGTTCTACCAATTGGAACTACACCCCTGTTGACGTGGGGCATTATGCTAAAAGCACTTCCAAAGGTAAAGTACTTTTTATGGCAAAACTCATTAACTGAAGGTTTTTCAAACAAGTTAGGCTATTGCTGTTGATTTAACTGCCACTGAGATTAAAAAGCCATCGCATATTAGCTTAATGACGTAGTAGATACTTAGTTTAGAGCCCATAGGTTAATAGTAACTCGACTAAATGATCCCACAACAAATCAGTTTGATGACGTCGAATAAGTGTGCCGTTTCGGCCATTTTGAGGTTCTTAAGGGTTAAAGACGCGCATTTATCGAAAAAAGATCTGAGTTCGATTTATAAAATCGGCGTTTTATAGTATAAGCATCGTCAATTTCATACACAGCTCGACGGAACCACTCATGTCTGACAAATTTTTCTTCAAGGGTCGTAAAACCCCTAAGCCGAAGCACGAAAGCTATGGCTACAACACTAAGCGTGCCGCTAAACCGGGTACAGAAGCATTACCATTACAATTAATTGTTGCCGACGAAGCGCGTAAACTCGAAGTTGCCGCGATAGTTGCCGAACACCAACTGCTCGCCAATATCGAAGTCAATGCCGACGTCGCTGAAGATATTGTTGAATTAGAAGGTTTATTAAATAAGCCTAAGACCACGACTTTCGAGAAAAAACCGAATCGTAACGAGCCTTGCGTTTGTGGTAGCGGTCAAAAATTCAAGAAGTGCTGCGGCAAGTAAGCGCTTTCATCAGCGTGATATAGATAGGGACTTTTGCTGTAACGCTTTTGTGCGTCGGGAATCGCCCCTTTTCTCCCCTCTTTTTAATTTCTCTCCCCAAAGCCAATTAATCTTCCAACTTTGAGATAAAAATCCGCTGCAAATCGTTATTCCATAGCTGAATAATTTTGCGGGTCTTTTCTTTATTCCAAAAACATTTACCAAATAAAATCAAACCCGCACCTTCAAAGCAGCGTTTATCTTCTATTTCAAATTGCGCTAATAATGGTTGCTTTATCCCATCGATAGGAATGCCGATATCTTTGCTGTCGGCAGGATTAAGCCAACTCATCGTCGGGTCAGTGTGGGATATCGTGCCCCAATACATGTGGGGTTTATTGTCGCTTGGGTCCGCATCGGCAAAATTGACAAACAGGTTCTTCGCCCGCCAACGGTATTTTCGCTCAGCGTCTGTGTATACCCAGAGATCCGATTTTGCTAAATCTGTACCGCGCAATAAACTGTGGAGTAACTTTTCGAGCCCTTGGCTAGGCACTCGTTTTTCAGTGGTATGTTCAGCGGTGTTAACTTGGTAGCCTGTTTTCGACTCTTGTATTCGATCATCCACTGACGATGCAACAGACGCTTTCGATGGCTCAGGCATAGAGGACAATTTAGGCGTTGGCTCAGTCTTGCTGGTTAATACCTCTGCAGTCGAAACTTTGTTTGCAGGTGAATGGCGACGAGGTTTACGGCTAAAGTCGATCATTAAGGCATCGGCGTCCACCAGCTGTTGCTGCACTTCAATGGCATCTTGCTCCTCACGGGACTTTTGTGCCGAAGGTTTAAATTCAATACAATCGGCTTGGTGATATCGCGAGCCAAAACAAGCGGCTTTACCGTCTTTTGAGGCTTTACGGAAATATGCTTTACCACCGCAGGCGGGGCAAATTAACCATTGCCGCAAACGCTCGATATCCTCATCGGGTAATTGTTGAAACTTAAAAACACTATAAGTCGTTCTCGCAATTAAATGATCCTCTGTTTCGAGTTCACAAATAGCATCTAACATAGTGTTGTCCTTTATTTTCGACTGCTGGCAATACCGCTATCTATGCCCAAGCATTAATCCCAAAAGTGATAACACTTAACAGAAGCAAGATGCCAAGTACGCGATAAATCAAACCTAAAGTACTGGTGCCTTGCGAGCTCACATCCGAATGTAATGGCATGATTTTAACTTTTGCAGCATCTTGGGTTTTGTGTTTCATTCTGCATCCTTAAAATATTTCGCCAAGGGCACTATCAAACTTGAAGGAATGAATAATGCGGCTTTTGCGGCACTCGATGCATGATAAAAGGGTGTCAGTTGAGTGATTAACGCGTTGAAGCATTTGAGTGCGGCCAAGGCATCGGCTGCGGCATAATGAATTTGCGCACTGGATAAAGGCACGAGCTGCCAATTCGATAAGGTGACTTTTTTAGGTTTGTCGATACGTACACCCAAAAGCGCCGCAACTAATTGGCGCGTCCCCATTTCCTTCTCCGCTCCAAGTTGAGCCAGTGCCCAATTTAAATCTAATGTTGAGGCGACATTAATGCCCCATTGCCGCCTGAGAGCGTGTGCATCACTGCGTAAACCAACCCCGACTTTGAGTATGGTTTCATCTTCTAATAAGGCTTTTAACTGGGTGAATTGCTCACCCAAAATGGCATGCTGAAATAAATAACAGGTATCCACTGTCGCGATTTGAATAAGACTCAAGGGATGTTGCACGCCGCGCTCAAAGCTTGCACGGGTTTCAGTATCAAAACCTAAGACTTGCTCAGCCTGTAATAGTGCTAATACTGTATTAAACTCCGACGGATCAACTACCTCGATGCGGACATGTTGAAATTCAAAAGCTGCTAACGCTGCAAGTTCAATATCATCAATACGTGTAGTCAAAGCGATACGTTGCTGCAGCCACAAATATGCCCACTGACGCTGCGCTTGAAGTTGAGTTTTAGCTTTAATCGCATTTTCAGCCTCGGCCGATACCTGCTCACTTTTCAGCGGCTCGGTCAAGGCATTGAGGTTATCAAGATAAGCCGTGCCAGCAGCATCCATTGCCGCCATTAACCCATCGGCATCTTTGCCAAACTCTTTACGTAACCAAGCCAGCTTACTCGGGGAGACACAGTACTTCATTAACTTCATCGTGCTCATCCTTGATGGTTGATGCGCGCAGCTCGTTAACTACGCAATTTCTGTATTCCTGTCATCGCAATAAGTGCAACAGCGCCAGCAACGACACCAAATAAGCCATTAAGAATACTTGGCGTCAGCACAGCAAACACAGGTCCAACAACACCAATGGCAGCAACCGCTTGTTCAGCATGGTGGATTTGCTCGCCGACTAGGTGTAGGCCATGAGTTAAAATCCCACCGCCCACCATAAACATGGCTGCCGTGCCAATAATCGTTAAACTTTTCATTAATACGGGAGCTGTGCTCAATAAACCAAAACCTAATTTACGGTTCATTTGAGTTAATACAGAGGCGCCTTCACGTTGGCTCAAGTACAAACCCGCATCATCCATTTTCACAATTGCCGCCACTAAGCCATACACGCCTATGGTCATGACTATCCCAATGACAGCTAACGTAAAAAACTGTGTCGATAGGGATTTGTCCGCCACGATACCAAGGGTAATGGCAATAATTTCCGCCGATAACACAAAGTCGGTACGAATCGCCCCTTTGACTTTTTCGGCCTCGTAGGCGGCGAAATCTTTAATCTCAGGTAACTCATTCTCTACTTGGGTTTCGTGTTGTTGCTGGCCTTTTCTATGGCTATAACTGTGATGCAGTTTTTCAAACCCTTCGTAACATAAAAACAGTCCACCAAACATTAATAAAGGGGTGACAGCCCAGGGAATAAAAGCACTGATAAGCATTGCTGCTGGTACTAAAATCAACTTATTACGGAATGATCCCTTGGCCACCGCCCACACTACAGGTAATTCACGATCGGCGCTTACGCCCGTCACTTGCTGGGCATTGAGGGCTAAATCATCCCCCAATACACCCGCGGTTTTCTTTGCCGCCACTTTACTCATTACCGCTACGTCATCCAAAATCGATGCGATATCGTCGAGTAAGGTTAATAAACTCGCGCCTGCCATGCTAAATCCCTCTACAAATCATCTATAAACCATTCTGCTTTTGCCATAGTAGCTTAGTTAGATTAGTGGCGTATAGCGAAATGCTTTCCAACTTAACTGCTTAAGTTACTTACGTTATTGGGACTGCTTGCTAATGTGAAAATGCCAGCAATCTAGATCACACCCACGGTGGAATTGCGCCACATTATTTATCGGAAAAGAGTATACTAAGCCCAGAATTTTTTACTCATTTGCCGTTACAGGATGTCAACATGACTCAAGATGAAATGAAAAAAGCTGCCGGTTGGGCCGCACTTAAGTACGTTGAAAAAGACAGCATTGTTGGTGTTGGTACGGGTTCGACTGTGAATCACTTTATCGATGCACTGGCGACCATGAAAGCCGATATCGAAGGCGCAGTCTCTAGCTCTGAGGCATCAACTCAGAAAATGAAAGCGCTGGGTATTCCCGTTTATGACTTAAACAGCGTCGATCGTTTATCTGTCTATGTGGACGGTGCCGATGAAATCAACGACCGCATGGATATGATTAAAGGTGGCGGCGCGGCATTAACTCGCGAGAAAATTGTCGCGGCTGTGGCTGAGAAGTTTATCTGTATCGTGGATAACACTAAGCAAGTCGATATACTAGGCGAATTTCCACTACCCGTAGAAGTCATTCCGATGGCACGCTCTTATGTAGCGCGTCAACTCGTTAAACTTGGCGGCGATCCTGTGTACCGTGAAGGCGTTGTTACCGATAACGGCAACGTGATCCTCGATGTGTACAATCTTAAGATCCTTAATCCAAAAGAATTAGAAAGTCAGATCAATGAGATAGTCGGTGTAGTGACTAACGGTCTGTTTGCCAAACGCGGTGCGGATGTGTTACTCGTTGGCACCCCTGATGGCGTAAAAACCTTTACCGCCAAATAAGTTAAGCGTTTAAAGAATCCATCGCAGTCACAAGGCTGCTGATTGTAAAAATACGCTGTAAAAATGCCAGCCACTTTTTCAAAGGGCTGGCATTTTTTATGGTTCTTTTTATAGCTCTTTTTTATAGTTCAATGTTATCTGACTCAGCTGCCCATCGCAGACAGCTTATATCAAACGCTGGCTTACCAAGCTCTAGCAACTAGACCTTTTAAGTAGAATCCTTCTGGGAAGGCGCTACCGATAGGGTGATCGCTCGCTTGGCTTAAGCGTTCAATAAACTGGATTTCACGTTTCGCATCGAGCGCGGCATCGGCTACGATTTTTTGGAACAGATCCGCAGGCATTAATCCTGAGCAAGAGAAGGTCAATAACACGCCGCCCGGATTCAATAACTGCAATGCAATCATGTTGATGTCTTTATAACCACGGCAAGCCCCGTTTAACTGTGCCTTGTTATCGGCAAACTTAGGCGGGTCGAGCACAATCACATCAAAGGTTTTGCCTTCATCACGGTACTGGCGCAACAACTTGAACACATCGGCTTCGTTGTAATGCACATTGTCATCACTCAAACCGTTCACTTGCATATTGAGGCGCGCTGTCGCCAAGGCTAGAGAAGACACATCGACGTTTTCAATACTGGCAGCACCTGCTTTCGCAGCGTACAGACCAAAAGTCCCTGTGTAGCAAAAACAGTTCAATACCGATTTATCTTTGACAAAACGGGCGGCAATGGCGCGGTTATCACGTTGATCGAGATAGAAACCTGTCTTATGGCCTTTAATCACATCGACGGCGATCTTGATGCCGTTTTCTTCGATAATCACTGGCATTTCTGGCAGAGTGCCGTGCAGTAAACCCGTAACAGGCAGCAGGCCTTCTTTCTTACGGGAATCCACATCGGAACGCTCATAGATAGCACAATCTGGATATTGCTCAGCCAATAGCTCGACTAAGGTATCGCGCCATAAATCAGCACCTGTGCTCAGTAACTGGCACACCAACACATTGGCATATCTGTCGATGGTGATCCCAGGTAAACCATCGGACTCAGCAGCCACTAAACGGTAACCCGTTAAGCCTTGCTCGCGGATTAAATCGTTACGGCCGATTTGCGCCCGCTGTAAACGTCTAGCAAAAAACGCGCGATCAATTTCCTCTTCGCGATCGAAAGTCCAAATCCGCACTTGAATTTGCGACTCAGGCGACCAAGCACCACGACCTAACCAATGACCATCATGCGCGACCACATCGACTGTCTCACCCGCTTCAGGTTTTCCCTTAATGTTATGAATAGCATTGGAAAATACCCAAGGATGGCGACGCTCGAGTGACTTCTCGCGGCCGGGTTTAAGTTTGATTCTGATAGCCATAGTTGCCTTTAAAAATAGGGCCGCCACTAAAAAAGGGCTGCTGTCTAAAAATGGGAAACGGATGATATACCCAATGCCACCTAAGTGCGAGTACCGAACACGCCGCAGCGCTTATTTACCATCATCCACGGGTGGCCGATCATACCTTATTTTAACGGTTAATTCTGAATGATCTTCATGCGAAATGATGTTGGAATGGTTAATGAAACAACGCTAACAAAACCGTAAAGACAACTGACATGATTTGAAATAAGACGAATTAATCAGTGAACACGAGAACTTAGCTACGTAGCGCTAACTCAACAATGACGGGCGCATGGTCAGTACTGTAGGCGTCGCGTTCATATTCAGGTCTAACTAAGTGTCTATCGCAGGTCTGATAATCCACCACTTGCGCTAAACTGCGGCCATGGCTCGCATCAAACTCACTCGAAAGCAAAATATAATCCAGCACTGAACCTTTAGGGCCATAGTAATGGGTCGCCGCTCTGTGTTCCCTATGGTAAGCGGTATTGCCAGTCAAACTGTCCCTCAAGTTCGCTTCAATAAATAACTCATAGGCATCCTTAAGTTGATACTGAGCAAACACCGCCGCTAACGCCGCATCCGATAAATGCCCAAGGCCCGCGGCTTTAATGTCATTACTGTGGATACTCTCGCCCTGTATCATTAACGCATCTAAGGCGCCCATCGACAGACTGTCATTAAAGTCCCCCATCACGATAACGGGATGTTTAGATTCTTGCCTGCGTACCAATATGCCATTGAATAATAATGCTGCTTCTGCGCCGCGCTGCATGGTAGATGCCCAGCGGCCTAAGGCTTGCTCTGTGAGTAATTGGGTTTCTGAATGCAGTTTCATGCTCGCTGCGGGCGCTAAATTATCTAAACTAAGTGGCTGATGTCCGAGAGGTTGATGTTCAAATAGCTTAGGTTCAAGTGCTAATCCGGCGCGTTTTGACTTAAAGTGCACCACATAATAGTCACACTTGCCGATGTGTGGCACTTCAACGGTTGCGCGCAGCACCTTACGGCTAAAGGCAAATTCACTCGATAATCCCATGGCTGCCACTAAACGCGCATCAGGTTCGACACTGCTGATTTCCACTATGGGATACCGGGAGGCAAGCGCGACCACAGGGCTACGATAAATGTAATCACTGATAAGAGTTGGCTCATCAACGATCGCAAAATACCCTAGACCTTGCCCACTGGCGATTCGTTTGAGCGGTTCAGGGCTAAACACTTCTTGAAATCCCACAATATCGGGCTGGCGATGTGCGAGAAACTTACTCAACCACTGACACTTTTTCTGCCATTGCCCATGGCTATAGATATTTTCAAAATCATAGTAAGCCAAAGGCGGCTCAATAAAGTTAAACAGATTGATACTGGCGATCTTGATATTCGCGGTGCACTTATGATCGATAGGTGCAGCTATTGATTCCAACTCATCGATATTGTGTGCCACAGCTTAATCCCCCAAATCTGAATACAGCAAACTATCTTAATCTGAGTGAGCACAATGACTCACCGCAGGCACGACAAGGGTATACCCGAAGTGCACTAATGCCAAATCC
This sequence comes from Shewanella sp. SW1, assembly GCF_025653545.1. Taxonomy (NCBI): domain Bacteria; kingdom Pseudomonadati; phylum Pseudomonadota; class Gammaproteobacteria; order Alteromonadales; family Shewanellaceae; genus Shewanella; species Shewanella sp. SW1. Next base: position 16,891 of record NZ_JAKKSG010000001.1, on the reverse strand, counting down.
CCCATTATGGATAAAGTGTTAACTCATCTCTGGCGACTCAAATACAGCTTACTGAGATAAGTCATACCGTTAAAAACCACAATTCAATATCAGAGTTAAATCCGACAACAAAAATCAACCGCTACCAGCCAAAAAACAAACAATCAAACAACAATGATTAGCACGCAAAACCACCAACACTCCCAACAAAATCACGCAAGCCCAAGAATAATCATAAAATTGACTTTTCCTTAAAGTATAAATTCAAACAAAAACATATGTAATAACATGTGCGGTTGACTTTACATTTCAGTCCCTTAGAATGTGGCGACTTTAATCATTGCGGAGACCCACTGTGGGCACACACATAAGCGACAGTAGATGCCCTGTCCAAAAGACAGGATTTAACGCCTAGCACTAGCCCGCAATATTTGCTGCTACCTGCTAAGCAGGGTAGTAGTGTGAACCATTCTTCACTCCGCCTCCCCCAAAATATCAATCACAGACAATAAGCCTGAGCCTATGGCTGCGCTTTAGCAATTCCAGCATTTTGCTGGGGTTCAGTTATGTGTATTTATTGCATCTCAAAGCAAGTTTTTTGCCTCAGTGGACTTCGTTTTCCCTATGGATTTACATCTATGGGTTTACATCTGAGGAGCCTAAATATGGCTTACATAAACAACACATCAATTTTGCGATCTTTATCCTGCGCAAGTATCAGCTTGTACTACAGCATGAGTGCAGCGGCATCCCATCTCGAAGTGGATGATCCCGCCCTCGCGGATCGCTGTGAATTAGAAATGGGCTGGCAACAACCTAGGTCGGATCATGCTCGCCCACAATTAAACGCGGCCACGACTTGCAGCCGCAATCAATGGGAATGGCATTTAGGATTAGCGTCCAATGCCAATGACGATATTCGTGAGGAGCAAGCTGAAGTCGGCATTAAGCTACCGCTCAACGTAAACTCCCACTCAGATCCAGAGCAGCAACAGGATGATTGGCACAGCGCACTGGTAATCAACTTGCAGAAAAACCTCGATGCCAGTAACGAATTAGCCACCGAAGTCTTCGGCATTTTTGGCAAAACCTTAGGCGATTCTGATGTCAGTCTCTATGCCAATTTAGGTTTTACCCATGAGTTTAATCAATCAACCCAATTGCTTGTGGGTATCGCGGCGGCGTATGAACTCAGTAGTCACCATCGCGTGATAGCTGAGATTTATCAAAAAGAATTGAGCGAGACTACCTATCAGTTCGCTTATCAACACACACCGCAACAACAGCTACAGCTGGAATTGAGCTTAGGCAATGCCCTTCGTGGCAACGCGCTGCAACTTGGCGCAGACATCACCTTTTACTTTGGTCACTAGATCGTTGAGAGAATGAACTATGAACATGAATAACAGCACAAACAACACTAAAAAAATCATCCATAACCTGCAAATGATTATCGAGCAACGCAGTGCCAGCGCCATGGCTGAATTAGCCGAAAAACGCCACCCTGCCGATATTGCAGCCGTATTTAACGTCTTTAATCAAGCTCAACAAGTCCTATTATTGCAACTGGCCTCACCTAAGGTTTGCGCCAATTTGTTTCGCTATCTGACCGATGAATTGCAGGCGAGCTTAGTACAGCAATTAGATAAAACCACGCTATCTGCGCTACTGGTTCACATGGCTGCAGATGAACGTGCCGACCTCTATAATCTGCTCGATGAAACCCAGCAAGCGGCGATTTTACCTGCGCTCGCATTGGCCAAACGGGAAGATATGCGCACCCTCGCCGCCTATGATAAAGCTAAAGTCGGCGCAGTCATGACCTCGGATTACACATTACTGAATAGCCGCCATACTGCGGCAGAAGCCATCGATACTCTGCGTACTGAAGCGGCTGATAAAGAAACAATTTATCAAACCTATGTGGTGGATATGTTAGGCCGCTTAATAGGAACTGTATCATTAAGGCAGTTATTGCTGGCGCAGCCGCACGAGCGAGTGGTCGACTTTATGAAACCCGATCCCGTCGCGCTCGATGCCAATGCCTTTCGCGAAGAAGCGGTTCAGATGATCGCCCATTACGACTTAATGGCGCTGCCAGTAGTCAATGGCAAAGGCCAGCTCGTCGGTATCGTCACCTATGATGATGCTATGGATATCGCCAGCTCACAGGCGGATCTTGAGTTCACAAAAACCGCGGCCATCGGCAATATTGACCATAACCTCAAGACTGCCAGCATAGGCTTACTTTACCGTAAGCGCGTGGTTTGGCTGGTAATCTTGGTTTTTGGTAATATTTTCTCGGGAGCGGGGATCGCCTTCTTCGAAGACACCATTGCCAGTTATGTCTCTTTAGTCTTCTTCCTACCTCTGCTGATCGATAGCGGCGGCAATGCGGGCTCACAATCGGCGACCTTAATGGTACGTGGCTTAGCCACAGGGGAAGTGGTTCTCAAGGATTGGTTATCTATGCTAGGGCGCGAGTTATTTGTCGCCGGATTATTAGGAGCCAGCATGGCGGCGGCAGTGTCCTTGCTCGGATTTTGGCGCGGCGGACCTGAAATCGCGCTGGTTGTGGCACTCACAATGCAAATTGTGGTGATTATTGGCAGCTTGATTGGTATGTCTCTGCCTTTCTTACTGAGCAAGTTAAAGATGGACCCTGCAGCCGCTAGTGCGCCACTCATCACCTCCATCGCCGATATCATAGGTGTACTCGTGTATTTCAGCATAGCCACAGTGGTGCTCGACTTACCTATGCCATAGGCCTAAGACCTAAGACCTAAGACCTCAAAGTGAACCAAGCTAAGTTAACCTTAGCGTGGTTCACTTATCATTCGATAGTACTAACCCATTTATGACAAGGCATAAAAGCTTCAATAACCTTAAAAAAATTAAGAATAAAGCTTAAAGATCAGTTAATATTTCCATACCTGAATCCTTTTACTTTTTATTAACATTGCAGTATTTACCGCTGAGCCCAGTCACAGTAAGTCGATAAGCAATAGTGATAGTCCTAGCGACTTGAGAGGTTTTATATGTGGTTTAATTCCCAGCTCAAAGCTGAAAACCAGGCGCTTAAAGAGCGACTCATCCAACTAGAACGCCAACACCAAAATGAAATAGATGAACTGCGTGGCATGATCCGTGAAAATGAGACCATGCAGCAACAGTCGCGCCAAAATGCAGACCACTACACTGAAGTGATCGCCTGCCAAAACCTAGGCGGAGATATGCTTAATGCCGTGCGCGAAGGCTTAGCCAGCAGTGCCGAATTGCTCTCTGCGGAAAAAGAATCACTGTCTGAACTCAATCACGTTTTTGATCAAACCCGTGTGGCCATTGCTAATTTAGGCACTAGAGCGACTTATATTAATGATCAAGCATCGAACAGCATGAAAGCTGTCACAGAACTCGATGCTACGACCTCTTCAATCAATCAATTTGTCGCGGCTATTCAAGGAATTTCAGAACAAACAAACTTGCTGGCATTGAACGCCGCCATTGAAGCCGCCCGTGCAGGCGAAGCAGGACGGGGGTTTGCCGTGGTGGCCGATGAAGTGCGCCAACTTGCAAGCAAAGCCCATGAAGCCAGTAGCCATATTGAAAAGCTCGTGAAACAAATCGTCGCGCAAGCGGCTGAGATTAAAGAAATTGTTCATAATAATCAAAGTAGTGCCGTCGATGTAGCCACCTCATCAACCCAAATTGGCCAAGTCGTTGAAGATGTCCTGCAACGCTCAAAACAAATGCAGCACGTTATCCATAACGCAGCCACAGCGTCATTCTTGAATACCACTAAGCTCGACCACGCAGTCTGGAAAAGTAGCGTTTATCAATTAATTGAAAAACCACAGCATAACCACAATGTGAACTCACACACTGAGTGCCGCCTAGGGCAATGGTATTTCAAAGGATTTGGTGCCGAGAATTATCAGCATTTAAGTAATTTCAAAGCATTAGATGCACCACATAAAGCGGTACACGAGGCAGGAAAAGCGGCGCTCAATGCGAGACAAAAAGGTAATTTGCCTGAGATGGTCAAACAACTGCACTCAATGGAAGACGCCAGTATGCGTGTTGTGCATTGCATTGATAACCTTATGCGAGATGTATATCGAGCGTGATATATAGGCACAGAAAGATAAGCTATCACCCATAAATAAGCCTACCTAAGAGCGCCATACAAGCGCTCTTTTTTTATCGTTCAAAACGGTATAGTAAATTTAATCTTAGAAAATGAACCCCTAGCTATACTTGATTTAAGCACAGCCTTCATCTTTAATCGTTTCAAGAGCAAGCAGTGAGACTCAATTATAACATTCTAATTTTTAGGGTTATTAATGAAATTAGTCACAAGTTTATTGCTATCACTCACCCTTAGCAGCGCATTTTCTCTTCGCGCGCAGCCGCTCAACATCTATACCGAAGAATGGTCACCAATCAGCTTTTCTGTCGATGGCAAACCCGATGGTTTAGCTGTACAGGTAGTACAAGAAATTCAAAAGCGCATAAACAACCCAGATCCAATCAAGGTCGTACCTTGGGCTCGCGGCTGGAAAATGCTGACCGAGCAACCTAATACTGTGTTGTTTACTATGACGCGCACAGCAGAAAGGGAGCAAATGTTTACTATGATTGGGCCTGTTGCTGTCGGCACGACTAATTTTTATGCCTTAAAAAATAGCGGTATAAAAATAACCACTATAGAGGATGCAAAGACAGCTAAGGCAATTGGTGTCTATCGTGCCTCGGTGGAAGAACGCCTATTGCTCGAACTGGGATTTACGAATGTTGCGGCCTCATCCGAGCCCTTATTGAGTGCCAAACAATTGATGAAGCAACGTGTCGATCTTTGGTGTAATGCCAATCTCACCGCGCCGAGTATTCTGTCAGATGCGGGCGCGAGCATTGATGATGTAGAGTCGCTTTTCACGATTAGTGCTAATCATCTTTACATTGCCTTCTCACAAGGCACGCCCAATGATGTGATCGAACAGTGGAAAAACAGCCTAGAAGCGATAAAAGCAGATGGCACCTTCGCAACGATTTACCATACTTGGCTCCCCAACGATACGCCGCCAATGCAGACCGAACGTATCGGGTTTAGCAACTAAACCCATTGCTCTAAATTCTACGTGCTAAGTGCTGAATGCTGAGAGCTAAACTCTATTGCTCTTTTAAAAGCGCTTAAAAAGGACACTCACAAACCCAGTCGATACGCTCACCCGTGATAGGATGATTAAACGCTAAGCGGGTCGCATGCAGCATTAATCTGCTGCTCGTCGTATTAGTGATATCAGCTTCATCTGCATCAGCCTTATCAGTCACGCACTTACCCACGCCGCCGTAGAGATCGCACCCCAGTATTGAGTGACCCAATTGCTGACTGTGGATCCGCAGTTGATGAGTGCGACCAGAAACAGGGGTAAATTCGACCCGCGTGGCGAAAGGTTCGGTTAATCGTTCCAGCACCTGATATTCACTGATCGCAACTTTGCCTGTGCTATGGCAAATCTTTTGTAGTGGAAAATGGTCACTATCTTTAGCGATCGGCAGATTAATCACTCCGCTGTCAGCGGCTAAATGCCCGTGGAGCAAGGCGGTATAACGCTTTTCAACCGTGCGCGCCTGAAACTGCTTTGTCAGCAAACCATTCACGCTTTTATTCAGCGCCACCAGCATGATGCCCGAAGTGCCAAAATCGAGTCTGTGCAACAAAGTGGCCGTCGGGAAATCCTGCACTAAACGATAATGCACTGAGTCGAGATTCAGCGGATTCTTCCCCGACAGACTCAATAATCCGCTCGGCTTATCAATCAATAGAATATCGTTATCTTGATAGAGCACACGTATTTGCCCGAGGCAAGGCGGCGCAATAAAAGTATCAGCTTTGGCAAGGCTATTGGCTGGCGCAGGCATAGTTTTCTCAGGCAATCTAAGTAGAAGATAAAATGAACGAAGCGCTCAAAATGGACGAAATAATAAGGCCGCATAACCTAAGTTATGCGGCCCTCTAATTAACGGCATTAACGCTGTGGCTTATTTAGCCAGTACGCGCAGATGCAGTTCTTGTACTGACGTCACGTTAGTACGATCATCGGCGGCATGGGCCATACAAGTGGCGAATGCAGCATTCATGGTCGTCGTGTAGTTAACTTTGTAACGCAGTGCACCGCGGCGCAATTGACGAGAATCTTCAATCGCTTGGCGACCTTCGGTAGTGTTCACGATATAAGTGTATTCACCATTCTTGATGCGATCGAGAATGTGTGGACGCCCTTCGTGCACCTTGTTCACTAAACGTGGGTTGATACCCGCTTCGCCTAGGATAACCGCAGTACCATGAGTCGCATCGATTTGATAACCGAGCTCAATTAACTTAGCCGCTAAATCGGCAACGCGTTTCTTATCGCTGTTACGCACAGACAATAATGCACGGCCCGACTTAGGCACCTCAGAAGTGGCCCCTAACTGCGCCTTAGCATAGGCTTCGGCGAACGTATCGCCCACGCCCATGACTTCACCGGTAGAGCGCATTTCTGGGCCTAACAGTGGGTCAACACCTGGGAACTTATTAAAGGGCAACACCACTTCTTTCACTGAGTAGAAAGGTGGGATCACTTCTTTAGTGAAGTTTTGCGACGTTAAGCTTTGACCTGCCATCACACGCGCGGCAATCTTAGCTAAAGGCACACCGGTCGCTTTGGACACGAATGGCACAGTACGGGCAGCACGTGGGTTAACTTCAATCATATAGATTTCGTTATCTTTCACGGCGAACTGTACGTTCATCAGACCGACAACACCGAGTTCCATCGCCAACTTGCCGACTTGAACGCGCATGCGATCTTGGATTTCTTGGCTTAGCGTGTAGGGAGGCAGCGAACAACCTGAGTCACCTGAGTGAACACCCGCTTGTTCGATATGCTCCATAATCGCGCCAATCACCACGATTTCGCCGTCACATACTGCATCGATATCCACTTCAATCGCATCATCTAAGAAGCGATCGAGCAGTACTGGCGATGCATTCGATACGCTCACGGCTTCGTTGAAGTAACGCAGCAAATCTTGCTTGTCGTAGACGATTTCCATCGCGCGGCCGCCCAGTACGTAGGATGGACGCACAACTAACGGATAACCGATACGCTCAGCGGCAATCACAGCACCTTCAACCGTAGTCACGGTATCGTTTTCAGGCTGCTTCATCTCTAAGCGTTGAATCGCTTGCTGGAAACGCTCACGGTCTTCGGCGCGGTCGATGGCATCTGGGCTAGTACCAATCACAGGTACGCCAGCGGCTTCTAAGGCACGGGCCAATTTCAATGGCGTTTGACCACCGTACTGCACGATAACGCCCTTTGGCTTCTCGATACGGACGATTTCTAATACATCTTCCAGTGTGACGGGTTCGAAGTACAGACGGTCTGAAGTGTCGTAGTCGGTTGAAACGGTTTCAGGGTTACAGTTCACCATGATGGTTTCATAACCGTCTTCACGTAGCGCTAACGCCGCGTGCACACAGCAATAATCGAACTCAATACCTTGACCGATACGGTTTGGCCCGCCACCTAACACCATGATTTTGTCACGGGTCGATGGGTTAGCTTCACATTCTTCTTCATACGTTGAGTACATGTAAGCCGTGTCTGTTGCAAACTCAGCCGCACAGGTGTCTACACGCTTATAGACTGGGTGCAGGTCGAACTTATCACGCAGCTTACGTACTTCGGCTTCGTTCACGCCTAATACATCGGCCAGACGCGCATCGGCAAAACCTTTACGTTTCAGTTTCCGCAGTAAGTCGATATCCAGACCCGCCAGACCCGCTTCAGCAACAACACCTTCGAGCTGAACCAGCTCTTCGATTTGCACGAGGAACCAAGGGTCGATATTGGTCAGTTTAAAGATTTCATCTAAGCTCAGCCCCGCACGCATCGCATCGGCTATGTACCAAATACGGTCGCAACCAGGCTCTTTCAGCTCGTGGCGAATACGCGACATCGCCTCAGGTTTAGACATGTCTGTGACAGGATCGAGACCGTTACGGCTAACTTCTAAACCACGTAAGGCTTTTTGCAGTGACTCTTGGAAAGTACGGCCAATCGCCATCACTTCACCCACAGATTTCATCTGTGTGGTTAAGCGATCATTGGCGCCGGCAAACTTTTCAAAGTTAAAGCGTGGCACTTTAGTCACAACGTAATCGATAGCAGGCTCGAATGATGCTGGCGTGCGACCACCAGTGATGTCGTTCATCAGCTCATCAAGGGTGAAACCAACCGCTAACTTAGCGGCGATTTTTGCAATCGGGAAACCCGTTGCCTTTGATGCCAATGCTGAAGAGCGCGATACCCGAGGGTTCATCTCGATGATAACCATACGGCCATCTTTCGGGTTAATACCAAACTGTACGTTCGAACCGCCTGTCTCAACACCAATCTCACGCAGTACGGCCATAGAGGCGTTACGCATGATTTGGTATTCTTTGTCAGTCAAGGTTTGCGCTGGTGCAACTGTAATAGAGTCGCCCGTGTGCACACCCATAGGATCGAAGTTTTCGATAGCGCAGACGATAATGCAGTTATCGTTGCGATCGCGGACCACTTCCATCTCGTATTCTTTCCAACCGATCAGTGATTCGTCGATCAGCAGTTCACTCGTTGGCGATAACTCTAAGCCCTGTGAACAGATCTCTTCGAACTCTTCCCTGTTGTAAGCGATACCGCCGCCTGAGCCACCCATAGTAAAGGATGGGCGGATAATGCAAGGGAAACCCACTTGATCAAGTACGCCATAAGCTTCGTCCATATTGTGGGCAATGCCCGCGCGTGGACAATCAAGACCAATACTTTTCATCGCTTTATCAAAGCGGCTACGGTCTTCAGCTTTATCGATAGCATCGGCAGTCGCGCCAATCATCTCGACGTTAAATTCTTTCAGTACGCCTTTGGCTTCAAGTTCTAATGCGCAGTTCAGTGCGGTTTGGCCGCCCATGGTTGGCAGAATCGCATCAGGGCGTTCTTTAGCAATAATGTTACGGACCACTTCCCAGTGAATCGGCTCGATATAAGTGGCATCGGCCATTTCTGGATCAGTCATAATGGTGGCAGGGTTAGAGTTCACCAGAATGACACGGTAGCCTTCTTCACGCAGCGCTTTACACGCTTGTGCGCCAGAATAGTCAAATTCACATGCCTGACCAATCACGATTGGGCCGGCGCCTAGGATAAGAATACTCTTTATATCTGTACGTTTTGGCATTGCTTCTCTCTTCTCCTAGCTAGCGTACTACTTGGCGTTCTGACGGTATATGTCGATTAGCTCGATAAAGTGATCGAACAGCGGCGCGGCATCGTTCGGGCCTGGGCTCGCTTCAGGGTGACCTTGGAAGCTGAACGCGGGCTTGTCCGTGAGATGGATACCTTGGAGTGAACCATCAAACAGCGACTTATGCGTCACCTTAATGTTGGCTGGTAAGGTCGTTTCATCGGCAGCAAAACCGTGGTTTTGGCTGGTGATCATCACGTTACCTTTCTCGATATTGCTCACTGGGTGGTTTGCACCGTGGTGACCAAACTTCATCTTCAAGGTTTTTGCACCTGAGGCCAGTGCGAGTAGCTGATGACCTAAACAGATACCGAAAATCGGCGTGTCGGTTTTCAGAATTTGTTGAATCGCTTCAATCGCGTAATCGCATGGCTCTGGATCGCCAGGGCCGTTCGAAAGGAACACACCATCGGGATTCATCGCTAACACGTCGGCAGATGAAGTTTTAGCTGGCACTACGGTAACGTCACAACCGCGATCCACTAACATGCGCAAAATGTTTTGCTTAACGCCGTAGTCGTAGGCTACTACTTTGTATTTAAGCTCATTTGCTGGCGTATCTTCTGGTAAGCCGCCCACTAAACGCCAACTACCTTTACGCCATGGATAGGCAGTTTTAGTCGTGACTTCTTTAGCCAGATCCATGCCTTTTAAACCGGGGAAAGCTTTGGCAGCGGCGAGCGCTTTTGCTTCGTCTAAGTCTGCACCTGCCATAATACAACCGGCTTGAGCACCTTTTTCACGGAGAATACGAGTTAACTTGCGGGTATCGATATCTGCTATGCCAACGACATTGTTCGCTTTGAGATAATCACTTAAGCTTTGTTGATTACGGAAACTACTTGCGATGAGCGGAAGATCACGAATGATAAGACCACAAGCGTGAACCCCATCGGATTCAATATCTTCATCATTGGTACCAGTGTTGCCTATGTGTGGGTAGGTTAATGTTACAATCTGGCGTGAGTAGGATGGATCAGTTAAAATTTCTTGGTATCCTGTCATGGAAGTGTTAAAAACAACTTCACCAACAGAGAGACCATCGGCACCAATTGCTGTGCCAGAGAATACAGTTCCATCTTCGAGTACGAGTAAGGCAGACTTTGTCAACGCGACCTCCATAAAGAGCCAAGCCACTGAAATATAATGTTTTTATGTTATGTTAAGATACCAATTTCCGCTAATTTACGAAATTTTGACAAATTCCAGCGAGTTTACAGTAAAAACGCGAAACCGTCCACCCACTGGTAACTGGGTGCAAAAAAAAACGCCATATCGGCGTTTTTAATATTAATGCAAACCTAAAACCTGCTGCATATCATACAAGCCCGGCTTTTGCTCCACGAGCCAGTGAGCGGCACGCATAGCACCATTAGCAAAGGTCATACGACTCGAAGCTTTATGGGTGATCTCTAAACGCTCACCGATATCGGCAAACATGGCCGTATGTTCACCAACGAGATCACCAGCACGAATAGTCGCAAAACCGATAGTTTCACGGTCACGTTCACCCGTGATCCCTTCGCGGCCATATACGGCACATTTTTCAAGATCGCGACCTAAGGTCTTAGCAATCACTTCACCCATTTTCAGGGCTGTACCCGACGGCGCATCTTTTTTGTGTCTGTGGTGGCCTTCGATAATTTCGATATCCGTGTAATCACCCATGACTTCGGCAGCCAGTTCGAGTAATTTCCACATCAAATTGACACCCACAGACATATTCGGCGCCATCACGACCGGTGTTTGCTCGGCAAAGGCATTGATCTGTTCTTTTTGAGCATGATTGAAACCCGTTGTGCCAATCACCATGGCTTTCTTATGGCGAACACACCAATCTAAATGGACAATACTGGCGTCTGGCGCGGTGAAATCGATCAACACATCAAAATCATCGGTCGCATAATCGAGCGAATCCATGATCATGACGTTTAATTTACCCACACCAGCTAACTCACCCGCATCCACACCCACTAAACTTGAGCCTGCACGCTCAATGGCGGCACCCAGTAAAATATGGTCGTGATTGTAGGCCGCTTCAATAAGAGTGCGTCCCATACGACCACCGGCACCGACGATTGCCACTCTCACTTGTCCACTCATTTCAATCTCCTCAATCTTTCTTTGTATTCCATAAGAAAACGCCTAAGACAGGCTTAGGCGTTTTTCAATATTAGATGATATCTAATAATTCAACTTCGAATACCAAAGTTGAATAAGGAGGAATCGATGCCCCCGCGCCGCGCTCACCATAAGCTAAGTGATGTGGCACAAATAATTTCAACTTAGTGCCTACTGGCATCAGTTGCAGTGCTTCAGTCCAGCCAGCGATAACGCCAGAAACTGGGAACTCAGCAGGTTGGCCACGAACTACAGAGCTGTCGAACACATCACCATTGATGAAAGAACCATGGTAGTGAGTACGAACAGTATCTTCGTAAGTTGGAGTAGCACCGTCACCTTGGACTAATACTTCGAACTGCAGACCAGAGTCAGTCACAGTCACGCCATCACGCTTAGCATTTTCAGCTAAGAAGGCATCGCCTTCAGCAGACGCAGCAGCAGCAGCTTGCTCTTGAGCAGCTTGAATACGACCGCTAATTTCAGTGAAAGCAACTTGCAGATCTTGCATAGACACAGCACTTTCTAAACCGGCAAACGCATCGGCTAAACCCGCTTGAACGGCTGGAATATCCACGCCATCAAAAGAATTGGCGGCCAGTTGCTCACCCATTTGACGGCCTACACCGTAGCTTGCTTGCTGTTCAACAGTACTGAATTTATCAGACATAATTAACGACTCTCAATTATCAGTGGAATTTTGCGCGCCAGTTTACCATAGTTCAGCGAGCTATGCTGGTAAACTGACTGCTTATTTAACTAAGGAGGCTTTTTTACACACTTATTGCGTATTTATCCAAAAGCATAAATAGGTTAAGGACACATATCTCTCCACAAACGACAGCGAACACTCACTAAACGGGCACTTAGATCTTAAATAGACTTCAGCTTATTTCGGCGCCACACATTGATTGTTCACCTGCGCTTTAGCACTGGCATAAAGTGGCTGCATCTGTGCTTGCAATTGTTGTAGCTGAGCAATGCGATTACTGTTCGATGGATGGGTCGATAATAACTCCGGCCCTTGGCTACCGCCCACCTTCGACATATTCTGCCATAACTCAACACTCTGAGCCGGATTGAAACCCGCTCGAGCCATTAGCTCTACGCCCATAATATCGGCTTCGCTCTCTTGGGCGCGACCAAAAGGCAGAATAACCCCCACCTGAGCACCGAGTCCCAATGCCGACATATATAAGTCGCGATTCGACACACCACTCGCCCCTAGCGCTGCATCGGCAATCTGCATTCCAACGCCCGTTAACTGTCCACGGGAAACCTGCTCGTTACCGTGCTGCGCCAACACATGCGCGACTTCGTGACCGAGCACAGTAGCAAGCTGATCAGGTCCCTTAGCGACCTTAAGCAATCCGGTATAAACCCCAATATGCCCACCCGGCAGAGCAAAAGCGTTGACTTGTTCTGAGTCAAACAAAACCACATCCCAGCGTTGGGTTTGGTCCGGCAGCACTGCAGTAATACGATTAGCGACACAATTGACGTATTGCGTCAGCTTTTTATCACTACTCACTTTTTGCTGTTTTTTCATTTCCTCGAAGGAGGAATCGCCCATCTGCTGCATTTGCGCCGCTGAATACAACAAGGTCTGCCCTCGCCCCGTTGGCGATTGCGTGGTCGCACAGGCCGATAATCCGAGCGCGACCGCCATACCCACTAAGCCTAAACGCATTGATTTCATGTGGCACTCCTTAAATCCCATGACGGGCGTGAAGATCTTTGAGCCAACACGGGCTCAACTAATGGAAAGATTTTACTGAGATAGACAAGATAAGCCAAATAGAGAAACACTGGCGGCGCGCGTTAGCGATACTTTGCACCTAAAAGGAATTAATACTCCTCCTTTAACAAGGCATAGACGAACTCATCGCCCCACGCACCTTTAAAGAAGATGTTTTTCACATAATGGGCTTCGCGCCTAAAGCGGAGTTTTTCGAGTAAGCGACAGCAGGCAAGATTTTGTGCATCGGTGATGGCAATAACTCTATGCTTATGCAATTCAATAAAGAGGTAATCCAGCAATGCGCTGACGGCCTCAAAAGCAATATGTTTACCTTGATGCTCAGGCGCAATCGTAAAGCCAATTTCCACCTGCTGCTCATCAATAAATTGCAGCGCCAGATCGCCAACTAATTGGGTTGGTGTAGTTCCCGATGCGACAGTGACAATTGCAAGCTGAAACCAAGTACCAACCGCACCAAATTGTGCATAATCCATCTTCTCGAACAACGTGAGTGCATCGCTATAGCTGTAATCCGTCCAGCTTTGATATTTGGCGACCTTAGGGTCGGCTCGATAGGCGGTAAAAGCCTCAAGATCCGCTCGCTGGAATGGCCTAAGTACAAAGTGCTCGGTCGTTAAACCGTTATTCACCACTTTATGAAGTGCTTTGCTTAACGCCAATGTCGATCCCATGACTTAGCTCCTTAATGTAAATAAGTCACTAAGTTACACCCAGAGCGAAAGTGATAACAGCGGCCAATGCGCTTTATTCTGTTATCTGTTTAGTGATTATGGCACGCCAAACTTGAACGCTATGAATAGCTTCAAGCTCAGCGCTTACCTTTAAACTCTTTGGCGCTGTGCTTATTGATGCTACGGCGATTCGCCTGTTTATCCCGTGGTGGTCGCTTACGCTCAACTTTGATCTCAGTGGCGCCATCAGTGATTTTTTCACTCGGCTTATCCGTTACCGGAAAGTCAGCCAATAATGCCAGCGGTAACTCCCGCGCGGTTAAGCTGCGAATTGCCGTTAAAGTTGCCATTTCACCGTGGCACACGAGGGAAATCGCCAGCCCTTTTTCGCCAGCGCGGGCGGTGCGGCCAATGCGGTGCACGTACACAGGCGCACTCATGGGCAAATCCAAATTGATAACAACTGGCAAAGCATCGACATGAATGCCACGCGCCATTAAGTCTGTCGCCACTAATACTTGAATGCGATTGGCTTTAAAGTCGGCCAAGGTTTGGCTGCGCACGGTTTGATCTTTTTCACCGTGCAGCGCGGCGACTTTCATCCCCGCTTTGGCGAGCCGTTTAGCGACGGCATCGGCATCATCACGGGCGCTGATAAACACCAGCACCTGCGGCCATTGATATTGTTTTAATAGCGCAATCAATGCCTGTGCTTTACTGCCCTTGTTGACTAAATAAAGCTGTTCTTCGATTTCACCAGCTACAGAATTCACTTTGTGGGCTTCGACCCGTAGCGGCTCATTCACCAGCAGCTTTTCGGTTAATGTATCCAACGCCTCGGGCAAGGTGGCAGAAAATAACAAGATTTGCTTAAGCTTAGGCATAAACGCCATCAGCTTTTGCACATCGGGCCAAAACCCCATTTCCAACAGGCGGTCAGCTTCATCCAGCACAAGATGTTTTATCGAATCGAGGCTGATGTGGGACTGTTTGCATAAATCCAGTAAACGCCCAGGGGTTGCCACTAATACCCGCGGCTTGGCTGCAAGTTCGGCTAATTGGTCTTCCAGTGCGACCCCACCGCACAGAAGCTGAATGATCAACGAAGCCGATAACTGACTTGCCACCGCTTGCAACGCTTCAGTCACTTGCAGCGCTAATTCCCGTGTAGGCACCAGCACTAACGCCAGTGCATTTGGAGGCGGCACAGACTTAGCACCCTGTAACTGTGTTTGCTGTTGCAACAAAATTTGTTGTAGAAGTGGCAAACCAAAAGCTAAGGTTTTCCCGCTACCGGTTTGTGCTAAGGCTAACAAATCCCGTCCCGCAAGAATGGCCGGAATCGCCAATTGCTGCACCTTTGTCGGATGCGCCAGTGTTGCAGGCAAGGCCTTAAGTAACGCCGAATTTAAGCCAAGCTCAGCAAAAGTTAACGACTCAGGGGAAGAAGAAAGCTCGGGAAAGGTCATCACAGCACCGGATCAAAACATGGGAGCGAAAGTTTACTGAGAGTTGCCTTTGAATACCAATGTTGTTTCGGCTTTTACGCAAGCTGTCGCTTCGGTGTTCGTGGTTTATCTTAAAAGTGACTCTAGCCGCATCTTTCTTATGTGCGCAAAGTTAACGCAGGTGATGGAATGGTAGATTTTAATCCCACAGCTTTCGTGAGCGCTTATGGTAGAATCCCGCCCAATCAGCTTTATGAATGTGCAACACAACTCATTTGTTTAACTGAACGTAGTGGAACACTACCGTGATTAACTAAATGAGGAGAACAGATTATGAGTAAGTTAAATGCCGAAGAACGTAAAGCCCGCGATAACGCCCGTTTTTCACAACGCGTCGATGAACGCCGCACAAAAGGTGAAGACGTGGTCGCCTACGTACTGGGCAACAAGCTCGCGTTTAAGTTTCTAACTAAACCAGAGAGACACGAATTTAAACAAAGAGAAGCTGCACTTGAAGAAGAAGCCAAACTTAAAAAGCAGCAAGCGTTTCAGCTTAAAACCGAGCAAGAATTAGAGAAAGTCGAAGCCACATTTACTGTTCCAGAAGAGTAACCTCTCAAAAGAGCCATTGATCATCATTGATGGCTCACGCATACCCCATTTCCAAACTTCGTTTGGATTTTTAAATCCAAATCAAAATCAACGACGTAGGACTTCTCCCCTGATTTTTTATTAAGAAATCGACCAAGGAGGACTGCTCGTCCTATCCTCCTTAGATGCTCCCTTGACGAACAACCTCCATGTCTAACTGCCAGCCTTGGCTCTCGTTCGAAACGCTGCTACGCAGCACTCACCCTAGCGAAGTTACATGCATTGCTCATTCATTAATAACAGCAAGGTCTCATACTCCAACAAAAATTGCCTAATGGCTCAGATGGCACATCCATGTGCCCCCGAGCCTGCACCATCATCCATGATGTCGCCACGGCATTTTTACTCCGTATTTAGACAACTTCGCAGGGAATATGAACTCCTGAAGTTTCAGTGTTACTTATTCGTATTTAAAAAAAGAACTAACACTCCATCTTTCTAAAATTTAATAATGAGTGTCTCAATAACATTTCCTGCCTGTCCAATCATTTCAATGACACGGCATACAAACCTCCTTGTTCAATGCTTAAGCAAAGCTGGAGATTAACTACCACGCAATTACTGTGGATGCCCGTCTGATCTTCTGGGCATTATCATGAAGGGAGTAGTGGCTATATTTAAATTTGGTACAAGTTTTATTATTTAGTGGACAATTAAATTAATAGGTTTGCAAGTCCGCAGGGGCTGATTACACTTTTTGACCAGTTCCAAAAATAATCTCTTCTCTGAAGTCATCACTCCAACATGCTCGATTAAATTTTTGAGTTTGGCTGGTTTTAGCTGGGTGTAATTTCACCAGATTTAAGGCCCAGCGGCGTAAAATGGCCAAGATACTGGCGCCATCTTCATCATACATTTTCTGCTTATCTTCTTGAAATAGCTTATCTAAAAGCCAATGTTGATTATTTTCAGTTTGCCAATGAGCC